>CBIHNM010000232.1:0-7009 GCA_966211265.1 uncultured Pseudonocardia sp.
AAACCAAAAAATTCATAGCTCGACACACTGTTGAGTTCTCAAAAGACACCCGCACTCGGAGCCGACACCTCGAGGAGGCCGGGCTTCCGGGGCTGTCAGATCGCTGCACCGAACGTTCCGGCGGCAACTCTCTTATACTACTTGTACCAGACCGCAGGGTCAACCCTTGTTCTGGTTCGCACTGGATGTCCGACCGTGAGGCCCGACGTCCGTGGCTCGCCGCCGGGGGACGGGTGGAGGAGGGGCCGGTGTTCCGTCCCGCTTCGCTCTGTCCGTCCCGTCTCGGCGACAAGGAGAAAGTTACAGGGTGGCGTACGGGGTGCTGAAACCGGGGGGTCCCTCTCACCGTCGTCGCAGCTCAGGGCGGGTCCGAACCGACCGCGGGCGGTGACCGCGCGCTCAGCTCCGGACGCGGACCCCGGCGAGGTTGCGCTTTCCGCGCCGCAGGACCAGCCATCCCCCGTCCAGCACGTCCTCCGGCCCGGGGGTCCACGACTCGTCCGGGACCTTCGCGTTGTTCACGTAGGCGCCCCCCTCGTTCACCGCGCGGCGCGCCGCTCCCCGGCTCTCGACGAGCCCGGTGGACACGAGCAGGTCGACGATCGTCGAGGGCTCGCCCCCGGCCATGTCCGCCACCGGCACCTCGGCCAGGGCCGCACCCAGGGTGGCGGCGTCGAGGTCGCGCAGCTCGGCCCGCCCGAACAACGCCCGGCTCGCCGTCGTCACCTGGTCGGTCTGGGCCTGCCCGTGCACCAGGGTGGTGAGTTCCTCGGCCAGCCGTCGCTGCGCCGTACGCAGGTGGGGGCGCTCGGCCAGGTCCTCGGCGATCGCGTCGATCTCCTCGCGCCCGAGGAAGGTGAACAGGCGCAGGAAGTGCAGCGCGTCCGCGTCGGCGACGTTGACGAAGTACTGGTACCAGGCGTAGGGACTGGTCCGCTCCGGGTCGAGCCACACGTTCCCGCCCCCGGTCGACTTCCCGAACTTGCGTCCCTCGGAGTCGGTGACCAGGGGTGTGGTCAGGGCGTGCACGTGGGCGGACTCGGTCCGCCGCACCAGCTCCACTCCCCCGATGATGTTGCCCCACTGGTCGGAGCCACCGATCTGCAGCCGGCAGCCGTGGCGGCGGTAGAGCTGCAGGTAGTCCTGCGACTGCAGCAGCAGGTAGCTGAACTCGGTGTAGGACATCCCGTCGGCGGCGAGGCGGCGCTTGACCGTCTCCCGGGCGAGCATCGTGTTCACCGGGAAGTGCTTGCCCAGGTCCCGCAGGAACTCGAGCACCCCCTGGTCGCCGGTCCAGTCCAGGTTGTTGACGGTCAGCGCGCCGGTCGGCGAGTCGTCGAACGCCACGAACCGTTCCAGCTGCCCCCGGATCAGACCCGTCCACTGCTCGACGGTCGCCAGGTCGTGCAGGTTGCGCTCCCCCACGTCGCGCGGGTCACCGATCAGTCCGGTCGCCCCGCCGGCCAGCACGATCGGCCGGTGCCCGGCCTCCTGGAACCGCCGCAGCGTCAGCATCTGCACGAGGTGCCCGGCGTGCAGGCTCGGTGCCGTCGGGTCGAAACCCGCGTAGAGCGTGACCGGGTCCGGCCCGGCCAGCTCGCGGGCCAGCGCGTCGCGATCGGTGCTCTGCGCGATCAGGCCGCGCCACTCCAGCTCGTCCAGGATGTCCGTACTCACGGGTCCAATCATGGTCCCCGGCGGGCCCGGGGTGCGCGCGGGTCGCCGCACCGGGACACCTCGCACCTCACCTGGCGGCGGCGGCGAGCTTGCCCGGCAGCGAGTCGAGAGCCGACGGCAGGCTGAGCACGCTGGAGAACGACAGCGCCGCGGCCTCGGTGTCGTCGAGTGCCACGACCCGGTTCTCCCGCACCACCCGCAGCGCCGGGTAGCCGGGCTGGGACTGGAACGCCGTCCGCTCGGCCGCCGAGCTGGTGATCGGCACGACGGCGTCGGCCTGGTCGAGCTGCCCCAGCTGCTCGGTGCTCAGACTCCCGTAGAACCGGTCCCCGGCGTTCCGGTCGCACGCCGGAACCCCGCGCATGCCGAACGCGGAGAAGAACCGCGCGCGCAGGTCCTCGACGAAGCCGGCCGGCGCCGCGACGGTCGGGGCGATCCGGGAGTAGGTCTCGTACTGCTCCGGGGTGAGCCCGGCCGAGATGCCGATGATCAGGTCCGGGCACAGGGCCGCGATCTGCTCCTCGCGGATGCCGACCGGCACCACGCCGAGGGCGAGGATCGCGTCCTGGTCGGTGTACCCGAGCGAGACGACCCGAGGCTGGCCTCGCCTCTACGTCGAGTGTCGTCTCGACCGGACACGTCCCGGCCGGTACGGGCTCACCGCCGGCGAGCCGTGGACCCAGTAGCGCCAGGGCAGGTCGGCCGCAGCCGCGACGCCCACCCGGGGCCCGGTCCGGATCGACGACGGCGGCAGCGCGGGCCGGGCGCGCAGTCGTACCCGCGAGGCGGGGTCGGTCACGTCCAGGCCGTTGTCCTCGCGGGTGAGCCCGAGCAGCGACGCCATCCGGGCCGGGCCGCGGGCCAGGTCGGTGTCCTTGCGCGCGGTCGGCCGGCGGGCGCGGGCCGCGGCGGGGTCGGACAGCAGCTCACCGGCGCGCAGCAGGACCGCGCCCGCCACCCCGTCGACCAGGCAGGTCACGTTCGCGCAGAAGTGCATGCCGTAGACGAAGTAGACGTAGAGGTGCCCGGCCGGGCCGAACATGACCGCGTTGCGCGCGGTCCTGCCCCGGTAGCAGTGCGACGCCGGGTCGTCGGCGCCGCGGTAGGCCTCGACCTCGACCAGTCGGACCGCGACCGGCCCCTGCTCGGTGTCGGCCTCGAGCGTGCAGCCCAGCAGGCGTTGCGCGCCCGGCAGGACGTCGACCTCCAGCTCGGAACGGTCCACCAGGGAGGATCCGTGCAGGCCCGAGCCCGGCCGGTCCGACCGGCCGGGCTCCCCCGCGAGCTCGCCTCCTGTCACCTACCGGCGCGCCAGCGCCAGCTTCAGGCAGACCACGACACCGGCCATCGCGTTCTCGATCTCGTCCAGCGGCGGCAGCGTCGGGGCCAGCCGGATGATCGCGTCCCGCGGGTCCTTGCCGTAGGGGTGCGTCGCCCCGGCCGGGGTCAGTGCGATCCCGGCCTCCTTGGCCAGGCGCACGACCTCGGACGCGAGCCCGTCGGGCACCACCAGGTTCACGAAGTACCCGCCCCGGGGACGGGTCCAGCTCACCCCCGGGGTGTCGGAGAACGAGTCGGCCAGCAGCCGCTCGACCATGGCGAACTTGGGCGCGATCAGGTCCCGGTGCGCCGCCATGTGCGCGCGCAGCCCGTCGCCGTCGCGCAGGAACCGCGCGTGCCGCAGGTGGTTGACCTTGTCCGGGCCGATCGTCCGCTTGGAGGCCAGCTTGAGCCACCAGTCGACGTTGGCCTGCGAGGCCCCGAAGAACGCCACGCCCGCGCCGGCCAGGGTGATCTTCGACGTCGAGCCGAAGACGAACGGTCGGTCCGGGTTGCCGGCCTCGGCGGCCAGCGCGAGGACGTCGGCGACCTCGATCTCGTCGGTGGTCAGGTGGTGCACCGCGTAGGCGTTGTCCCACATGATCCGGAAGTCCGGCGCGGCGGTCGTCATGGCGGCGAGCCGGCGCACGGTCTCGTCGGAGTAGACGGTGCCGTCGGGGTTCGAGTACTTCGGCACGCACCAGATGCCCTTGATCGACGGGTCGTCGGCGACCAGCTGCTCGACGATGTCCATGTCCGGGCCGTCGGCCGTCATCGGCACGGTGACCAGGTCGATCCCGAGGCGCTCGCAGACGCCGTAGTGCCGGTCGTAGCCGGGCACCGGGGCCAGGAACGCGACGCGTCCGGCGTCCACCCAGCGGGTGGGGGCGCCGGGAAGCGGGTTGAGCAGCGCGTTCACCAGCGTGTCGTGCATCAGCTCGAGGCTGCCGTTGTTGCCGGCGACCAGCTGCTCCACCGGGACCTGCAGGAACGGCGCGAAGATCTCACGCAGCTCGACCAGCCCCTGCCCGCCACCGTAGTTGCGGGTGTCGGTGCCGTCGGCGGCCTTGTGGTTCCCGGCGCCGGGCAGGTCCAGCATCGGGGCGGCCAGGTCCAGCTGCTCGGCCGAGGGCTTGCCCCGGGTCAGGTCGAGCGTGAGACCCTGCGCCTTCAGCTCCTCGTAGGCGGCTGCGGGGTCGGTCATGCGGTTCCTCCGGTGAACTCTCGGGCCCCTGCGGCGGTGCGGCGCAGGGTGTCCAGCTGCTCGGCGACGCGGTCGCCCGCGGTGCCGCCGCGCGCGTTCCGCGACGCGATGGAGCCTTCCACGGTCAGTACGTCGCGCACATCCGGGTTCAGGGCCGGGTGCACGCCGGTCAGTTCCTCGTCGGTCAGGTCGGCGAGCCCCACGTCCCGGGCCTCGGCGGCGCGAACGCACCCGCCCGCGGCCTCGTGCGCCACCCGGAACGGCACGCCCTGGCGGACCAGCCACTCCGCGACGTCGGTGGCCAGGGTGAACCCGGCCGGGGCCAGCTCGGCGAGCCGCTCGGTGTGGAACTCGAGCGTCGCGACCATGCCGGCGACGGCGGGCAGCAGCAGGTCGAGCTGCTCGACGGAGTCGAACAGCGGTTCCTTGTCCTCCTGCAGGTCCCGGTTGTAGGCCAGCGGCAGGCCCTTGAGCGTGGCCAGCAGCCCGGTCAGGTTCCCGATCATCCGGCCGGACTTGCCGCGCGCGAGCTCGGCGACGTCCGGGTTCTTCTTCTGCGGCATGATCGAGCTGCCGGTGGAGAACGCGTCGTCGAGGGTGACGTAGGAGAACTCGGCGGTCGCCCAGACGATCACCTCCTCGGCCAGCCGGGACAGGTCCACACCGATCATGGCCAGCACGAACGCGGCCTCGGCGGCGAAGTCGCGCGACGCCGTCCCGTCGATCGAGTTCTCCGACGAGGAGTCGAAGCCGAGCTCCGCGGCCACGGCCTCCGGGTCGAGCCCGAGCGACGACCCGGCCAGCGCGCCCGACCCGTAGGGCGAGACCGCGGCCCGGCGGTCCCAGTCGCGCAGCCGGTCCACGTCGCGCAGCAGCGCGTGCGCGTGCGCGGCCAGGTGGTGCCCCAGCAGCACCGGCTGCGCGTGCTGCAGGTGCGTCCGGCCCGGCATCACCGTGTCGGGGTGCGCCCGGGCCTGCGCCACCAGCGCGTCGACGACGTCGAGCACCCCGGACCCCACCCGGCGGGCGGCGTCGCGCAGCCACATCCGGAACTGGGTGGCGACCTGGTCGTTGCGCGAACGCCCGGCGCGCAGCTTGCCGCCCAGGTCCGGGCCGGCCCGCTCGATCAGCCCGCGCTCCAGGGCCGAGTGCACGTCCTCGTCGTCGGGAGCGGGGACGAAGGCTCCGCTCTCGACGTCGGCGCCGAGCTTGGCCAGGGCGTCGAGCATGCCGGTCAGCTCGTCGTCGGTGAGCAGGCCGGCCTTCGCCAGCACCCGGGCGTGCGCCTGCGAGCCGCGGACGTCGTAGGGAGCCAGCCGCCAGTCGAAGTGGGTGGACTTGCTCAGGGCGGCCAGCGCGTCGGCCGGGCCGGAGGCGAACCGGCCGCCCCACAGCTGCGAGCCCATCAGTCGTTACCCGATTCCAGCGCCGCGTCGTCGAGGAACGTCCCGTGGTCGCCCGCACCGGCCCCGGTGCCGTCCCGGGTCGCGGCGATCCGGTCGAAGCCGCCCGAGGGGAGCTCGCCGAACAGCGTTCCGTTCTCCACGAGCACGGTTCCCTGCTCCTGCGGCTGCCCGGCATAGGACTCGAGCTTGGCGCGCGAGTCGGCGATGTCGAGGTTGCGCATGGTGAGCTGGCCGATCCGGTCCGTGGGCCCGAACGCGGGGTTCTCGACCCGCTCCATCGAGAGCCGGTCCGGGTGGTAGGAGAACCCGGGGCCCTCGGTGTCGAGGATCGAGTAGTCGTCGCCGCGGCGCAGCCGCAGCGTGACGGTGCCGGTCACCAGCGAGGCGATCCAGCGCTGGGTCGCCTCGCGCACCATCAGCGCCTGCGGGTCGAGCCAGCGGCCCTCGTAGAGCAGCCGGCCGAGCTTGCGGCCGTCGGCGTGGTAGTTGGCGACGGTGTCCTCGTTGTGGATCGCGTTGAGCAGCCGCTCGTAGGCGATGAACAGCAGCGCCATCCCGGGCGCCTCGTAGATGCCGCGCGACTTCGCCTCGATGATCCGGTTCTCGATCTGGTCGGACATGCCCAGGCCGTGCCGCCCGCCCACGGCGTTGGCCTCGAGCACGAGGGCGACCTGGTCGGTGAAGCGCCTGCCGTTGATCGCCACCGGGTAGCCGGACTCGAAGGTGACCGAGACGTCCTCGGTCGCGATCTCGACCGACGGGTCCCAGAACTTCACACCCATGATCGGCTCGACCGTCTCCAGGGACACGTCGAGGTGTTCCAGGGTCTTGGCCTCGTGCGTGGCACCCCAGATGTTGGCGTCGGTGGAGTAGGCCTTCTCCGCCGAGTCCCGGTAGGGCAGGCCGTGCGCGGTGAGCCACCTGCTCATCTCGTCGCGACCGCCCAGCTCGGAGACGAAGTCGGCGTCGAGCCACGGCTTGTAGATGCGCAGCTCGGGGTTGGCCAGCAGGCCGTAGCGGTAGAACCGCTCGATGTCGTTGCCCTTGAAGGTCGACCCGTCACCCCAGATGTTCACCCCGTCGGCCTGCATCGCCCGCACCAGCAGGGTCCCGGTGACGGCACGGCCCAGCGGCGTGGTGTTGAAGTAGGTCCGGCCCCCGGAGCGGAGGTGGAAGGCACCGCACGCCAGCGCGGCCAGCCCCTCCTCGACCAGCTGCGGCCGGATGTCGACCGCCCGGGCGATCTCCGCGCCGTACTCCTTCGCCCGCGTGGGCACACCGGAGATGTCCGGCTCGTCGTACTGACCGAGGTCGGCGGTGTAGGTGCACGGGATCCCGCCCTTGTCGCGCATCCAGGCGACCGCCACGGAGGTGTCGAGGCCTCCGGAGAAGGCGATGCCGA
>CBIHNM010000233.1:0-6944 GCA_966211265.1 uncultured Pseudonocardia sp.
CTGCGCGGCGGTCGCGTCGACAGCGTGAGTGCGCGTCCGCAGCCGGGTTGCGCGCGGATCCACGGATGGGGTGCGGCTCGCCGGGTTGGCGCGCGGGCCGGATGGCCGACATGATGCGCGACATGTCGCAGGCCGACCGGGCGCGTGCGCGGCTGGTCGCCGACCTGCTGCGGGACGGCCGGGTGCGCAGCCCCGCGGTGCAGGACGCGCTGATGGCGGTCCCGCGACACCTGTTCCTGCCCGACCTGGCACCGGGACGGGCCTACGCCGACGAGGCCGTCCCGATCAAGGTCGAGGACGGGGTGACGATCAGCTCGGTCTCCCAGCCGTCGATGGTGGCGATCATGCTCGAGCAGCTCGCCGCCGGACCCGGGGACCGGGTGCTCGAGATCGGTGCCGGGGCCGGATGGAACGCGGGCCTGCTGGCCCGGATCGTCGGCCCGACCGGCGCGGTGACCACGGTCGACATCGACGACGACCTGATCGTCGCCACCAGGGCGAACCTGGCCACGGCCGGGGTGCGGGGCGTCCGGGCGGTCACCGCCGACGGCGTCGCCGGACATCCGCCCGACGCGCCCTACGACCGGATCGAGCTCACCGTCGGCAGCACCGACGTCCGGCCGGAGTGGGTGGAGCAACTCGTGCCCGGCGGCCGGTTGCTGCTGCCGCTGGCGGTGCGGGGCAGCCAGCTCTCGGTCGCGTTCGAGCTGACCGCGCCCGGACGCCTGGACTCGGTGTCGGTCCGTAGCTGCGCGTTCATCCGGCTGCGCGGGACGGGCGCGGACCCCGGCCCGCCGGCCGTCGCGCTGGAGTGCCGGGGCTGGGCGGTGCAGGTCGCGGAGAGCGCCGGGCCGGATCCGGCGGTGATCGCGCGGGCGCTGAGCGGTCCGTGCGCCGTGGCCGACCCGTCCCCGGAGCCGGGCACGCCCACCGACATCTGGGACGGGCTGGGCCTGTGGTGCGCGCTCGCCGACCCGGCCGTGTTCCGGCTGATGGCGGTCGAGCCCCCGGCCACGGACTCCCCGACCGGGCGGGCGATGTTCGAGGCGGGACCGAACCGGGTGTCGGTCGGGGTGGCCGCCGGGGACGGCATCGCCCTGCTGGTGGCGGAGCCCAGCGGCGGCATCGGGACGTTCGGACGCGCCGGCGGCGTGGCCGCCGCCCGGCTGGCCGGGTTGGTGCGGGCCTGGACGGCGGCGGGCCGGCCGCATGCCGCCGACCTGCGGATCCGCGCCGAGATGCTGGATCCGGCCACGGCCGGGCCGGCCGGGGAGTACGACGACGTCGAGCCGGCGCCGGAGGTCGGGCAGCCGGGCCGCGTCGTCGTGCGGACCGGGCACGCGCGCCTGGTCCTGAGCTGGCCGTCGGCGGCGGCGCAGCGCTGAGCGGCCGGGGTCAGGGCCGCGGTTCGAGCAGCACCAGGGGGATCTCGCGCTCGGTGCGGCGCTGGTATCCGGCGTAGTTCTTGTAGCGCTCGGCGATCGTGGGCCACATCCGGGCCCGGGTCTCGGGATCGGCGACCCGGGCCCGCATCGGCAGCCGGGGCCCGCCCTTGACCGCGACCTGGACGTCGGGCTCGTCGCGCAGGTTGAGGAACCAGGCCGGGTGCGTGTCGTCCCCGCCGCGGGAGGCGACCACGATGTAGGTCTCGCCCTCCTGCAACGGTGCGGTGAGCATCACCGAGCGGGCCTGGCCGGTCTTGCGGCCGATGGTGGTCAGCTCCAGGACGGGCATGCCCATCGCGTCGTGACCGAGGCGGCCACCGGTCGCCGAGATCATCAGCCGGTGCGCGGAGTTCATGGCCTTGAGCAGGAAGTCGGACGGCATGGACCCGACCCTATTCCCACCGGCGGGCTCAGCCGGCCACCGCCAACGTCAGCGGCAACACCTCCGGTGCCCCGGCCCGGCGCACCGCGCGGGCGGCGACGGTCATCGTCCATCCGGAGTCGAACAGGTCGTCGACCAGCAGCACCGGACCGTCCAGGCCGGACAGGTCCGGCAGCGCCGAGGTGTCGAACCCCTGCCACACCGCCGCGAGGCGCTGGGCCGAGTTCTCCCGCCGGCCCGGGCGCTCGCCCGCCGGGGGCAGCGTGCCGAGCAGCGGTAGCCGCCCGATCTCGGAGATCCGGCGGGCGAGGTGCTCGAGCTGGTGCGGGCGGGTGCGCGACCCGATCCCGACCACCCCGACCGGGCGCCGCTGCCAGCCCCACCCGGCCAGCACCGTCACCACGGCCTCGAGCACGTCCGGCGGGACCGGCACGTCCTCGGCGGGGGAGTCCGGGGTGCCGATCAGCTCGCGCAGCCGGGTGCCCCAGCCGATGTCGGACAGTCGCCCGATGGCCCGTCCGGTTCCGGACAGCTCGCCGGCCGCGATCCGGCCGGACACCTCGATGTCGAGCGCGGCCATCCCGCTGGGCCACTGCTTGCGCGGTGCCAGCTCGACGCCCGGGCGGGCCAGCCGATCCCGGGCCGCGGTCTCGCTGTCGCCGGTGACCTCGTCGGACCACACCGTGCCGGTGCAGGTGTCGCAACGCCCGCACGGTGTCGGGTCGGGGTCGTCGAGCTGGCGGCGCAGGAACACCAGCCGGCATTCGGTGGTCGCGATGTAGTCCAGCATCGCCTGCTGCTCGTCCTTGCGGGCCGCGGCGATCCGGCGGTGCCGCTCGCCGTCGTAGACCCACTCCTGCCCGGTGGCGACCCAACCGCCCTTGACCCGCTTCGCGGCGCCGTCGGAGTCGAGGACCTTGAGCAGCATCTCCAGCCGGGTCCGGGACAGGTCCACCCGCGTCTCGATCGAGGCCGTGGACTGCGGCACCGGGGACAGCACGTCCAGGGTCTGGCGGACCACGGGCTCCGGCGGGAACGCCAGCGAGGCGAAGTAGGCCCAGATGTCGCGGTCCTCGCGCCCGGGCAGCAGCACCACCTCGGCCCGCTCCAGCGCGCGGCCGGCACGGCCGATCTGCTGGTAGTAGGCCACCGGCGAGGCGGGCGCGCCCAGGTGCACCACGAACCCGAGGTCGGGCTTGTCGAAGCCCATGCCCAGCGCGCTCGTCGCGACCAGCGCCTTGACCCGGTTGCCGAGCAGGTCCGCCTCGGCGTCCAGGCGGGCCTGCTGGTCGGTCTTGCCGGAGTAGGACCGCACCGCGAACCCTCGCTCGGTGAGGAACTCGGCCACCTCGTCGGTGGCCGCCACGGTCAGCGTGTAGATGATCCCGGCGCCGGGCAGCTCGGCCAGGCGCGAGGCCAGCCAGGCAAGGCGCCGGGCCGGGGTCGGCAGCCCGACGACCGACAGGCGCAGGCTCTCCCGGTCCAGCGACCCGCGCAGCACGAGCGTGCCGCCGTCGTCGGAGGACTCCCGCCCGATCCCCAGCTGCTCGGTGACGTCGCGGACCACCCGGTCGTTCGCCGTCGCCGTGGTGGCCAGCACCGGGATGCCCGGGGGCAGGTCGGAGATCAGCGTGCGCAGCCGCCGGTAGTCCGGGCGGAAGTCGTGGCCCCAGTCGGACACGCAGTGCGCCTCGTCGACCACCAGCATCCCGGCGGTCGCGGCGAGCTCGGGCAGCACCCGGTCCCGGAAGTCGGGGTTGTTCAGCCGCTCCGGGCTGACCAGCAGGACGTCGACCTCCCCGGCCTGGATCTCGGAGTACACCGAGTCCCACTCGTCGTTGTTCGCCGAGTTCACCGTGACCGCCACGATCCCGGCCCGGACGGCGGCGTCGATCTGGTTGCGCATCAGCGCCAGCAGCGGTGACACGATCACCGTCGGCCCGGCGCCCTGCTCGCGCAGCAGCGCGGTGGCCACGAAGTAGACCGCGGACTTGCCCCACCCGGTGCGCTGCACGACCAGCGCGCGGCGGTGCTGCGCGACCAGCGCCTCGATCGCGGTCCACTGGTCCTCGCGCAGCCGGGCGTCGCCCCCGGCCAGGGTGCCGAGGACCTCCTCGGCCCGGGTGCGCAGATCGTGCTCGGTGGTGGTCACGGGTCCATGGTGGCCCCCGGCACCGACGGTCCGTGCCCGCCCCCGGGGAGCCGGGCCCCGGCCGTCGCGGGATCGGGTGTCCGCCATCATGGTCGTGCACGCTGCGGCGGGCGGTCGCCGCCCGGTGTGCCGACCCGGCACGTCCCCGTGCGCCGGGGACCGTCTGACCGGCCGTGGTGGCCTTCCGGAGGTTGTCGTGCGCCCGTCCCGCGCCCTGCTCCCGCGCCGGTGCCCCGGGCGCGGAGGCACCCGGTGATCACCACGACGACCGCGGCCCTGCTGGTGCTGATCGCGCTGGTCGGCGGGGTCGGGATCACCACGGTCGGCGCCGGTGGGGTGCTGCCCACCATCGGGCTGTTCGCGCTGACGGACCTGTCCCCGGCCGAGGTGGCCGGCACCGCCATCGTCACCCACATCGCCACCGGCGCGCTGGCCACGGTCGCCTACACCCGCTCCGGGCAGCTGCGCGAGCCCGCGACCCGCCGCACCGCACTGCTGCTCGCCGGTGCCGCCGCGGTCGGCACCCCGGCCGGAGTGCTGATCAACTCCGTGGTGTCGGAACGCGTGTTCGGCCTGGTGCTCGGGGTGTTCGTGGTGCTCGTGGCGGGGCTGGTGTGGCACCGCGAACGCCGGCGCCCCGCCGAGGGCCGGGCCCACCCCCCGGCGACACTGGTGGTCCCGCTGGGGCTCGCGGTGGCCACGGCCAGCGGCATCGTGGGCATCGGCGGGCCGATGCTCACCGTCCCGTTGCTGGTCGCCCTCGGCGTCCCGGTGCTGGAGTCGCTCGCCGCCGCGCAGGTCCAGTCGATCGTCATCGCCGGCGTCGGCACCGCGGGCTACGTCCTGGCCGGGGCCGTCGACTGGCCGCTGGCCGTCCTGGTCGGCATCCCGGAGCTGGCCGGCGTCCTGCTCGGCTGGAAGATCGCCCGGGTGCTGCCCGCGCGGGCCCTGAAGTACGCGCTGATCGTCACGCTGCTCGCGCTGGCCCCCTACCTCGTGCTGCACGGCTGAGGCCGGCGCCCGTGTCGGGTGACTCGGGTCACCCGCGGTCGCCGGCGGTGCGGCGGTTTCGCTCGTCGCAAGGCAGGATGATCGCGTGAGCGTCACCCAGTTTCCGCAGTTCCGGTCGGTCGACGACGTCGTCGAGCGCCTCGCAGGCGTCGGTTACCTCGCCTCCACGGGCGTCGCCACGACCGTCTACCTCGCCGACAAGCTGGGCAAGCCGCTGCTGGTGGAGGGCCCGGCCGGGGTCGGGAAGACGGAGCTGGCCAAGGCCGTGGCCGAGGCGACCGGCTCCGGACTGGTCCGCCTGCAGTGCTACGAGGGCATCGACGAGGCCCGCGCCCTCTACGAGTGGAACCACGCCAAGCAGCTGCTGCGGATCACCGCCGGCCAGGGTCAGGAGGGCTGGGACGCCACCCGCGACGACGTGTTCTCCGAGGAGTTCCTGCTGCCGCGCCCGCTGCTCACCGCGATCCGGCGCAGCGACCCCACCGTGCTGCTGATCGACGAGATCGACAAGGCCGACGTCGAGGTCGAGGGGCTGCTGCTGGAGGTGCTCTCGGACTACCAGGTCTCGATCCCGGAGATGGGTACCGTCACCGCCACCCGGCGCCCGTTCGCGCTGCTCACCTCCAACTCCACCCGCGAGCTGTCCGAGGCGCTCAAGCGGCGCTGCCTGTTCCTGCACCTGGACTTCCCCGACGCCGACCTGGAACGCCGCATCGTCGCCTCCCGGGTCCCCGAGCTCACCGAGAGCCTCGTCGACGCGCTGGTCCGCACCGTGCGCGTGCTGCGGGCGATGGAGCTGCGCAAGGCCCCGAGCGTGGCCGAGACGATCGACTGGGGCCGGACCCTGCTGGCGCTGGGCCTGGACACGCTCGACGACGACAGCGTGCGCTCCACCCTCGGCGTCGTGCTCAAGCACCAGTCC
Organism: uncultured Pseudonocardia sp.; assembly: GCA_966211265.1. Taxonomy (GTDB): domain Bacteria; phylum Actinomycetota; class Actinomycetes; order Mycobacteriales; family Pseudonocardiaceae; genus Pseudonocardia. The sequence goes on from CBIHNM010000233.1 coordinate 5,913, forward strand.
GACGCGGAGAAGGCGGCCGCGGAGCTGCGCCTGAACTGAGCGCCCGCGTCCCCCGCCCCACGGCCCGAACGGCTAGCGGGTGCGCGGCCCGGCCGGCTGCGGGCACGAGGGCCGCAGCTCGGCGAGCAGGGTACGGGCCCGGTTCCGGCTCGCGTTCGTGCTGCGCCAGCCACCGGTGTCGGACGGACCGAGCCGGGACGCGATCGGGGCCAGCGCGCAGGAGCGGACCGGTTCGGGCAGCGCGGCCAGCGCCGGGACCGCGTCCGCGGACAGGCCGGACAGGTACTCGACGTCGATCGTCCCGGACGCGGTGAAGCGCTCCACGTCCCGCTCGGCGACGAACCGTTCCGGGTTCAGCAGGGCCAGCGCCAGCAGCGCCGCCGCGCCGGCCGCGGCCATCGCGCGCAGCGGCCGGTCCGGACGCAGCCGCAGCACCGAGACCAGCATCAGCCCGAAGCCCAGCGCCAGCCACAGCTCGCAGACCAGCACCAGCAGCCGCAGCACGGTGAACCCGTAGGCCTGCTGGTAGATCCACATGCGGTTCAGCGCGGACGCGACGATGACCAGCGTCAGCAGGCTCAGCGAGCCGAGCAGCACCCGGGTCCGGAGCCGGTCGGCGGGGGTGCGCAGCGGCGCGTACCGGGAGCCGGTCACGACCACCACCAGGGTCAGCCCCGAGACCGCCAGCAGCTGCCAGAACCCGCTGCGGGCGTACTCGGCGTAGGTCAGGCCGGTGGTGGCCCGCACGTGCTCGTCGGAGCCGAACAGGGTGGCCGTGCTCACCGCGACGAACAGGGCGTAGAGCGCGACGAGCAACCCGACCGGCAGCGCCCACTCGGCGCCGCGCAGGCGCGACGGCCGGCCCGGGCCGGGGTCCGGGACCGGGCGCCGGGCCAGCAGGAACGCCGACCCGAGGACGACACCGGCGGCGAAGAAGCCGATAGCGGTGGAAGCACTGGCGTGGCGCCGGTCCCGGTCGAAAATGGTCTCGTGATCGACGGATCCGGCGCGGACGATGTTGGACGTGCTCAG
>CBIHNM010000234.1:0-6824 GCA_966211265.1 uncultured Pseudonocardia sp.
CCGGGGGCGGGGACAGGACGGCCGGACCGACCACGTCGACCGCGGCGAGGACGGGCAGCCGCCGCTCACGGGTCAGGTGTCGTCACGGTCGAGCTTGGCCTCCTCGTAGTCCAGGCGGCGCTGCCCGGGGCGGAGCACCTCGGCGGCGAGGTCGCCGGCGGCGCGGCGGGCCACGACCGTGGCCCGCTCGGCGGCGAGCATCTCCGCGCGCAACCGGCGGTGCCGCGCGGCCGGGCTCTCCCCGGCCTCGGAGTCGGGGCGCCCGAGCCGCTCCCAGACCGCGTTGCCGCTCATCCGGGCGGTGTGCCGGAGCTTGCCCGCGATGTGCTCGCTGTTGTCGGTGTCCGCGGTCAGCTCGTCGAGCCGGGCGATCGAGGCCTGCACGGCGTCGTACTGGGCCTGGGCCTCGGCGAGCAGGTCGGCCTGGCCGCCGGTCTCCCGGACCCCGAGCAGCCGGATCACCGTCGGCAACGTCAGCCCGTGCAGCAGCAGCGTCGCGACGGTGACGAAGAAGGCCAGGAACACGATCGTCTCCCGGCCGGGCACGTCGGCCGGGATCGCGAAGGCCGCGGCGAGCGTGACCACCCCGCGCATCCCGGACCAGGAGATCACCGCCGGGACCTGCCACGGCGGCGGCGGGTCGCGCCTGCGGACCCCGGAGAACAGCACCCGCGGCAGGTAGGTCGAGGGGAACACCCACACGATCCGCGCCACGACCACCACCAGCGTCAGCACGATCCCGGCCAGGGTCAGCGGGCCCGGCCGGCCGGCGGCGGCGAGCACCTCGGTGAGCTGCAGGCCGATCAGCGCGAACACCACCGACTCCAGGATGGTGTCGCTGGCCCGCCAGACGGCCTGCTCCTGCAGCCGGGTCGCGTACCCGCTCTGCGGGGCGCGGTGGCCCAGGTAGAGCCCGGCGACGACGACGGCCAGCACGCCCGAGGTGTGCGCCACCTCGGCCACGAGGTAGACCGCGAACGGCACGACCAGCCCGAGCGCGCTCTCCAGGTCCGCGTTGCCCAGACGTTGCCGGACCCGGTGCACCACCCAGCCCGCGGCCAGTCCGATCACGGTGCCGCCGACGGCGGCGAGCAGGAACATCCCGCCCGCCTCCCACACGGTCACCCCCGTCCCCGCGGCGAGCGCGACGAACACCCGGAACAGGGTGAGCGCGGTGGCGTCGTTGACCAGGCTCTCCCCGCCCAGGATCGTCATCACCCGCCGGGGCAGCCCCAGCCGGCGCCCGACGGCGAGCGCGGACACCGCGTCCGGCGGCGCGACGACGGCCCCGAGCACCAGCGCCGCCGGGAGCGACAGCTCCGGCACCACCCACCACGCGGCCACCCCGACCGCGGCCGCGGTGAACACCGGTAGCCCGATCGCGAGCAGCGCGATCGGCCGGGTGTTGGCCCGGAAGCCCAGGTAGGACGCGTCCAGCGCGGACGAGTACAGCAGCGGCGTCAGCACCAGCAGCAACACCACGTCCGGCTCGAACTCGATCACGCCGACCCCGGGCAGGAACGAGGCGGCGATCCCGGCGACGACGAGCACCAGCGGCGCGGGCAGGTCGAACCGGCGGCACAGCCAGGTGAGTGCGAGCGCACCGAGCACCAGACCGAGCAGACCGAGCTCGGCGATCACGGGCGGGCCCTTCCGGGCAGGACGGCGTGCAGCATGCTCACCGGAGCAGGATGGACCAACCACGAGCGAGCCCGCGAGCGACCGTCGACACGAGCGGGCCTGCGAGGGAGTGCAATGAGCTGCCCACACACGACCGAGATCGACCGCGCCTCCTGGATCGAGCCCGCCCCCGACGGCGCCGACGGCTGCGTGGACTGCCGCGCGATCGGCGCCGACGTCTGGGCGCACCTGCGGATGTGCCTGACCTGCGGGCACGTCGCCTGCTGCGACTCCAGCCCGCACCGGCACGCCACCGTGCACCACCAGGAGTCCACGCACCCGGTGATGCGCTCGTTCGAGCCGGGCGAGTCATGGCGGTGGTGCTTCGCCGACCAGCGGATCGTCTGAGCCGCGCCCGCGCCGCTCAGGTGGGGCGGCCGGCCCGGGCGAGCACGGCGCGGGCCAGCGTGAGGTGCACGGCGTCGACCATCTGGCCGTCCACCAGCCCGACCCCGGACCCGCCCGCGGCGAGCACCCTGCGGGCGTGCTCGACCTCGTCGTCGGTCGGGGTGAACACCTCGTGCGCGAGCGTGACCTGTGTCGGGTGCAGGCAGATCTTGCCGCGGTAGCCCAGCTCGAGTCCCTGGCGGGCATCGGCGCGGAACGCCTCGGCGTCGGTGACGGCGGTGACGACCTGGTCCAGCGAGGCGACCCCGGTCAGGCTCGCGGCGAGGGCGACCTGGCTGCGCGCGTAGAGCACCTCGAGCCCGCCGGCGGTGCGCCGCCCGCCGATGTCGGCGATGTAGTCCTCGGCGCCGAAGTAGGCGGCCTCCGGCCCGGCCGCGAGCAGCTCCCGGGCGTCGGCCACGCCGAGCCCGCTCTCCAGCCCGGCCACGATCCGGGTCGCCGGTCCGAGCTGCTCGCGCAGGGCGGTGAGCTGGGAGACCTTCTCGTACTTGGGCAGCAGCACCCCGTCCACGTGCCCGGCGGTGACCAGCTCCGCGAGCGCCTCGACGTCGGCGTCGTACCAGGGGGTGTCCGGGGCGTTGACCCGGATCAGGACGGCGTCCGCGCCGGGGCGCCCGGCGGACAGCGTCTCGGCGGCGGTGACCCGGGCGCCGTCCTTCTCCCCCGGCGCGACCGCGTCCTCCCAGTCGAGCACGACCGCGTCCGGATGCACGCGCCCGACCTTGGCCACCATGTCCGGCCGGGTGGCCGGGACGAACAGCAGGCTGCGCGGGACGAAGTCGCCCGCCGCGTCCGGCGCGGTCATGCCGGCCGCCGGTGCATCAGGCCGGTCCGGCGCACCCGGCAGACCAGCTCGTCGCGCTGGTTGCGCGCGCGGTGCTCGATCACGACCAGCCCGGCGTCGGGCCGGCTCTTCGACGCCCGCGACTCGACGATCTCGCTCTCCACCCGGATCGTGTCCCCGGCGAAGACCGGGGACGGGAACGCGATCCCGTCCAGCCCGAGCTGCGCGATGATCGTGCCCAGGGTCAGCTCGTGCACCGAGAGCCCGACCACCAGCGCGAGCGTGAACATGCTGTTGACCAGCGGCTTGCCGAACTCGGTGCGGGAGGCGTAGTCCGCGTCCAGGTGCAGCGGGGCCGGGTTCATGGTCATCGTGGTGAACAGGACGTTGTCGGTCTCGGTGACCGTGCGCCGCGTCGCGTGCTGCACCACCAGCCCGACCTCGAGCTCCTCGAACCACTTCCCGGACACGGCCCGGGCCTCGTCAGTCACCGCCACGCACTCCTCACTACGACACCGCGAGCGGCACGCCCGTCGGTTCCTTTCCGACGAACGTGCCGCTCGCCGGGCCTGATGACCCTGCTCAGCCGCCGCGGACGACGGAGGTGACGGCGTCGAGCGCCGACGGGTCGTCCATCGCGCTGGTGTCCCCGGTCGGCTCACCGTGCACGATCACGTCACGCAGCAGCCGGCGCATCGTCTTGCCGGTGCGCGTCTTGGGCATCGACGGCGTGATGTGCACCGCGGCGAGGCGTGCGTAGCCGCCGATCTCGCCGGTGACCTGGGTGTCCAGCTCGGCCCGGACGGTCGTCGGGTCGGCGCCCTCGGCGAGGGTGACGAACGCGATCGGCACCGTCCCCTTGGTCTCGTCCGGCACGCCGACCACGGCCGCCTCGACGACCCCGGGGTGCGCGGTGACCACGGCCTCGATCTCCATCGTGGAGATCCGGTGCGCCGCCACGTTGATCACGTCGTCGGCGCGGCCGAGCACCCAGATGTGCCCGTCGTGGTCGAGCACCGCCTCGTCGTTGGTCGCGTACTTGCCGGGGAACCGGGAGAAGTAGGTGTCGAGGTAGCGCTGGTGGTCGTCCCAGACGGTGCGGGCCAGCGTCGGGAACGGCGCGGTCAGAACCAGGTTGCCCTTGACCCCGCGCGGGACCGGGTTGCCGTCGTCGTCGAGGATCTCGTAGGCGTGCCCCGGTACCGGCGTGCCGACCGAGCCGGCCTTGATGTCCTCGGCGCCGTAGACCGGGTAGGTCCAGGTGGAGCCGGTCTCGGTCTGGCCGTAGGCGTTGACCACCGGGACGTCGAGCGTGGCGGTGGCCCAGGCGAACGTGTCGCCGTCGAGCGGCTCGCCCTGCACGGTGACCAGCTTCAGCCCGGGCAGCGGGTGCTCGGCGGCCAGGTCGTCGCCGAACTTGCGCAGCATCCGCAGCAGCGTCGGCGCGCAGAGCACCTTGGTGACCGCGTGCTTCTCGCAGACCTCGTAGAACCGCGCGGTGGTCGGGGTGTCCAGCGCGCCCTCGAAGCAGGCGATCGTCATCCCGCAGGCCAGCCCGCCGACGACGGCCTGGATCGGGAACGTCAGCCAGCCCACGTCCGCGGCCACCCAGTAGACGTCGCCGGGCTCGTAGCCGGCCTGCCAGTGCGCGTTCGCCCAGGTCCCGAGCAGGAACCCGCCGACGGAGTGCACGACGCCCTTGGGCTTCGACTCGGTGCCCGAGGTGAAGATCAGGAACGAGGGCTCGTTCGGGTCCAGCGGCACCGCGGGCGTCCCGGCCGCGCCCGACTCCAGCACCGCCGCGTAGGCGTGCTCGCCCTCGACCAGCGGCACCGCGTTGCCGGTGCGGTCCACCACGACCGTCGCCTCGACGGTGGAGGTCCGGTCCCGCGCCGCGCGCAGCGTGGAGAGCAGCTCGATCGGCTTGCCGCGCCGGTAGATCGCGTCCGCGACGACGACGACCTTCGCCCGCGCCGCCTGGATCCGGGACGCGACCGCCTCCTCGCCGAAACCGGAGAACAGCACCGTGTAGATCGCGCCGATCCGGTTGCAGGCGTGGATCGCGGTGAACGCCTCCACCAGGTTCGGCATGTAGATCGCGACCACGTCGCCCTTGGCCACGCCGAGCCCGAGCAGGCCCGCGGCCAGCCGGTTCGCCTCGTCGGCGAGCTCGGTGTAGGTCAGGGTCCGGGAGTCGCCGGGCTCGCCCTCCCAGACGACGGCGGCGCGGTCGGCCGTCGCGGGGTCCTGCGCCCACCGGTCGAGGCAGTTGTCCGCGACGTTGATCCGCCCGCCCTCGAAGTAGCGGAAGTCGCTGATCTCGCCGCTGCGCACGGTCGTCCACGGGGTGGACCAGCGCTGTTGCCGCGCCACCCACTCCCAGTAGGCGTCCGGGCCGTCGAGGGCCCGCGCGGCGGCGAGCGACTCGACGCGCTCGGGCACCGTCCACTCGGTACGCAGCGGCACGATCGGCGTGTCCAGCAGGGAGTTCAGGCTGTCGGTGTCGGACATCGTCGTCCTTTCCAATTCCCGTGAGTGATCATGTCGCCATGGCGGCCATCGCCGCTCACGGGGCTAGACGGGGCTGATGGGGTGGTGGCGGCGTCCTGGGTCTCGTGTCCAGCGGTCTGAGTCGACCATCCTGGCGCACAGCTCGTCGCGCAGCCGCTCCGGCTCGACGACTGCGTCGACCACCAGGTCCGATCCCATCCGCAGCAGGTTGATGTCGGCCTGCTGCTCGGCGGTGCGGGCGGCGACGAACTCCGCCCGTTCGGCCGGGTCGGAGATCGCGGCGATCTTGTTGGCGTACACGGCGTTCACCGAGGCCTCCGCGCCCATCGGGCCGATCGTGGCGGTCGGCAGGGCGAGCGTGGCGCGGGGCTCGAAGCCGGGCGCGCACATCGCGTAGAAGCCCGCGGCGTAGGCCTTGCGCAGCACCACGGTGTACTTCGGCACCTCGGCCGAGGCCATCGCGACGATCATCTTCGCGCCGTGGCGGATGATCCCCTGGCGCTCGACCTCGACCCCGACCATGAAGCCGGGTACGTCCTGCAGGAACACCAGCGGGACGTTGAACGCGTCGCACAGCGAGATGAACCGGGCGGCCTTGTCCGCGGAGTCGACGAAGATCGCGCCGCTGCGCACGGCCGGCTGGTTGGCCACGATGCCGACCACCCGCCCGTCCAGGCGGGCGAGCCCGGTGACCATCTCCTCCGCCCAGCGGGCCTTGATCTCGAAGAACGTGCCCTCGTCGACCAGGCGGTCGACGACGGTGCGCACGTCGTAGGCGGTGTTCGGGTCCTCCGGCACCAGGCCCGCCCAGTCCTCGCGCTCGGGCTCGCGCGCGGGGGCGTCGGCGGGCGGGGAGCGGAAGTCGTCGGGCAGGTAGCTCAGCAGCAGCCGGGCGGCCGCGACGGCCTCCCAGTCCTGCTCGAACACCTCGTCGCCGCAGCCGGAGACGGACGCGTGCATCATCGCGCCGCCCATCTCCTCCAGCGAGGTCTTCTCGCCGGTGACCTTCTCGGCCACCCGCGGGCTGGCCAGGTACATCGAGGCGTTGCCCTCGACCATGCCGACCCAGTCGCAGAACGCCGGCATGTACGCCCCGCCGGCCGCGCTCGGACCGTGCAGGCAGCACAGCTGCGGCACCCGGCCGGACAGCTTCACCTGCAGCTGGAAGATCGCCGAGGCGCCACGGCGGCCCGGGAAGAACCCCATCTGGTCGGTGAGCCGGCCACCGGCGGAGTCCACCAGGTAGACGACCGGGAGCAGGTCCCGGTCCGCGCGCTCCAGGATCCGGATCTGCTTCTCACAGGTCAGCTCGCCCCAGGACCCGGCCTTGACCGTGAAGTCGTGCGCGATCACCGCGACCGGTCGGCCCTCGACCCGGCCGACGCCGGTGATCACGCCGTCGGCCGGCAGCCCGGCGTCCATCGCGGTGGCCAGCAGGCCG
>CBIHNM010000235.1:0-6738 GCA_966211265.1 uncultured Pseudonocardia sp.
CGGCGGCGGCGAAGAGCTCCAGGGCGACACCGTCGGGGTCGCGGAACTCCAGCAGGGGTCCGGCGCCGATGTCCTTCACCGGCCGTGCCCGACGCCCAGCGAGTCCAGCAGGGATCACCGGCGCCGCGCGCGCCGGAATGCGCATGCGTGCACGTGCCGCCCCGGGTCGTGCCCGCTGTGACCGATGTCTCTCTTGCTCACATCGTGGGGCGTTCGTCACGATGTGCCGACCCACGACGGTGTGGAGCGGACCGAAGGAGCGCGGATGGGCCCGGAGATCATCTCGATCGTCGTGCTGGTGGTGATGTTCGTGATCGCCACGACGCTGCCGGTGAACCTGGGCGTCCTGGCGCTGGTCGGCGCGTTCGGGGTCGGGATGCTGGCCCTGGGACTCGACGCCGAGCAGGTGATGCTCGGCGTGCCGGACGGCGGGGAGATCGACGGCGGCTTCCCGGGAGACCTGTTCGTCCTGCTGGTCGGCCTGACCTACCTGTTCGCGCTGGCGACCAACAACGGCACCGTCGACCTGATCGTGGGGTGGTCGATGCGCATGGTCGGCGGCCGGGTGGCGCTGATCCCGTGGGTGTTCTTCTTCCTCACCACCGGGCTGTCGGCGATCGGTGCGCTGTTCGCGGTCGCGATCGTCGCGCCGCTGGCGATGCCGTGCGCCCGCCGGCACGGGATCAACCTGCTGCTGATGGGGATGATGGTCGTGCACGGCGCGCTCGGCGGGGCGTTCTCGCCGATCAGCGTCTACGGCGCGTTCGTCGACGACACGATGGTCCGCACCGGCCTGCCGAGCAGCCCGCTGACCCTGTTCCTGACCCCACTCCTGATCAACATCGTGATCGGGGTCGTGGTCTACGTCGTGCTCGGCGGGCGCGACCTGCGCGGGCGCCGGGCCGATGACCTCCCGGCCCCGGCCGGAGACCCGCAGGCGCCCGGCGACGCCGGGACCGGGGCCGCGGCCACCGGCGGCGGGGCGGGCGTGGTCACCGCGGCGCCCGCGGTCACCGCACCGCCCCGGGTGGGTCTCGAGCAGGCCGTGACGCTGGCCGGCCTGGCGGTGCTGGCCGTCGGCTCGGCGGCCTTCGGCCTCGACGTCGGCGTGCTGTCGGTGACGATCGCGGTGCTGCTGCGGTTGCTCGCCCCGCGGCGTCCGGACGCGGTCGGGCAGGTCAGCTGGTCGACCGTGCTGCTCATCTGCGGGGTCATCACCTACGTCGGGGTCCTCACCGCGGCCGGGACGATCGAGTTCGTCAGCTCCGGGATCACCGCGATCGGCGCGCCGCTGCTGGCCGCGCTGCTGCTGTGCTACCTGGGCGGGGTGCTCTCGGCGTTCGCGTCCTCGGTGGCGATCCTCGGCGTGGCCATCCCGCTGGCGGTGCCGTTCCTGCAGCAGGGCGAGGTGAGCGCGGTCGGGATGGTGGCCGCGCTGGCGGTCGCGGCGACCGTCGTCGACGTCAGCCCGTTCTCCACGAACGGCGCGCTGGTGCTGGCCAACGCGCCGGCCGACATCGACCGGGACCGCTTCTACCGCCAGATGCTGGCCTACGCCGGGATCGTCGTCGTCGCGGGACCGCTGCTCGCCTGGGGTCTGCTGGTGCTGCCCGGCCTGCTCTAGTCCGGTCCGGCCGCCGATCGCGGCCGGGGCGTCGGGGCGACCGCGCGATAACGTCCGGCCCATGGACGCACGCGAATCCGGGAAGATCGCCCGACGCCTCGAGCCCCTGCACGCGATGGTCTACTTCGCGCCGGAGGCCGAACCGCGCTACGTCGAGGCCGGTCTGGAGCCGGGGCGGATGAGCTACTTCGCCGGGCGCGCCGCCCCGATGGGGGCGGTGTCGGCGTCGGTGATCACCGCGACGTTCCACAACTTCAACGGCGAGCTCGTCGCCTCGGCGATCCCGAGGGCGTGGACGCTCGCCGACCCGGCCACCCTGGTCGCGACCCGCTTCGAGATCGCCGACGCGGCCCTGCGCCGGCTTCTCGGCGACGACGGCGTCGGCTCGCCGGAGGTGGCCGAGGCGGCCGGGCTGGCCCGCACCGCGGCCGAGGCCGCGACACCGGAGGGGCGTCCGCTGGCGGGCGGTCACATGGACCTGGCCTGGCCGCAGGCGCCCCACCTGGTGCTCTGGCACGCGCTGTCGATCCTGCGCGAGCACCGCGGCGACGGGCACGTCGCGCTGCTGGTCGAGGCGGAGCTGTCCGGACTGGAGGCACTGCTCACCGCGACCGCGACCGGCTCGGGGTTCCTGCCCGGTTTCGCCCGGGCCAGCCGCGGGTGGTCGCGCGAGCAGTGGGACGCGGGTGTGGCGGGGCTGCGCGAGCGCGGGCTGCTCGACCCGGAGGCCGACCTGAGGCTGACCGGGGCGGGGGAGAAGCTGCGCGAGCGGATCGAGGACGACACGCACCGCCTGGGCGGCGCGCCGTGGACCGCGCTGGGCGCCGAGGGCACCGCCCGCCTGGGTGAGCTGGGCGCCGGGCTGGTCCGGACCGCCCTGGCCCACGGCGCGTTCCCGGCGGAGGGCGTGTTCGCCCCGGCGAGCGGCCGCTGAGGACCCCGGCCCCGGCCCGCGCGGGGCGGCGCGACACGGCGTGCGGGCGGGGCCGCCGGGGGAGGTGCCGTGCGCCACGGCTTGCTACGGTGGCGGTGTGACGACGCGCGGACGGGCGATTACCCGGCGCGCCGGCTGAGCCAGGACGCCGGCGCGCAGCGGTTCGCCGCGCGCTCCCGCCGGATGCGGGAGGCGCCGTCGCGGGGCCTGGCCCGGTGGCCGACACCCGTTCCTGCCCGGAGGTCTCCGTGACCAGCTCCACGCTCACCCGCCCCGACGCCCCGTCCGCCCCGAACGCCGACGGGTGCGCGCACCTGACCCTCGACCTGTGCGGACCCGGCACCGCGCTGGACGCCCTGGCCAAGATCGTGACCATGCTGCGCGGGCGCCGCTGGGACCTCCGCGCGGTCGAGGCCGACCTCGACGCCGGCGTCGTGCGCCTGGTGGTCCGGACCGACCGGGTCGCGCTGCTGACCGGGCAGCTCGACCGGGTCGCGGTCGTGGCCTCGGTCCGGAGCGGCGCGGGCGCCTGAGCTCAGGACCGCCCGAGACCGGGCCCGCCGAGCGGGCTGACCTCGATGTACTCGGGTGCCTCGGCCAGCAGTTCGAGCACGGCGCCCAGCCCGGCCTCGCCGAGGTCGCGGTTGAGCGCCTCCTCCGACGACGCGGCGTCGGCCCAGACCTCGGTGACCCAGACGGTGTCCGGCTCGTCCGGGGCGGCGTTGACGACGTAGGCCTGGCAGCCCGGCGCGTCGGCCATGCCGTCGGCGACCCGCAGCAGCGCCTGCGCGAGCTCGCCGCCGTGCCCGGGCAGCGACACCATCCGCACGTAGCGGCCCACCCGTTGCGGGCCGGGCCGGGGTGCGCCGTTGGGTCCGTTCGCCTCGGAGGTCGTCTGCACGCCGGTGACCGTAGCGTCGCCGCTCGGCCGACCGGTGCGGCGGGTTCGGCGCCGGGGAGCGGAACCGTCGGCGATCGACGCCATGATGGGCCGGTGAAGGAGACGTCGGCCCGGTTGCTGCGGATGCTCGGCCTGTTGCAGGTGCCCCGGGAGTGGACGGGCGCGTTGCTCGCCGAGCGCCTCGACGTCGACGTCCGGACGGTCCGCCGCGACGTCGACAAGCTGCGCAGCCTCGGCTACCCGGTGCACTCCACGCCCGGGGTGACCGGTGGCTACAAGCTCGGCGCCGGAGCGGCGCTGCCCCCGCTGCTGCTCGACGACGACGAGGCGGTCGCGGTCGCGGTCGGGCTCCGCACGGCGGCCGGCGGCACCGTCTCGGGCATCGAGGAGACCTCGGTGCGGGCCCTGCTCAAGCTGGAGCAGGTGCTGCCCGACCGGCTGCGCCGCCGGGTCGCCGCGCTCGGCGCGGCGACGGCGACGCCGGCCGTCCACGGCCCGACCGTGGACGCCGACGACCTGGCCGCCGTCGCCGCGGCCTGCCGGGACCACGAACGCCTGCGCTTCGACTACACGACCGGTGGCGGCGACTCCGCCCGCCGCGTGGTCGAGCCGGTGGGGATCGTGCACACCGGCCGTCGCTGGTACCTGGTCGCCTGGGACACCGGCCGCGACGACTGGCGCACGTTCCGGCTGGACCGGATGACCCTCAAGCTCCCGGCCGGGCCCCGCTTCCCGCCGCGGGAGCCCCCCGAGGGCGGCACGGCGGCGTTCGCCCAGCGCGGGATCAGCACCGGCGCCTACCGCTACCGGGCGCGGGTGCGCCTGCACGCGCCGGTGGCCGACATCGCGGAGTGGGTGACCCCGGCGACCGGCAGCGTCGAGCCGATCGACGAGCACACCTGTGAGTTCGTGACCGGTGCGAACAGCCTGGACGCGCTGGGGGTCTGGCTCGGCGCGTTCGGCGTGGACTTCGACGTGCTGGAGCCGCCGGAGCTGGTGGAGCACCTGCACGTGCTGGCGGCGCGGTTCACCCGCGCCGCCGGAGGGCCCGGCTGACCCGCGGGTGGTGCCTCCGGGCACACCCGCCCACGGGCGCGTCCGGGACGACGGCACACTGGTGTCGTACGGGTCGTGAGCGGAAGGGGCCGGCGTGACCGTCGACGACATGCTTCAGGTGATCCCGCCGCTCGCGGTGTACCTGCTGACCGGCGTCGTGATCGGGCTGGAGAGCCTGGGCATCCCGTTGCCGGGTGAGATCGTGCTGGTCAGTGCCGCGCTGCTGTCCTCGCGACCGGAGATCGACGTCGACCCACTCTGGGTCGGGGTCGCCGCGACCACCGGCGCGATCGTCGGCGACTCGATCGGCTACGCGATCGGGCGCCGCTACGGCATGCCGCTGTTCGGCTGGCTGGGGCGCCGGTTCCCGAAGCACTTCGGCCCCGGGCACGTCGCGGCGGCCGAGCGGCTGTTCGGGCGCTGGGGGATGGGCGCGGTGTTCTTCGGCCGGTTCATCGCACTGCTGCGGATCTTCGCCGGGCCGCTGGCCGGGGCGCTGCGGATGCCGTACCCGAAGTTCCTGGTGGCGAACGTGCTCGGCGGGATCTGCTGGGCAGGCGGGACCACCGCGGGGATCTACTACCTGGGCCTGGTCGCCGAGACCTGGCTCAAGCGGTTCTCCTGGGTGGGCCTGGTGGTGGCGCTGCTGGGCGGGCTGGGCGTCGCGCTGTGGACCCGCGCACGCACCAAGAGGATGGTGCGCGACGCGGCGGCTGCCGCGGACGGCACCCCCGAGGCCGCCTCTCCCGGGACCGTCGCTCCGTAGCGGCTCAGACGTCGGCGGTGATCCGGCCGACCGGGGCCCCGTGCCCGAGGACGTCGACGCGGCCCAGCCCGGTCACGGCGTCCGAACCGGCGCCGAGCCGCTCCAGCGCGGCCGCGACGATCGCCGGTACCGCCCGCGGGGAGCCGTCGAGGACCTTGAGCGCGAGCGCCCGCCCGTCCGGCAGGGCCGCGGCGAACACGCCCTCGGCGCCGTCCTTGGCCACGAGCCCGGGCACGGTCTCGCAGAACCGGGAGACCGGGCGCCCGGTGCCGCCGAGCCACCAGGGGTGCGCCCGCACGGCGGCGGCCACCCGGCCCTCCGGCGTCGCCGGTGAGGCGGTGGCGATCCGGGCGAACGCGCGCGCGAGCCCGGTCGTCGTGGCCGAGAACAGCGGCGCCCCGCAGCCGTCGACGGTGAGGTGCTCGGCGCCGACCCCGGTCAGCTCGGCGACCGTGGCCCGGATCAGCTGCTGCAACGGGTGCGCGGGGTCGCGGTAGCCCGCGGTCGGCCACCCGGCCGCGACGCAGGTGGCCAGCATCGCGGCGTGCTTGCCCGAACAGTTCTGCGCGATCGGCGAGGGCGGGTGCCCGGCCTCGCCGCCGGCGCCCGTCCCGCCCGCGCTCCGCCCGGCGAGGGGGACGTCGGGGGTGTTGTCCAGCGCCGACTCGTCGAGCCCGGCGGCGGCGAGGATCCGGCGGACCCCGGCCAGGTGCGCGGGCTCGCCGGAGTGGCTGGCCGCGGCCAGGGCCAGCAGCTCGCCGTGCAGGTCCAGTCCGGCGCGCAGCATCGCGACCGCCTGCACCGGTTTGAGCGCCGAACGCGGGAACATCACCGCGTCCGGGTCGCCGCGACGCTCGCGGACACCGCCGGCCGGGTCGAGCAGCACGAGGTGCCCGAGGTGCACCGACTCCACCAGGTCGCCCCGCACCACGTGGGCCAGCGGGCGGGCCCGTCCCTCGATCGTCACCGGCCCGACGCTAGACCGCGGGGTCGTCGTCGTCGCCGACGAGCGGGCGGCGGCAGATGAACAGCCGCGCCGGCGGCGGGTTGAGCCACACCGTCGCCGTCTCGACCACCTCGTCGAACACCTCGTCCAGCGCTGCACGCAGGTCGCGGACCCGGCCCGGCAACGCCATCCACGTGGTGATCATGCTGAACGCGCCGTCCGGTGCCAGCCGCCCGGCGATGTCCCGCAGCAGTGCACGGCGATGCGCGGCCGGGAACAGGGCCCAGGGCAACGAGCTGATGACGACGTCGACCTGGTCGATCCCGGCGTCGTCGAGCAGCCGGGTGAACTCGAGCGCGTCGCCCTGCACCACCTCGAGCCAGGGCCGGGAGTGCCGCAGGTGCGCGACCAGGTCCGGGTCGAGCTCCACGGCGAGGTGGCGGGCACCCGGGGCGAGGCGCGCCCGGATCGGGTCGGACATCGCGCCGGTCCCCGCCCCGAGCTCGACGAC
>CBIHNM010000236.1:0-6698 GCA_966211265.1 uncultured Pseudonocardia sp.
ACCGGGCCGGGTTCATCGTCAACGCGCTGCTGTTCCCCTACCTCAACGACGCGGTGAAGATGCTCGAGGCGCACTACGCCACCGCCGACGACATCGACGCGGCCATGAAGACCGGCTGCGCCCTGCCGATGGGGCCCTTCGAGCTGCTCGACGTCGTCGGGCTGGACGTGTCGCTGGCGATCGAGCGCTCGCTCTACGGCGAGTTCCGCCAGTCCGGCTACGCGCCCGCGCCGCTGCTGGAGCACCTGGTCACCGCCGGACGCCTGGGCCGCAAGACCGGCCACGGGTTCCGGGACTACGCCAAGCGGTAACGACCGAGATGGCTCGCGGACGTCGGCCCCCCCCCGCACAACGTGGGCGGGGCCGACCCGTGCCCGCTCCGCTCGGGGCGTCGACGGTCACCCGGCGCGAGTCGGGCCGGGACGGCGAGTGGAACGTCCGCCACGTCCCGGGCGGGTCGTCGGTCAAGGACTACCGCTGCCCGGGCTGCGACCAGATGGTGCCCTCGGGCGCGGGGCACGTGGTGGCGTGGCCGGCCGACGGGTACGGCGGGGTCGAGGACCGCCGGCACTGGCACCTGCCCTGCTGGAACGCCCGGGAGCGTCGACGGCCGGGCCTGCGCAGGCGGTGAGCCCGGCCCGGGGCGATCAGTGCCCGACGTGCGCGGTGGGCTGGGAGTCCCGCCGCCGTGGGGACGGGCGGACCCCGTTCTGTCCCGGGGCGAGGGATCCGGACGTGGCGCCGGGCGCGGCGTCGCCGTCCACGGAGTCCGCGGTGCCGGGATCGGCGGTGCCGGCGTCGGCGTGCCGGGCACCGCCCGGGCCGCCCAGGGCGCCGAGCTCGGCGTCGATGGTGGCCCGGCTGCGGCGCAGCTGGTCGGCGACCTGGCCGCGCAGGGCGGTCAGCTCGTCGACCTTGCGCTGCGCCTGTTCGACCATCTCGGTGGCCGCGCGTTCGGCGTCGTCGCGGAGGGTGCGGGCCTGCTCCTCGGCCTCGGTACGGGTGCGCCGGGCCTGCTCGGCGGTCGTACGGCGGGTGCGGGTGTTCTCCTCGACCAGCGCGGTCCGCTCGGCGAACAGGACGGTGAGCGACTCCTGGCGCCGCTGGTCCATCGCGATCGTGAAGTCCCGTTCGACCGTGGCCCGGTTCGACTCCGACTCCGAGTCCAGCCGGGTGCGCTCGGCCTCCGAGGCGCTCTCGGCCTCGCGGATCCTCCGGGCGCTCTCCGACTCGCGCTCGGCGACCTCGTGCCCGACCCGCTCCCGGAGCTCGGTCGTCTCCCGGTCGGCCCGCTCGCGCTGCTCGGCCAGCTCGCGCTCGACGGTCTCGCGCCGCTCGGTGAGTTCCTGCTCGGTGCTGCGGCGCAGCTCGGCCACCGCGGCCCGCTCGGTGTCGGCGGCCGAGGCCGCGCGCTCGGTGTCCGCCGCGGCGTCGGCGACGAGTCGCTGGGCCTCGGCGCGCGCGTCGGCGACGATCTGGTCGGCGCGCTCCTGGCCCTGACGGCGCTTCTCGGCGACCTCCGCGTTCGCCCGGGTGTGCATCTCGGCGACCTCGTCCTCGGCCAGCCGGAGCATCGACCGCAGGCGTTCGCTCATCCCCTGCACGCTCTGCGGGGGCCCGGCGAGGCGGTTCACCTGCTGGTGCAGCGCCTCGCTGCGGCTGCGCGCGTCGTCGAGTTCGCGACCCAGCCTCGCGTTCTGGGCGACGGCCGCGTCCCGGTCGGCCGCCAGCATCCGCACCTCGGCGTCGAGACGGCGCAGGTGGTTGTCCACCTGGGCCTGGTCATAGCCCCGCCGGGTGATCGTGAATCCGGTCCGGGGAACGGGGGCATGCTGGTCACCGGCCATGTCCCCACCGTACCGCCGACACGTGTCGTTGCAGTGTGTACGCGGCCGGGCGCGACGGGGTTCACCCGGTCCGCGCACGAGGGCCCCCTCCGGTGGACGGAGGGGGGCCCTCGGTGAGCGGGTGGCGCCGGGCGTCGGCGCCCTCGTGCAGGGGTCAGACGCCGCGGAAGCGGTTGATCCCGTCCAGGTGCTGCTCGCGCAGCTCCGGGTTCGTGACGCCCAGGCCCTCCTCGGGGGCCAGGGCGAGCACCCCGACCTTGCCCTGGTGCAGGTTCTGGTGCACGTCGTTGGCCGCCTGCCCGGTCTCGGCCAGCGGGTACACCCGCGACAGCGTCGGGTGCACCATGCCCTTGGCGATGAGCCGGTTGGCCTCGTAGGCCTCACGGTAGTTCGCGAAGTGCGAGCCGACGATCCGCTTGAGGTTCATCCACAGGTAGCGGTTGTCGAACTCGTGCATGTAGCCCGAGGTGGAGGCGCAGGTGACGATCTGGCCGCCCTTGCGGGTGACGTAGACGCTGGCACCGAAGGTCTCCCGGCCCGGGTGCTCGAACACGATGTCGGGGTCCTCGCCGCCGGTCAGCTCGCGGATCTTGGCCCCGAGGCGCTTCCACTCCTTGGGGTCCTGGGTCTGCGGGTCGGACCAGAACTTGTAGCCCTCGGCGTTGCGGTCGATGACCAGCTCGGCGCCCATCTTCCGGCAGATCTCGGCCTTCTCCGGGGAGGAGACGACGCAGATCGGGGTGGCCCCGCCGTTGAGCGCGAACTGGGTGGCGTAGGAGCCCAGCCCGCCGGAGGCGCCCCAGATCAGGACGGTGTCGCCCTGCTTCATGTCCGCGCCGTTGCGCGAGACCAACTGCCGGTAGGCGGTGGAGTTGACCAGGCCGGGGGAGGCGGCCTCCTCCCAGCTCAGGTGCTCGGGCTTGGGCATCAGCTGGTTGGACTTCACCAGCGCCAGCTCGGCGAGCCCGCCGAAGTTGGTCTCGAAGCCCCAGATCCGCTGCTCCGGGTCCATCATCGTGTCCGAGTGCCCGTCCGGGCTCTCCAGCTCGACCGACAGGCAGTGCGCGACGACGCGGTCGCCCGCCTTCCAGGTGTTCACCCCGGGACCGGTCCGCACGACGACGCCGGCCAGGTCCGAGCCCACCACGTGGTACGGCAGGTCGTGCCGCTTGGTCAGCGGGGACAGCTTGCCGTAGCGCTTGAGGAAGCTGAACGTCGAGACCGGCTCGAAGATCGAGGTCCAGACGGTGTTGTAGTTGATGGCGCTCGCCATCACCGCGACCAGGGCCTCGCCCGGGCCGAGCTCGGGGGTCGCGACCTCCTCGAGCCGCAGGCTCTTGCGGGGGTCCTTGTCGCGGGCGGCGAGGCCGTCGAACATCTCGGCGTCCTCGGCCCGGACGGTCACGCCGTTGTAGTGGTCGGGGACGTCGAGCTTGCCGATGCTGTCGAACTCCTCGGCGAGGATGGCGTCGCGGATGTCGTGCACGGCTGGCCTCCGTTGGCTTGGCGTGGTCGGCGGTGCTCTGCTGCGTCGGGACGGAGCAAGTGCTTGGTATGCCAAATGTTACTGCGTAGTATGGTACTCGCGGCACGAGGATAACCGTGCCGGGGCGGTGTTTCCATCGTGACGGGTGCCACGAGGCCCGGTCCGCACCGGGTGGACGGGAGCGGATCACACGATCGTGACCCACCCGGTGGGCGGGCGCCCCCGGGCTCAGTGCCCGGTGGAGGCCGGTTCCACGAGCTCGACCAGCACGCCGCCGGCGTCCTTGGGGTGGACGAAGTTCACCTTCGAGTCCGAGGTGCCGCGCCGCGGCTCGTCGTAGAGCATCCGCAGGCCCTTCGCGCGCAGCGCGTCCCCGGCGGCGGCGACGTCGCGCACCCGGTAGGCGACCTGCTGGATACCGGGGCCGTTGCGGTCGATGAACTTCGCGATCGTGGAGCTCTCGTTGAGCGGCGCGAGCAGCTGGACCATGGTCGCGCCGGTGGCGTCGCCCGGCGCGGCGAGCATCGCCTCCCGCACGCCCTGTTCGGTGTTGACCTCCTCGTGCGTGGAGACCAGGCCGAACATGTCGGCGTAGAAGCGGATCGCCTCGTCCAGGTCGGGGACCGCGATCCCGACGTGGTCGACGGCAACGACCAGAGGCGTGAGTGCGTCGTCAGAGGGTGCCATGAGGGCAGAATGTAGCTTGCGTACTCGTGGGTAGCTGAGTGTGCGGCTGCTCACCCCATCCCTTGGGTCCGTCTCGTGGCCGGTGAGGGTGGGTATCGTGACGCCACATTCTCGCCATCGATGCTGCTGGAGGACGCCGTGTCCGGAAACGTGATCGTCGCCGGGGCCCGCACCCCGATGGGTCGGCTGCTCGGCTCGCTGAAGGGCTTCTCGGGTGCCCAGCTCGGTGGGGTCGCCATCAAGGCTGCTCTCGAGCGTGCCGGTGTCGCCCCCGAGCAGGTCGAGTACACGATCATGGGCCAGGTCCTGACGGCCGGTGCCGGCCAGATCCCGGCCCGCCAGGCCGCGGTCGCCGCCGGGATCCCGATGGAGGTCCCGGCCCTGACCATCAACAAGGTGTGCCTGTCCGGCATCGACGCCATCGCGCTGGCCGACCAGCTGATCCGTGCCGGTGAGTTCGACGTCGTCGTCGCCGGTGGCCAGGAGTCGATGACCCAGGCCCCGCACATGCTCGGCAAGTCCCGCGAGGGCACCAAGTTCGGCGACACCACGCTCGTCGACCACATGTCCTACGACGGCCTGTTCTGCGCGTTCGACCAGGTCGCGATGGGCGCCTCGACCGAGAAGCACAACGCCAAGTACGACCTCACCCGCGAGGAGCAGGACGCGTTCTCCGCCCGTTCCCACCAGCGTGCCGCCAAGGCCGCCGAGAACGGCGTGTTCGACGAGGAGATCGCCCCGGTCGAGATCCCGCAGCGCAAGGGCGACCCGATCTCGTTCTCCACCGACGAGGGCATCCGCGGCGACACCACCGCCGAGGGGCTGGGCAAGCTCAAGCCCGCGTTCTCCTCGGACGGCACGATCACCGCCGGCTCGGCCTCGCAGATCTCCGACGGCGCCGCCGCGGTGGTCGTGATGAGCAAGGCCAAGGCGGAGGAGCTCGGCCTGAGCTGGATCGCCGAGATCGGTGCGCACGGCGTCGTCGCCGGACCGGACGCCAGCCTGCAGGAGCAGCCCGCGAACGCGATCGCCAAGGCCTGCGAGAAGGAGGGCATCTCGCCGTCCGACCTCGACCTGGTCGAGATCAACGAGGCGTTCGCCGCGGTCGGGGTCGTCTCCACCCGCAAGCTCGGGATCGACGAGGAGAAGGTCAACATCAACGGTGGCGCGATCGCGCTGGGCCACCCGATCGGCATGTCCGGCGCCCGGATCGCGCTGCACCTGGCGCTGAGCCTGCGCCGCCAGGGCGGCGGCGTCGGTGCGGCCGCGCTGTGCGGCGGCGGGGGTCAGGGTGACGCGCTGATCGTGCGCGTCCCGAAGTCCTGATCGCCTCCGCCCGTCCACGCCCGACCCCGTAGGAGACCCTCACGTGCCCGCCGCCCAGGACCCGCTGGACCTGGTCGCCCGGGCGCGTGAGGGTCAGCAGCGCGCGGTCGCGAAGCTGATCTCGCTGGTGGAGAACGCCAGCCCGCAGCTGCGCGAGGTGGCCGCGGCGCTGGCCCCGCACGCCGGGAACGCCCAGATCGTCGGGCTGACCGGGGCGCCCGGGGTCGGCAAGTCGACCACCACCTCCGCGCTGGTCACCGAGCTGCGCAGGCGCGACCTGCGGGTCGGTGTGCTGGCCGTGGACCCGTCCTCGCCGTTCAGCGGCGGGGCGCTGCTCGGGGACCGGGTGCGGATGGGCGAGCACGCCTCCGACGACGGCGTGTTCATCCGCTCGATGGCCACCCGCGGGCATCTGGGCGGCCTGGCCTGGGCCACCCCGCAGGCGCTGCGGGTGCTCGACGCGGCCGGCTGCGACGTGGTGCTGGTCGAGACCGTCGGCGTCGGCCAGTCCGAGGTCGACGTGGCCCGCCTGGCCGACACCACCGTCGTGCTGCTCGCGCCCGGCATGGGCGACGGTGTGCAGGCGGCCAAGGCCGGGATCCTGGAGATCGGCGACGTGTTCGCGGTGAACAAGGCCGACCGCGACGGGGCCCGCCAGACCGTGCGCGAGCTCCGGAACATGCTGCACCTGCGGGAGGGCGCGGCCGCGGCCGACCACGGGACCGGGTCCGAGCCCTGGACGCCGCGGGTGCTGTCCATGGTCGCCGCCCGTGCCGAGGGGGTCGACGCGCTCGCCGACGCCGTGACCGAGCACCGGGGGTGGGGCGAGAGCTCCGGGGCGCTGCGCGAACGCCGCCGTCGCCGTGCGGCGAGCGAGATCGAGGCGATCAGCCTGGAGCAGGTGCGTTCCCGGATGGAGGGCCTGCGCGGACGGTCGGCGCTGTCCGAGCTGGCCGACCGGGTGCTGGCCGGGGAGCTCGACCCCTACCTCGCCGCCGACGAGCTTCGGGCCGGCGCGGCCGAGGTCTGAGCCCGCCCGCCGTCCGGGGTGGCCCCCCGGACCAGGAGGTCCGCGACGAGCGCGGCGATCCGCGGCGCGCCGATCCGCAGGGCCGTCAGCTGGGCCCGGCGGGCGTGGGTGAGCGCCTCGACCGGGCGGCGCTCGCCGTGCAGGGCCAGCGCCAGCGCGGCCGAGGCCTCGGCCCGCTCACGGACCGGGCGTCGCTCGTCTCCCGCCGCGCGTTCCAGCGCGGACCGGGCCTCGCCGTCGCCCGATGCGGCCCGGGCCAGGCACCGGCGGTGCCCGATCGCGGCGACGTCCACGGCGATGCCGGGCCGCACCGCGTCCGGGA
>CBIHNM010000237.1:0-6655 GCA_966211265.1 uncultured Pseudonocardia sp.
CCTACGGCACGTCGGCGCTGGACCTGCCGCGAGCCCCGCTGCTGGCGATCGTGCTGGTCGTGGCGCTGATCGAGCTGCCGCTGACGCTGTGGTTCGCCCAGCGCGCCGACAGCTGGGGGCTGAGCCGGACCGTGGCCGGGGGCGCGGTCGCGACCGCGGTGGCGATCGCGGCGTTCCTGCCGCTGCTGGCCACCGGCTCGCTGGTGCTGATCGCGCTGGCCGTCGCGGCGGCGCGGATCGCCTCGGACGCGATGTGGGGGCCGTCGGCGGCGCTGGCCGCGCAGAGCTACCCGCCGGAGGTGCGCTACAGCGGCGCCTCGGTCGGCTACCAGCTGGGCTCGATCTTCGGAGGTGCGCTCGCGCCGATCGTGGTGACGCTGCTGCTGGCCTCGTCGGCGGGCATCGCGGGGGCGTCGGTCTACCTGGTGGTGATGGTCGCGCTGTCCGGGGTCGGGGCCCTCGGCGCGGCCCGGCTGGCCCGCCGTGCGCGCGCCGACGCCGAGCCGGTGGCCTGAACCGCGGCCGGTTCCGGCGCGCACCGGCACGCGGAGCGGGGCTACCGCTGGGCCGGCGCCAGGTCCTCGGGGACCGGGCCGATCCGCCCGGCACCGCGGGCGCGGTCCAGGGTGGAGATCGCGGCCATGTCCGCCGGGGTGAGCACCATGTCGCGCACGGCGTGGTTCTCGGCGATGCGCTCGGGGGTGTCGGACTTCGGGATGACGACCGTGCCCTGCTGCAGGTGCCAGCGCAGCACCACCTGGGCGGGGGTGCGGCCCAGCCGGTCGGCGACCGCGGTGACCACCGGCTCGTCGAGCACGGTGCCCCGGCCCAGCGGGCTCCAGGCCTCGGTGACGATGCCGTGCTCGGCGTGCACCGCGCGCAGGTCGTGCTGCCCCAGGCGGGGATGCAGCTCGACCTGGTTCACCGTCGGCACCGTGCCGCCGAGACCGATCACCCGCTCGAGGTGCGAGCGCCCGAAGTTGGACACGCCGATCGCGCGGGTCGCGCCGTCGGCGAGCAGCGTCTCCATCGCGTCCCAGGTGCGCACGCAGTCCTCGCGGGCCCGGGTCGGCCAGTGCACCAGGTAGAGGTCGACGTGGTCGAGGCCGAGCCGGTCCAGGCTGCGCCCGGCCGCGGCCAGCGCGTGGTCGAAGCCCCGGTCGTCGTTCCAGATCTTGGTGGTGACGAACAGCTCCTCGCGCGGGATGCCCGACGCCGCGATCGCGGCCCCCACACCGGCCTCGTTGCCGTAGACCTCGGCGGTGTCGATGCTGCGGTAACCGACGCGCAGGGCCTCGCCGACGGCGGCCTCGGCGTCGTGCACCTCGGACACGCCGAATCCGAGCCGCGGCATGGCGACACCGCCGGCGAGCAGCACGACGTCGTCGGAGGTGGCGACGGTCGGCATCAGGGGTCCTCCCGGACGGGGCCCTCGGGCGGGGCGGTCGCCTGCCTCAACGGGCGGTCCTCGCCGTGCCTTCCCGCCGGGGCGGCCCTGTGGCCGGGCACACCGCCGCGCGGCGCGGGCGTGCCACGGCCGTGGCCTACGGTGACCCGACGGGTGGGACGCGCCGTCCCGGCGCGGCCGGGGCGCCGGCGTCCTCGGTGCGGGGGAGGGGCGGGACGTGCGCGCGACGGTCACCCCACACATCGAGGGCTCGCGCTACCACCTCGTGCACGCCGGCTCCCGACCCTCGGCCCGGCGCCCCCCGCAGTGGGAGGGGGACCGGCTGCTCTACCCGGTTCCCGGCGCCGACGGGGGGATCGTGGTCCGCACCGCGACCTTCGACGGGCCGGTGCAGGTCTCGGTCGAGACGTTCCACCCGGGTTCGGAGGTGCCGCTCCCGCGCGGGACCTGGGAGCTCGAGCAGCAGGTGACGCTGACCGCGACGGGTCGCGACGTGCACGTCGTCACGACCTTCGGCGAGATCGAGGACCTTCCGGTGTTCGCGGTCGCCCCGGGGGAGCGCTACGGGGTGCGGATCCATGCCCGCGGGATCGCCGCCGCCCGCGAGGTGCACCAGATCGAGATCGACGAGGAGCCGGTCGAGCACCACCTGCTCCAGATCTTCCGCGCCCGGTAGGGCTCACCCCAGGACGGCGCCGAACAGCGTGCCGAGACCGTAGGTGACCGCGGCCGCCCCGGCACCGATGGTGAGCTGGCGCAGGCCCCGCCGCAGCGGCGGCCCGCCGGAGAGCACCCCGACGGTGGCGCCGGTCAGCAGCAGGGCGAGCCCGACCAGGACCGCCGAGACGACCACCGCGCCGGTGCCCTGCATCCCCAGCACGAACGGGATCATCGGCACCGCGGCCCCGGAGGCGAAGAACAGGAAGCTCGACGTGGCGGCGCCGAGGCTGGTGCCGATGAGGTCGGCCCCGTCCGGGTCCCGGCCCGCCGCCTCGACGCCGCCCGCCGGGTCGCTGCTGCGCAGCACGGCCTCGGCGCGGCGGCGGGCCTCGTCGGCCGGGATGCCCCGGGCCCGGTAGACGAGCGCGAGCTCGTTGGCGTCCACGTCGAGCTGGGGCAGCACCGTCTGCGCGTCGCTCAGATCCGGCGCGGACGCGGCCAGGAGCTCGCGCTGCGAGCGCACCGACACGAACTCGCCGGCGCCCATCGACAGGGCACCGGAGAGCAGCCCGGCGAGGCCGGTGAGCAGGACCGCGGTCCGCGGGGCCCCGCCGCCGATCACCCCGAGCACGAGCGAGAGGTTGCTGATCAGGCCGTCGTTCGCGCCGAAGACCGCGGCCCGGAACGTGCCCGAGACCCGGGCCCGGCCGCGCACGGCCAGGCCGCGCACGACCTCCTCGTGGATCCGTTCGTCGGCGGCCATCGCCGGTGTCGCGTCGACGTCGGAGCGGTAGGGCGAGCGCGTCTCGGCCCGCTGCGCGAGCGCGAGCACGAACACCGAGCCGAACCGGCGTCCGAGCCAGGCCAGCAGGCGCATCCGCAGCGAGCCGCGCCCGATCGGGTCGGCGTCGGGTCCCAGCAGGTGCGCCCAGTGCTCGCTGTGGCGTTCCTCGGCCTCGGCCAGCCCCAGCAGGATCTCGCGCTCGTCGCCGGTGCGGCGCCCGGCCAGGTCGCGGTAGACCTTGGACTCCTCGCGCTCGTCGGCCAGCATCCGGCGCCACCGCCGCCGGTCGGTGGGGGACGGGCCGGGCACGCCGTCGTCGCCGGGTGGGCTGTGCATGGTGCGGATTCTGCGCCCTCCGGTGGGCGCGGTCGGCCGCCGGCCACCGGCGTGTCCGCCGCCGGCCGGGCCGCCGGGCGGGGGTGGCGGGGCATACTCGGGGGGTGGGTGTCCGGGTGGTGCTGCTGCGCGCGGTGAACGTCGGCGGGGCCACGCTGCCGATGGCGTCGCTGCGCGACCTCGCGGCCGGGCTGGGAGCGGGGGACCCCCGCACGCACATCGCCAGCGGGAACCTGATCGCCGACGTCCCGGGCGACCCGGACGCGTTCGACCGCGCGCTGGAGCGCGCGATCGAGGCCGAGCACGGGTTCTTCCGGGAGGCGATCTCCCGCACGCCCGGCGAGGTGGCCGCCGCCCTCGCGGCACATCCCTTCCCGGTGATCGACCCGAAGTTCTCCTACGTGACGTTCCTGTTGCATGCGCCCACCGAGGCCGCGGTGGCGGCGGCGCGCGGGTTCGCCGTCGGCGAGGACCTCTGGCAGGTGCGGGGCCGCGAGATGCACATCCGCTACCACGCCGGGGCGGGCCGGCCGCAGATGAAGGACGCCTCGATCGGCCGCGCGCTGGGGGTCCCCGGCACCGCGCGCAACCTGAACACGGTGACCAGGCTGGTCGCCCTGTCCGGGGGCTGACCGTCGGCGGCGCCGGGCTCAGTGCCGCGCCGGCCCGCGCCGGGCGGTGCCGCGGAACAGGGCGACGGCCTCGAGCTGGGACCCGACCTCGAGCTTGCCCAGCACGGCGCGGACCTGCGTGCGCACGGTCGGCACCGACACCACGAAGTGGGTCGCGATGGCCCGGGCCCGCTTGCCCTCGGCGAGCTGGGCCAGCACCTCGTGCTCGCGGGGGGTCAGCCGGGCCAGCCTGACCGCGAGATGGTGTTGCTCGCGTTCGTGCTCGCGGTACCGCGCGATGAGCTGTTCACGCTGGTCGGGGGGCAGTGCCGACCTGCCGGCGCGGGCCTCCCGGATGGCCAGCAGCAGCCGCGGGAACGGCGCGTTCTTCGGCACCCACCCGAACCCGCCCGCGGCCAGCGCCGCCCCGAGCCGGACGGCGTCGGCGCTGCCGGTCAGCACGAGCACCCGCCAGCCGGCCCGCCGCAGCGGCACGATCAGGTCCACGCCGTCGATCCGGGTCCCGGCCTCCTCGCGCCCCAGGTCGAGGTCGAGCACCACCAGTCCCGGGTCGAACCGGCCGGCGGTCTCGAGCACGGACCGGGCCGAGCGGACGGGGTGGAAGTGGGCGTCCTCGCCCTCGGCGCGGAGCCCGTGCTCCAGGGACGACCCCACGAGCTGGTGGTCCTCGACGATCAGGATCGTCCTGGCCCCCAGGACGCGGCGGGCCTGCCGGGCCGCGACCGCCGGCGCCCTCATCGCCGGCCCGCCGTCTGCGCCACGACGGTCTCGACGGCGGCGCTGACCCGCCCGGCGGGGTAGCCCGACCGCCGGCAGACCTCGGAGACCGACTCGGCCGAGCCCGCGGTGAACACCCCGAACACGACCTCGTCGCAGGGCAGCAGGAACGCCGTCAGCAGCGTCACGGCGGGGCCGTCGCCCGCGTCGGTCCGGGTGGCGGCGCTCGCGGTGACGGCGGCGACGCGTCGTGCCAGGGCCTCCGGCGTCGGGTCGGGGTCGTACCACTCGACGAGATATCGCGCCCGGGTGGACGCCGAGGTGGTCATGGCCTCGACGCTAGTTCCGGGCGCCCTCCGGGGAATCGGGTGTTTCCCCATGCCCGGCCCGGCCGGGCACCACCCGGCCGAGCTGGGCTCGGGAGTGGATGTCGAGCTTGCGGTAGACCCGGGACAGGTTGGCCTCGACGGTCTTGGGGCTGATGAACAGGGCCGCGGACACCTCCCGGTTGGTCATCCCCGCCGCGGCGAGCTCGGCGACCCGCTGCTCGGAGGGGCTCAGGACCGACGTCCGGGACGGGCCGACGCCGACCCGGTCGAGCTCGGCGCGGGCCCGCGCGGCCCAGAGCGGTGCGGGCAGGGCCTCGAACGCCGCGAGCGCCGCGCGCAGCGTCGTGGCTGCGGCGCCCTTGCGCCGGGTGCGGCGCTGCAGCCGGCCCAGCACCAGCTGGGTGCGCGCGCGTTCGAACGGCATCGGCAGGCCCCGGTGGATCTCCATCGCGGCCTCGGCGACGGGGAGCGCCCCGTCGGGGTCGCCCCGGGCGGCGAGCAGGACCGCGCGACAGCGGGCCGCGGTGGCCAGTGTCCAGGCCCGGCCGAGCCGGTGTCCGCGCTCGTCGAAGACGTCCAGCAGATCGCGGGCCTCGTCGAGACGTCCGGACCCGACGAGGGCCTCCACCGCGTCCGGGACGTAGATCGACGTGACGATCTCGCCCATGGCGTCCGGGGCGGCCCGGGCCCGCCGGATCAACGGTTCGAGCGCGGCGAGCGCGGCCGCGTCGTCGCCGAGGGAGAGCTCCAGGAACCCCAGCGTCGAGATCGGCCACTCCTCGAGCGTGTGCCACTCGCACCGCCGGTAGATGGTCAGTGCCTCGTGCGCGCACCCGCGGGCCTCGTCCGCGCGGCCGTCGTAGGCGGCGACCATCGCGCGCAGCGACAGCGCGACCGCGACCGGGACGTCGGTGCCCAGCTGCCGGGCCCGTTCCGCGGCGTCCTCGGCGATCAACGCGGCGCCGGCGAGGTCGCCGCGCCAGATCTCGATCAGCACGCCGTGGAACCCCATGAAGACCAGGTCGTTCTCGTGACCGTGCTCCACGCAGCGCCGCCGCAGCGCCGCCATCACCTCGTGCGACTCCTCGAGCCGGCCGATCCAGGCCAGCAGCACGCCGCGCAGCACGCTCGGGCGGAACATCACCGGCATCGAGGCGTCCGGGTCCTCGATCCCGAGTGCCCGGTCGAGCCCGGCCAGGTCGGCGCCGTGGCCCTGCATGAAGCGGAGCACCACGCGGACCCCCAGCGCGCGGCTGAGCAGCGGGGGGTCGTCGAGGGTCTCGGCGACGTCGACGGCCCGTTCGACGAGCTCGACGGCCTCGGCGCCGCGCCCGAGGTTCACCAGGGCGTAGGGCAGCTCGACGAGGATCTGCCCGCGCAGGCCGTCGTCGTCGCCCGCCTCGTCGAGTGCCTGCCCGAGCAGCGTCGCGGCGTCGCGGTAGCTGTCGTCGTGCAGCCGGACGACCCCGAGCAGGCTGAGCACCCCGGCCCGCAGCGGACCCGGCCCGAGCGAGGCCACCGTCTCCTCGAGCGTGCGGCGGGCGCGTTCGGTGTCGCCCGCGTCGAGGTGGTGGCGGGCCAGCTGCATGCGGCGCCGCGGGGTGTCGCCGCCGAGCCCGACCGCGAGGGTGAGCAGCTCGGCCGCGGCGGCGGGCGCGCCCCGGGCCCGGGCCCGGACCGAGGCGTCGTCGAGGGCGTCGAGGGTCTCGGCGTCGCCGCGGATCGTGGCCAGGGCCAGGTGCCGGGCCCGCAGCTCGGGTCGCTCGACGATCGTGGCGAGCGTGCGGTG
>CBIHNM010000238.1:0-6579 GCA_966211265.1 uncultured Pseudonocardia sp.
CATGTCGCCCGGTACGGAACCTGAGCCGCACGAGTGGCGGCCATGGGTGGCGTTGAGGCGCTGCTCAGTGCCGCCCGGCGTCCTCCAGGGCCAGCAACGCGGCCCCGATCTTGCCCGCGTCGCCGCGGTAGGTGGCCGGCACGATCGGCGGGATCGGACGGGCGTTCGGCGCGTAGGCGAACTCCCGGGCGGCCCGGCGGGTCGGTTCCAGCAGCAGCTCGCCGGCGTCGACCAGGCCGCCGCCGATGACGATCGCCTCCAGCTCGAAGACCGCGTTCATCGAGGCGATGCCGATGCCCAGCGAGCGCCCGAGACGGGCGAACAGCGACGCCGCGGTGCGGTCCCCGGCCATCGCCGCCATCGTCACGATCTGGCCGGTGACCTCCTCGCCGGCCTCGGCGGCCAGGGTGGCGATCATCCCGTCCGGGTCGCCCGCGGCGGCGCTGCGGCCCATCCGGGTCAGCGCGGTCCCCGAGGCCAGGGCCTCCAGGCAGCCGTAGTTGCCGCACCCGCACTGCGGGCCGTCCGGCGTGACGTTCATGTGCCCGACCTCGGCGCCGAGCCCGTGCGGGCCGCGGTAGATGCGCCCGCCGAGGACGATGCCGGAGCCGATCCCGGTGCCGACCGTCACCAGGATCATCTCCTCGTAGCGGGTCCCCCCGAGACGGGCCTCCGCGAGCCCGGCCACGTTCGCGTCGTTGTCGACGACGGCCGGCAGCCCGGTCGCGGACTCCAGTTCGGCGCGCAGGTCCCAGTCGCGGTACTCGTTGTTCGGGGCCCACCGGATCCGGCCGGTCGGCCACTCCACGGTGCCCGCCGCGCCGACCCCGATCGAGGCCACCTCGTCGTCGTCTTTGCGCAGCTCGGCGACCATCTCGAGCAGCAGCGCCGTCATGGTCGCGGAGTCCGAGGTTTCCGGGGTCCGACGGAGTGTCTCCGCCGATACTGTGCCATCCTCGGCGACGATCGCCCCCGCAACCTTCGTACCCCCAATGTCGAGCCCGATCGCCCGCCGTCCGTTCGTCACCCGCGCACTATTGCGACCTCACCGCCGCGATGCCAAATGCCGCGCGGTGTTTGCGGCTCCGGCGAATCGGGGAAAGGTGATCCATGCCAGTCTTGCGCCGAGTAGCCCGACCCATGCTTGCCGCCATCTTCATCACCGGCGGCATCAACGCTCTGCGGTCCCCCGGTGACCACGCCCAGGCCGCCAAGCCGTTGCTGGACCACGCCGCCCCGGCGGTCGACCGCATCGTCGAGGCCGCTCCGATCGACCGTCGCCCGGATGACGAGACGCTGATCAAGATCGACGCCGGGGTGAAGATCGCCGCCGGGTCGCTGCTCGCGATCGGCAAGGCCCCGCGCCTGGCATCGACGGCGCTGGCCGCCTCGCTGGTCCCGACCACGCTGGCCGGGCACCGCTTCTGGGAGGAGACCGACCCGGAGGCCCGCGCCGCGCAGCAGATCCACTTCTTCAAGAACGTCGGTCTGCTCGGTGGCCTGCTCATCGCCGCGGCCGACACCCACGGCAAGCCCTCGGCCGCGTGGCGGACCCGCAAGGCCGCCGAGCAGGCGCAGCGCAGGTTCTCCGGTGCCTCCGACTCCGACACCGCCGAGCGGCTCACCGCCGGCCTGGCCGGTGCCGGCACCTCGATCGCCGCGGCGGCCTCGTCCGCCGGGGCCGCGCTGGGCGAGCGTGCGCACGAGGCCTCGGAGAGGGTCTCCGGGGCCGTCGCCGAGCACGGCCCGGGCGTGCGCGAGCGGGCCGTGGAGCTCGGCGGTCGCGCCTCCGAGCGGGCGGCGACGCTGGGCACCGTGGTCTCCGAGCGCGCCTCGGACCTCTCCGGTGAGCTCTCCGTCCGCGCCGAGAAGGCGGCCAAGCAGGCGGAGCGCAACGCGAAGCTGGCCGAGAAGCGCGGTGCCAGGCTGCAGAAGACCGTGGACCGCCGCGGGGCGCAGTGGGAGAAGGCGGCCGGGCGCAACGGGGACAAGTGGATCAAGGCCGCCGAGAAGCGTCGCGCCGCGTGGGAGAAGCAGGCCCAGAAGGCCGCCCGCAAGGCCGAGAAGAAGGCCCCGGAGTACACCGACCGGCTCTCCGCCCTGGCCACCCAGGCCCAGGCGCAGGCCGCGAAGTTGGGCTCCGACGTCGCGGGCCGCGCCTCCGAGGTCGGTGCCGAGGCGGCCAAGGCCGCCAAGGGTGCCGCCAAGGACGCCAAGAAGCGCGCCAAGGCGGTGCGCTGAGCCCGTCCCCGCACGCCCGACGCCGCCCGGCCCCGCCCCGCGGGTGCCGGGCGGCGCCGTGTCCGGGCCCGGCAGGACGGTCGTGGCGACCGGGCCGCGCCCGGCGGCGCCCGACCGGTCCGGACCGCGGCCGGGTGGGTCAGCGGGCGGGGCGCAGGACCTGCAGGTCGCCGGAGGCGCGGACGCGGAGCCGCACGTCGTGGTCCCGGTGACCGGGGACCGGGGTCAGCGCGGCGGCCATCCGGGTGAACAGCGCCTGGGTGCGCGCGTTGTCCCGGGCCTGGTCGGCGACCACGTGCGGGAGCGTCGCCCCGGAGCGCCTGCGCACGGTCAGCGGTGTCGTGGAGAGCCGGGCCAGGATCCGGCGCAGCCGCACGACGTCGGCGGCGCGGGCCGCCACGTCGGCCTCGACCAGCGGGCGCAGCGCCGTCAGCGAGCGCTCCGGCACGCGCAGGTGGTGATCGGCGGCGACGAGCAGCAGGCGGCGGGCGTCGAGCACCATTCCCTGGTAGGCGGCGTGCACGGCACCCGGGAACCCGGCCCAGCCCATCCGTCCGACCTCGCCCAGCGCCTCGCGCACCGCGGCCCCGTGCGTCCCGGTCGGGTCCAGCCCCTGGACCGCCCGCTCCCACCCGGCGAGGTGCGCGACGCTCTGGTGGCGCAGCACCGAGAGGTTGGCCGCCGCGGTGCCCAGCGCGACGGACCCGGGGACGGTCCCGTGCCGGAGCAGGGCGGTCCCGGCCTCGCGCACCGTCTCCTCGGCGGCGCGCAGCCGGGCGTCGAGCCGGATCGGCGCGGACGGTGCGAGGTCGTGCACCGCGGCCGTCAGGTCGGTCAGCACCCGGTCCTGCACGTCGGTGGTGGCGATCTCGGTGAGCAGCGTCAGCGCCATCAGGCCCAGCGGTGCGCCGGGCACGGTCGCGTTCCGGCGGGGCGCGGACAGCGGGACCGGCACGCCCCGGCCGGGCCGGTCCGTGCGCCGCGCCGCGCCGTCGGTCAGGGCCAGCAGCGGCTCCGCGCCGAACGCCTCGGGCAGCGACAGCCGCACCGTCGGTTCCGCCCCGGGGGCGGGGTGCTCGGCGGGTCTGCCTCCGCGGACCCGACCCAGATGACGGGCGAGCTCGCCGCCCGCCGGCAGGGTGTCGCCCCGGACGCGGTCCGAGGCGACCGGGCCCGTCCACCAGGTGACGATCATGGCCGCGCCCCACGGCACCGACCCGTTCGCCGGTGCGGGCTGCTCCCCGGACCGGGCGTCCATGGGGAGCACGACCCCACCGATGTGATCCGGGTTACGCAGCATGACCGCTCAACGACGCCGTCGTACCGGAGGTGACTCCCACGCCGGTGGGCCCGCGGCGCGGCGCCAGGCCGATGCGGGATCGGTGCCCGTGCCCCCTCGTCCCGGCCGGAGATCTGCGCTACAAAGCCCCGGTGGGCACCGCGTACGTGATCGGCACGCACGACACCAAGGCCGACGAGCTCGGTTACGTCGCCGACCTGGTCGTGGCCGCCGGTACCCCGGTGTGCCGGGTCGACGTCTCCACCCGCGCCGGCCCCTCCGGCGCCGCGGCCGACGTGGCGGCCGTCGAGGTCGCCGCGCACCATCCCGAGGGCGCCGACGCCGTGTTCACCGGCGACCGGGGCAGCGCGGTCGCCGCGATGGCCGTGGCGCTGGAGGGCTACCTGCTCTCCCGCGACGACGTCGACGGCGTGCTCGGCCTCGGCGGTTCCGGCGGGACCGCGCTGATCACCCCCGGGATGCGCGCCGTGGTCGTCGGGGTGCCGAAGGTGATGGTCTCGACGGTGGCCTCCGGCGACACGGCGCCGTACGTGGGTGCCTCGGACATCGCGATGCTGCACTCGGTCACCGACGTGGCCGGTCTGAACCGGATCTCGCGGGTCGTGCTGGGCAACGCCGCGCACATGCTGGCCGGTGCCGTCGCCTCCTCGGTCCCGCCCGCCGAGGACCGCCCCGCCGCCGCGCTGACGATGTTCGGGGTGACCACCCCGTGCGTCACCGCCGTGCGCGAGCGTCTCGGCGACGACGTCGACCCGCTCGTCTTCCACGCCACCGGCACCGGGGGCCGGGCGATGGAGAAGCTCGTGGACTCCGGCCTGGTCGGCTCGGTGCTGGACCTGACCACGACCGAGGTCGCGGACCTGGTCGTCGGCGGGATCATGGCCGCGGGCCCGGACCGCCTGGACGCGGTCGCGCGCACCCGGGTGCCCTACGTCGGCTCCTGCGGCGCGCTCGACATGGTCAACTTCGGGTCCCGGGACTCGGTGCCCGCGCGCTTCGCCGACCGGCTGCTCCACGAGCACAACGCCCAGGTCACGCTCATGCGCACGACCGCGGAGGAGAACGCCGAGATCGGCCTGTTCCTGGCCCGGAAGATCGACGCCTGCACCGGTCCGCTGCTGTTCCTGCTGCCCACCGGCGGGGTGTCGATGCTGGACGCGCCCGGGCAGGCGTTCTTCGACCCCGACGCCGACGAGGCGTTGTTCACCGCGATCGAGCGGAACGTGCGGCGCCCGGAGCGGATCGTGCGGGTGCCGCACCACATCAACGATCCCGGGTTCGCCGACGCGGCCGTCGCCGCGTGGCGGGAGGTGCTCGCCCGGTGAGGGCGACGAGGGACGCGGCGCGGGCACACGGTGCGGGGGACACGATGAGGGGGACACGGTGAGGTTCGTCAGGTCCGAGTTGGTGCAGCGTTTCACCGACATGGCCCGGCGCGGGGAGCCGATCGTCGGCGGCGGTGCCGGCACGGGGCTCTCGGCCAAGTGCGAGGAGGCCGGCGGGATCGACCTCATCGTCATCTACAACTCCGGTCGCTACCGGATGGCCGGGCGCGGCTCCCTGGCCGGGCTGCTGGCCTACGGCAACGCCAACGACGTCGTCGTCGAGATGGCCCGCGAGGTGCTGCCGGTCGTCGAGCGGACACCGGTACTGGCCGGCGTGAACGGCACCGACCCGTTCATGATCACCGACCGCTTCCTGCGCGAGCTGTCCGACCTCGGATTCGCCGGTATCCAGAACTTCCCCACGGTGGGCCTGTTCGACGGGACGTTCCGGACGAACCTGGAGGAGACCGGGATGGGCTTCGCGCTCGAGGTCGACCTGGTCGCCGCCGCGCGGGCGCAGGACCTGTTCACCACGCCCTACGTGTTCTCCGCCGACGACGCGCGCGCCATGGCCCGGGCCGGCGCGGACATCGTCGTCTGCCACATGGGCCTGACCACCGGCGGCGCGATCGGCGCCGGGACCTCGAAGACCCTCGACGACTGCGTGACCCTCGTCGACGAGTGGGCGGCCGCCGCGCTGGAGGTGCGCGACGACGTCCTCGTGCTCTGCCACGGCGGCCCGATCGCGATGCCCGACGACGCCGCGTACGTGCTGTCGGCGGCGCGGCACTGCCACGGGTTCTACGGCGCCTCCTCGATGGAGCGCCTCCCCACCGAGAAGGCCCTGACCGAGCAGACCCGCCTGTTCAAGACCCGCCTGTCCACCCCCTAGAAGGAGTTCCTGCCATGCCGCGTCCGTACTCCAGCGCCGTCATCCCCGCCCCGCTCGAGCAGGTGTGGCCGACGATCCGGGACTTCGGCGGGCTCGACCGCTGGCACCCGGCGATCGGGCACTCGGAGCTGATCCGCGGTGCGACCGGGTTCGAGATCGGTGCCCAGCGCAGGCTGACCCTCGGCGACGGGGGCGTCGTCGTCGAGCAGCTGGTGGCTCTCGACGACCGGTTCCACTCGCTGACCTACGAGATCCTGGAGTCACCGTTCCCGGTGCGGCGCTATATCTCCACCGTGCGCCTGGCACCGGTCACCGCGACCGGGCAGACGTTCGGGGAGTGGTGGGTCGACTTCGACGCCGAGGCCGCCGACGAGGGCTCCCTGGTGGACCTGTTCGCCAACGGCGTGTTCGGCGCCGGGCTCGCCGCGCTGGGGGAGAAGTTCGGGGGCTGACCGGGCCCGGTCAGCGTTCGACGCCGCCGGGGCGGTCACCCTCGGGCTCCTGCGGCACGGCGTCGACGACCTCGGCCATCTTGCCGTAGTCGCGCTCGGGCAGCGCGCGGATCGCCTCCAGGGTCTCCTCGTCGGCGCCGCGTTCCTGGGCGTAGGTGAGCAGCGCCTGGCGGTCGGCGGGGAAAGCGGCGCCCTGCAGCGCCTTGTCCACGCGGACGTCGTCGCGTCGGGTCATGTCGTCCTCCGTGTCCGGGTGTCGGGGTCGGCTCAGCGGGTCGGGCGGTTGGGCGTCTGGTCGGAGACGCCGTGGCGCAGCGGCTGGTTGTTCGCCTGCTGGTGGTGGTCCGGGACGGGAGAGCCGCGCTCGGG
>CBIHNM010000239.1:0-6280 GCA_966211265.1 uncultured Pseudonocardia sp.
CGGACGCCGTTCTCGACCACGTCGAGGACGGCGTCCAGGTCGCCCGCGGGCAGGCCCATCGCCAGGTGCGAGACCAGGCCCTCCAGCACCAGCTCGAGGTACTGGGCGAGCACCGCGACCCCGACGTCGTCGCGCAGCGCCCCGGCCGCGGCCTGCCGTTCCAGGCGCTCGCGGGTCGCCGCAGTCAGCGCCGCCGAGTGCGCCTGCCAGCGGCCGCGGAACTCCGGGTCGGTGCGCAGCCGCCGCGAGACCTCCAGACGGGTCCCGAGCCAGCTGCGGTCGGTCGCGGCGTCCCCGTCGGGGCGGTTCCCGCGGGCTGTGTCGTCGTCGCCGTCCGCGGGACGGGCGGTGACGCTGTCGCCGTCCGCGGGACGGGCGGTGTCGAGCAGCTCCCGCATCACCTGCACCAGGCCCTGCTCGGCCACGACGTCGGCCATCCGCCGCGCGTCCTGCTCGGCCAGGGCCAGGAACAGGGCCTCCTTGTCGCGGAAGTAGTGGAAGATCGCCCCGCGGGACAGCCCGGTGGAGGTCTCGAGCCGGCGGACCGTGGCACCCTCGTAGCCGTGGTCGGCGAAACACCGGCGCGCCCCGTCGAGGATCTGCCGGCGCCGCGCGGCGAGCTGATCGGTACTGACGCGGGGCATGGGACCGAGTATTCCGTACGCCCGTACTCCACGTCCGGCCCACGCGGCGCGGAGGCGGCGGTGTGGCGTGGACCGCCTTCGGCGGCCTGCGGTTGTCGGGGGGCAGGGGTAGCGTTTTCAGACGTGACGGGAGAAGCGGGCGACGCCGCGGCGCGACACGACGGCGGGCCCGGTGTCCTGCGCAGCCGCGCCGAGGCCGAGGCCTACGTGGCCTCGGTCTGCTTCAAGCACGGGCCACCGAGGCTGGTCGGTGTGGAACTGGAATGGATGCTCTACCGTTCCGAGGCCCCGGACGCACCGGTCGAGATCGACACGCTGCGCGCCGCACTGGGCCCGCACGCTCCGAAGTCTCTCGACCCCGCCTCTCCCGCTCGTCCCCTCCCCGGTGGCTGCGACGTGACCGTCGAGCCCGGGGGCCAGATCGAGATCGCCGGGCCGCCGCTGCCCGACCTCGGCTCACTCCTGCGCGACGTCACGCGCGACGCCGACCGGCTGCACGCACTGCTCGCCGTCCACGGCCTGCGCCCGCACGCCCGCGCCGCGGACCCGGTGCGCCCGGCGCGGCGGCTGCTGGACCTGCCCCGCTACCGCGCCATGGAGCGCGCCTTCGACCGCGTGGGCCCGCACGGGCGCAGCGGCATGTGCTCGACCTCGTCGGTGCAGGTCTGCCTCGACGCCGGCACGCCCGCCTCGGCGGCGCAGCGCTGGGACGCCCTGCACGCCCTCGGTCCGGTGCTGGTCGCGGCGTTTGCGAACTCCCCGGTGCTGCACGGGCGCGTGACCGGCTGGAAGTCCTCGCGGATGGCGTCCTGGCTGAGCCTGGACCCGGCCCGCACCGCACCGCCGCCGGTGTCGCAGGACCCGGCCCGGGCCTGGGCGGAACGGGTCGTGTCCACCCCGCTGCTGTGCGTGCGCGGGGACGGCAGCTGGGAGGCCCCGCCGCAGGTCACCTTCGCCGACTGGATCGAGGGCGCAGGGCGGGGGCGGTTCGACGGCGGCCTCTCGCGGCCGCCGACCACCGCGGACCTGGACTACCACGTCTCCACGATGTTCCCGCCGGTCCGCCCGCACGGGCACCTGGAGGTCCGCTACGTCGACGGGCAGGACGGGCGCGACTGGGCGCTGCCCGCGGCCGTGCTGCTCGCCCTGACCTCCGACGCCGCGGTGCTGGACCGGGTACGCGAGGCGTGCGACCCGGTGCGCGACCGCTGGGTCACCGCCAGCCGCGACGCCCTGGCCGACCCGGCGCTGGCCCGGGCCGCCGCGACCGTGTTCCCGCTGGCGTG
The DNA here is from genome assembly GCA_966211265.1 of uncultured Pseudonocardia sp. GTDB lineage: Bacteria > Actinomycetota > Actinomycetes > Mycobacteriales > Pseudonocardiaceae > Pseudonocardia. The sequence continues at coordinate 1,931 of CBIHNM010000239.1, forward strand.
CGAGGTACTGGCGCGGTCCGCGGACGCCGGCCGGGGGACCGGTCTGGCGTGGGGCCCCTCGGAGCTGGTCGCCCGGCTGGCGGAGGTCACCGAGCAGCGGGTGCTGCGCGGGCGCTGCCCGGCCGACGACCCCTCGCCGCTCGAGTCGGGCGCCCCGGCGGCGGGCGACCCGCAGACCCCGTTCCCGGCCGGGCTCCACCTGCCCGCCCCCACGACACCGCCTCCGGAGGAGCTGCCACCGGAGCCCGCGAACAGCACCGGACGACCGCACGTCGGCGAAGGAGCACTGTGATGACCGACTCCGCGACCGAGACCCGCCCGGGCGCCCCGCGCCCCGGGGAGGACACCGAGGCGCTGCGGACCCGGGTCGCCGCCCTGCTGGAGCGCTCCCGCGCGCGCAGCGGCGTGCTGACCGACATCGACGAGGCCGAGCTGATCACCCAGCACTCGCCGCTGATGTCGCCGCTGGTCTGGGACCTGGCGCACATCGGCAGCCAGGAGGAGCTCTGGCTGGTCCGCGACGTCGGCGGCCGCGAGCCGCTGCGCCCGGAGATCGACGGCCTCTACGACGCGTTCCAGCACAGCCGCTCCAGTCGGGTCGGGCTGCCGCTGCTCACCCCGTCCGAGGCGCGCACCTACGTCGGCGAGGTCCGGGAGAAGGCCCTCGACGCGCTCGGGGCCAGCCCGCTGCGCGGCCGTCGCCTGGAGCACGACGCGTTCGCGTTCGGCATGATCGTGCAGCACGAGCAGCAGCACGACGAGACGATGCTGGCCACCCACCAGCTGCGCGAGGGGGCGCCGCTGCTGCACGCGCCCCCGCCGCCGCGCCCGACCGGCCCGGCGGGCCCGTCGGAGGTGCTGGTGCCGGCGGGGGAGTTCACCCGGGGGACCTCCACCGAACCGTGGGCGCTGGACAACGAGCGCCCCGCGCACGTCGTGGACCTGCCGGCGTTCGTGATCGACACCTACCCGGTGACCAACGGGCAGTACGCCGAGTTCGTCGACGCCGGTGGCTACGACGACCCGCGGTACTGGACCGACCGGGGCTGGGCCCACGTCCGGGAGGCCGGTCTCCGCGCGCCGCAGTTCTGGCGCCGTGACGCGTCCGGGCAGTGGTGGCGGCGGCGCTTCGGGGTCGTCGAGCGCGTCGTCGAGGACGAGCCGGTGGTGCACGTGAGCTTCCACGAGGCGCAGGCGTTCGCCCGCTTCGCCGGCAAGCGCCTGCCCACCGAGGCCGAGTGGGAGAAGGCCGCCCGGTTCGACCCGGCCACCGGCCGTTCCCGGCGCTACCCCTGGGGCGACGACGAGCCCACCGCCGAGCACGCCAACCTCGACCAGCGCCACCTGCAGCCGGCCCCGGTCGGCGCCTACCCGCGCGGGGCGTCGGCGCTGGGGGTGCACCAGCTGATCGGCGACGTCTGGGAGTGGTGCGACTCGGGCTGGCACCCGTATCCCGGCTTCGAGATGTTCCCGTACCCGGAGTACTCGCAGGTGTTCTTCGGCGGCGACTACGCGGTCCTGCGCGGAGGCTCGTTCGGCACCGACGCCTCGGCCGTGCGCAGCACGTTCCGCAACTGGGACCACCCGATCCGGCGGCAGATCTTCACCGGCATCCGGCTGGCCCGCGACGCCCGCCCGTCCGACCTGCAGGGGGCCTGACCGCGCGGTGTGCCGACATCTGGCCTACCTGGGGCCGCCGCGGACGCTGGCGTCGGTGCTGCTCGAACCGGCCCACGGCCTGCTCGAGCAGGCCTACGCGCCGGCGGACATGCGCGGCGGCGGGACGATCAACGTGGACGGGTTCGGCGCCGGCTGGTACCCGGTGACCCCGGTCCCGGCCGGCGCCGGCGGGAACGGACACGCCGTGATCGACCCGGAGGCGCCGCCGGAGGCCGTGCGTACCGGTGCGGACGACGGCGCCGCGCCGGTGCGCATCCGCAGCGACCAGCCGATCTGGTCGGACACCTCGTTCGCCGCGGTGGCCGCGAGCACGCGCGCGACCGGGGTGCTGGGCGCGATCCGCTCGGCCAGCCCGGGCATGCCGGTGGTCTCCACCGCGGCCGCTCCGTTCACCGAGGGCCGCTGGCTGTTCAGCCTCAACGGGATGGTCCGGGACTGGCCGGGCTCGCTCACCGGGCTCGCCGGCACGCTGCCCACGCGCGACCTGATCACCCTCGACGCGCCGACCGACGCCGCGGTGCTCTGGGCGCTGGTCCGGCACCGGCTCCGCGCCGGGCACGACGCGGGCGCGGTGCTCGCGGACACGGTGCTGGACGTCGAGGACGCCGCCCCGGGGTCGCGGCTGAACCTCCTGCTCACCGACGGCACCGCGATCTGGGGAACGGCCTGGCGGCACGCGCTCGCCGTGCACGCCGACGCGCAGTCGGTGACGGTCGCCTCCGAACCGACCGACCCGCTCCCCGCATGGACTCAGGTGCCCGACGGGCACCTGGTGGTGGCCCGCCCGGGTCATCACGATCTGCACCCGCTCGCGGAGCACCATCGCGATCGCGCGACCGCGCGGTGACTCCGCCCGAGTACGGGTGTGACCGACAGGGAGCACGATGAACACCGAGTGGAGCGCGGGCGCCGCGAGCGTCGGCACAGGACTCATCCGGCTCGACGTCCATCTCACCGAGGCCGACGCCGACGCCGCGCTGCGCGCCGACGTGGCCTCCGGGCTGACCGCCCGTCCCAAGGAGCTGCCGCCGAAGTGGTTCTACGACGCCCGCGGGTCCGAGCTGTTCGAGCAGATCACCGAACTTCCCGAGTACTACCCGTTCCGGACCGAGCGGGCGCTGCTGACCGACTCGGTCGACGACATCGCCCGCGCCTCCGGCGCGGAGACGGTGGTCGAGCTCGGGTCGGGGTCCTCGACCAAGACCCGCCTGCTGCTCGACGCGTTCCGCGACGCCGGGACGCTGGGCTGCTACGTGCCCCAGGACGTCAGCGAGTCCGCGCTGCGCGGCGCGATCGACGAGCTGGCCGAGCGCTACCCGGGCCTGGCGCTGCACGGCGTCGTCGGTGACTTCACCAAGGACCTCGACCGGCTGCCGGGAGCCGCACCCGGCGGCAAGCGGATGATCGCGTTCCTCGGCGGCACGATCGGCAACCTGCTGCCCGAGCAGCGGCACGCCTTCCTCACCCACGTGCGCTCGGTGCTGGAGCCGGGTGAGCAGATGCTCGTCGGCACCGGGCTGGTCACCGACCCGGCGGTGATCGTCCCGGCCTACGACGACGCCGCCGGTGTCACGGCCGAGTTCAACCGCAACGTGCTGCACGTGCTCAACCGCGAGCTCGGCGCCGACTTCGACGTCGAGGCGTTCACCCACGTCGCGGTGTGGGAGGCCGAGAAGGAGTGGCTGGAGATGCGCCTGCGCGCCGACCGGGACATGCGCGTGCGGGTCGCCGAGCTCGACCTGGAGGTGTCGTTCTCCGCCGGCGAGGAGATGCGCACCGAGATCTCCGGCAAGTTCCGGCCCGCCAACATCGACGCCATGGTCGTCGCCGCCGGGTTCGAGCCGACCCGGCGCTGGACGGACCCGAACGAGCGGTTCGCCCTCAGCCTGGTGACCGCCGTCTAGCGTTGCGGGGCCCGGGACCCCGGGGGTCCCGGGCCCACCGCGCCGGGCGTCATGCCGGTCTCCCGGCGGAACGCGGCGACGAACGAGCTCGCGGTCCGGTACCCGACCCGGTGCGCGACGGCGGCCACCGGCAGGCCGGCCGCGAGCATCTCCAGCGCGGCGCGGACCCGCAGCAGCGTGCGCCACCGGCCGGGACCGAGACCGGTCTCGGCCACGAACAGCCGCGTCAGGGTCCGGCCACCGGCACCGACGTGGCGACCCCACGCGTCGGTGTCGCGGTCGTCGGCGGGCTCGGCCGCGAGCGCGTCGGCGACGGCCCTGGCCCGCGGGTCGCTCGGCCACGGCAGCCGTACCGCGGCGCCGGGTGCCGGTGCGAGCTGGTCGAGCAGGACCGCCTCGGCGCGGCGCCGGGCGTCGTCGTCGAGGTCGGTGCGCCCGAGGTGGTCGATCAGCGCGGCCAGCAGCGGCCCGACGGCGAGGACGGTGGGGGCGGACCAGGGCACCGGCGTCCGCTCCGGTGCCAGGTAGACCCCGCGCAGCGCGGCGTTCTCGGTCGCGCCGGTGACGTGCGAGGTGTCGGCCGGGATCCACAGCGCCCGTCCCGGCGTGAGCACCCAGGTCGTCGGCCCGATCTCGACCCGCAGCACCCCGCGGGAGGCCCAGGCGAGCTGGTGGGTCGGGTGCGCGTGCTCGGGGATCCGCTCGCCGCGGGCGAGCGGGAACCGGGCGACCAGGGTCGACCCCGGCGGGAGGGCCGGGAGGCCGG
>CBIHNM010000240.1:0-6229 GCA_966211265.1 uncultured Pseudonocardia sp.
AGCCGGAGATCACGGTCAGGCCGCCGAACAGGAACAGCCAGTAGGAGAACGCGTTCAGCCGCGGGAACGCGACGTCCGGGGCGCCGATCTGCAGCGGCACGATGTAGTTCGCGAAGCCGAACAGGATCGGCGTCGCGTAGAGCAGCAGCATGATCGTGCCGTGCATGGTGAACAGCTGGTTGTACTGCTCCGGCGAGAGGAACTGCAGGCCGGGCCGGGCGAGCTCACCCCGCATCAGCAGTGCCATGGCACCACCGGCCAGGAAGAACGCGAACGACGTGACCAGGTACAGGATCGCGATGTCCTTGGGGTCCGTCGTCCGGAGCATCTTGAGCAGCGTGGATCCCTTGCCCGTACGGCGCGCCGGGTACGGACGCGACGTGATCGGCTTGGGCGCGACGGCTGTCACTGGGCCTCCTGCACTTACCTCGTTCGGGCTGGTCGACCTTAGCTCGCGACCTGCGACCGGTGCCCGTCCGGGCCACGCCACCCGGTCCCGGACGGCGGTCGCGGGGATGATTGTGCTCTACCGCGGGTAGAACGACCACCCCAGGGCCCCCGGCGGGGCAGGGGCGAGAGCTCCGCCCGTGCGGCGGGCCGTACGGGGGCACCGCTCGCGCGGACGGGCAGGTGGGAGGGCCGGTTCAGCGCAACGGCACGAACAACTCGGTCCACAGGTCCGGGGCGCTCGCCGGGTTGGGCGGCTCGTCGACGATGTAGAACTCGGTGCCCAGACCCATCGCGAAGATCGGTTCCGGCATCGCGAGCAGGAAGTGGTCCGGCGCCATCTGGCTGGCGTGGGCCTGCATCGACCTCCGCTTGACCTCGGCGAACTCGACGGCCTCGACCCGGTGTGTGATCTCCGACTCGGGCTTGCCGAACGAGCCGTCGTCCGGCAGCTCCGGCGGCTCCCACGCGGTGTCGCCGCCGGCGCGGCGTTCCTGGGCCATCCCCTTCATCCCGCGCAGCAGCCAGTCCCGGTTGGTGGTGCCCTGCGCGACGACCGGCACCCCGGAGAGCTCACCGGCCCGCTTGCCCACCCGGTGCACCTGGATGTGGTCCGGGTGCCCGTAGCCGCCGTTGTCGTCGTAGGTGGTCAGGACGTCGGGCTCCTCCTCGTCGAGGATCACCGCGAGCCGGCGGGCGGCGTGCTCGACGCCGGCCTGCCAGAAGCAGTAGGGCGCGTCGTTGGAGGGCTCGCCCATCATCCCGGAGTCGACGTAGCCCAGGAACTCCACGCGGGCGGCGCCGATCGCCGTCGCGGACTCGTGGCACTCCGCGGAGCGCCGGACGGCGAGCTGCTCGCCCTCGGCGAGCACGCCGGGCACCGGCTCGCCGAGCTCCCCGCGCGTCGCGAACACGAGCACCACCCGGTGCCCGGCGGCCGCGGCCTTGGCCAGCGTGCCGGCCGAGCCGATCGACTCGTCGTCGGGATGGGCGTGGAAGCTGACGATGGTCCCCATGCCGACCGAGCCTAGGCAGCCCGGCGCTACCCGAGGATGCGGGTCAGGGCCGGACCGACGTCGCCGAGGCGGGAGACCGTCTGGCACAGCCCTCCCCCGCGCGCGGCCAGTGCCGCGCTGGCCCGCACCGCCTCCGGGTCCGGGTCACCGGGCTGGGGCAGCAGCACGTGCACCCGGTCGATCCCGGCGAGCGCGCTCATCGGGTCGTCCCCGGCGGTGTGCAGGCAGTCCGAGAGCAGCACCACCGTGCGCTCCTGGGCCGGTGCCGCGCTCAGCTGCACCGAGGCCTCGCGCAGCGCCGCGGCCAGGTCGGTGGTGCCGTGCCCGCGCAGCGCGACCAGCTCCGAGACCAGCGTCTCCGGCGACCGGCCGACACCCTGGCGTTGCAGCGTCCGCACCCCGGAGCCGAACGCGAGCACCCCGGGCTCCAGGCGGGTGCCGCTGTTCTCCGCGGCCAGCACGACGCCCGCGGCGGACACCGCGGCCAGTGCCACCGCCAGGCCCTGCATCGACCCGGAGATGTCGACGAGCAGGCAGAGCGCGCGCCGGTGCGCGGTCCAGTCCCGGGTCACGATGTCCTCGGCGCCCGGCCGCGACGAGCGCGACGGCGCCCACGCGTCCAGCGTGCGGTCGAGGTCCAGGTCCCCGTCCCCGCCGCGGCGGGGACCGAGCTTGCGCGTCCCGCGGGCCTTCGCCGGCCCGACCCGTCCGAGCCGGATGAACACCCGCCCGGCCAGCCGCCGGGCCTGCGCGCGCAACGCCGCGTCGGTGGCGACCGCGAGGTCGGCCAGCAGGGCCGCGGCGGCCTCCGGGTCCTGCGCCATGGCCGCGTCGAACGCGGCGTCGTCGAGCTCGCCGAGCTCCGGGGAGACCTCGTCGAAGCCGTCGTGGCGCGCGCTCAGCTCCGCGCGGCCCAGGGTGCGCCCGCCGCTGCCCTGCTGCGGACGGTCCTTGCCCGGGTTCTGTCCCTGCCGGCCCGGCGCCCCGGAGGGCGGCGGGCCGTCAGCTTTTCCCGGCTCGTCCTCCGAGGTCTCGTCCGGCTCGTCGGCATCCGGTGGCCAGAACCTGTCGAGCAGCTCGTCGAGCACCGACTCCGGGGTGCGGTCGACGCCGTCGGCGATCCGGATCCGGCCGGACAGCGCGGCGTAGGTGGCGTCGCGGGCGGTCTCGCGGCCGAACGGCTCCTCGCCGCGCAGCCCGGCCAGACCGGTCAGCACGTGCGCCAGGTCGATCGCGCCGCGCACCGAGGAGCCCATCCGCACGTCGCGGTGCTCCCGGGTGGCCCGGGTGAGGCCGACGGCCAGCTCGTTCGCCCGGCCCTCCACCCCGCTGACGGCACCGGTGATCTGCCGCTCGGCGCGCTCGTCCTGGTAGCCGAGCACCACCCGGCACATCCGGTCGGCGATGGCCTGGCTGACCCGGGCGGTGCCGATGGCGTCGAACGGGTTCATCGCGGCGATCAGGCGGAACCCCGGCCCGGCCGCGACCGTGCCCAGGCGCGGGATCGTGATCTCACCCTCGGTGAGCACCGTGATCAGGACGTTCAGCGTCTCCTCGGGGATCCGGTTCATCTCCTCGAGGTAGAGCAGGCCTCCCGCCCCGGCCTCGTCGCCCCGCATCGCGGTGAGCAGCGGGCCGTCGGTGAACGCGTCCGGCCGGTAGCCCTCGGCCAGCACCTGCGACGGGTCGAACGCGCCGACCAGGCGGGCCGGGGTCAGCTCGGCGTTGCCCTCGACGAACACCATCCGCTGGCCGCCCTCGCGGGCGATCGCGTGCAGCAGGGTCGACTTGCCGGTTCCGGGCGGGCCTTCCAGCACGACGTGCCGTCCGGTCTCCAGCGCGACGGTGAGCACCTCCCGCTCCCGTCGCAGACCGACGATCGTGACCGGCGCACCGCCGGGCGAGGGGGGACCGGGCACCGGGCGTGCCTGGGGCGTCGACAGCACTGTCACCTCCGAGATCTTCGTGAGCATGTCACCACATCCGGGGCGGGTGCCGCAGCGGCCGTGCCGCGGGCAGCGAGACTGTCCACGATCCGTTGACGCACCGTAGTGCGTGTGTAGCATCACACTACCCCGAACCGGCCCACCAGAATCGGCACAGGAGCCACCCACCATGGCCGACCTCTTCAACGCTGCGGAGTACCTGACCCGGGCGCGCGTGGCCGCCGGCGACGGCGACCGGATCGCCGTCCGCCATCCCCGCGGCGTGCTGACCTACGCCCAGCTCACCGACGAGGTCCGCCGGGTCGCCGGCGGGCTGCGCGCCCTGGGCGTGCGACCGGAGCAGCGGGTGCTGCTCGTGATGACCGACGACGTCGAGCTGTTCACCGCGATCCTGGCCGCGATGTGGATCGGCGCGGTCGCCGTGCCGTCGTCGACGATGCTGACCGGGCGCGAGCTGTCGGTGCTGGTCTCCGACTCGCGCGCGACCGCGCTGATCGGCAGCCCCGAGTTCGCCGAGAACCTCGCCGCGGCGGTGGCCGACGCCCCCGACCTGACCCGGGTGGTCCTGACCGGTGCGACGGCGCTGGACGTCGACGGGGCCGTCGACGGCGTCCGGTCGCTCACGTGGGACGAGATGCTCGCCGACAGCTCGCCGGTCGAGGACCCCTATGCCACCTGGGACGAGTCGCAGGCGCTGTGGCTCTACACCTCGGGCACCACCGGCAAGCCCAAGGGCGCGATGCACCGGCACGCCGACATCCGCCACGTCGCCGAGACCTACGGCACGCAGGTACTGGGCATCGAGCGCGACGACGTCTGCCTGTCGGTGGCCAAGCTGTTCTTCGCCTACGGCATCGGCAACTCGATGTTCTTCCCGCTCGCGGTCGGCGCGAGCGTCGTGCTGGAGCCCTCGCGTCCGAACCCCGACCTGTACTCGCGGCTGGTCGCCGAGCACGCGGTGACGCTGTTCTTCGCCGTGCCCAGCTTCTGGGGCCCGCTGCTGGCCGCGGAGGTGGACCCGGCGCGGTTCGGCACCGTCCGGCGCGGCGCCTCGGCCGGCGAGGCCCTGCCGGCCCGGATGTTCCACGGCGTGCGGGAGCGCTACGGCTTCGAGGTGCTCGACGGCATCGGCTCCACCGAGGCGTTGCACATCTTCATCTCCAACCGGCCCGGCGAGGTCGTACCGGGCAGCTCCGGGTTCCCGGTGCCCGGCTACCGGGTCGAGCTGCGCCGCACCGACGGCAGCGTGATCGACGGCGCGGGCGAGCAGGGGATGCTCTACATCTGCGGCGACTCGATCTGCACCGGCTACTGGTGCCGCACCGACGTCAACCGGCTGGTCTTCCACGGCGAGTGGATGCGCACCGGCGACCAGTACGTCCGCGGCGAGGACGGCTCCTACAGCTGCCTGGGCCGCGCGGACGACGTGCTCAAGGTCGGCGGGCTGTGGGTGAGCCCGAGCGAGGTCGAGGTGCGCCTGCTGGAGCATCCGGCGCTGGCCGAGGCCGTGGTCGTCGGGGTGCCCGACGACGACGGGCTGGACAAGCCGGTCGCCTTCGTCGTCCCGCGCCCGGGCCAGACCCCCGACGCCGACGAGCTGATCGCGTTCTGCCGGGCCGGGCTGGCGGCGTTCAAGCGCCCGCGGGCGGTGGTCACGGTCTCCGAGCTGCCCAAGACGGCCACCGGGAAGATCCAGCGGTACCGGCTGCGCGAGCAGGCCGCGCTGATCCCGACCGCGCCCGCACCCGGCGTCCCGACCTGACCGGCATGCGCTGCACTCAGGCGCCGGGGCCGTGGGCGACGGCGGTCTCGGCGACCCGGCGGACGGCGTCGCACCCGCCGGTCCCGATCACCGACACCGCGGCGGAGTCGGACGCCTGCACGACGAGGGTGCAGACCACGGTGCCGCCCTCGAACCGGGCGGCCCTGCGGCCGGCGACGTCGGTGTCCACGCGCGGCGCGGTCTGGGCCCGCTCCATCGTCGCGACCACCTGCTCGAAACCGCCGCCGACCACGATCTGCGTCCCCGCCGGAAAGCCGGTCGCCGACGGCGTCGCGGACGTGAAGCGGCAGGCCGGCGCGGGCCCGCCGACCGGCGTCGCCCGCGCAGCCAGGCCGAGACCGGCCCGGGCGCCCTCGGGCACCAGCGAGCACGGGTCGACACCGGACCAGTCGGCGGAGCTCGTCGCGGCGGCCGGGGACGAGCCCGGCCCGGACGGGGCCACGGAGGCGCACCCGCCGAGGACGAAGGCGAGGGCCGGGAGCAGGAACAGGGACACCGATCGCTTCTGCACGGCGAGGACGGTGGCAGTGCGGGCGCACACCCGAGGACGATCCGGACCACCCCGTCACGTCCGCGAATCCCAACACTCCACAAACTTCCGTCGTAACGTACGCCCGTTGTAGACTGACACCGACCCGAACCGAGGAGCGGCCCACTCATGACCGACGCCGAGACCACCACGGAGGCGCAGCCGACCCTCAGCGCCGATACTCGTTCCGGCAAGCCTCCTGCGGTCGACTTCGACCGGGAACCGGGCAGCTACAAGCACTGGAAGCTCGAGGTCGACGACGCGGCCGGGATCGCCTACGTGCGCCTGGACATCGCCGAGGACGGCGGCATCGTGCCCGGGTACGAGCTCAAGATGAACTCCTACGACCTGGGCGTGGACATCGAGCTCTACGACATCACCCAGCGGCTGCGCTTCTCCCACCCGAACGTCCGCGCGGTCGTGCTGACCAGCGGCAAGGACAAGAACTTCTGCGCCGGGGCGGACATCCGGATGCTCGCCCAGAGCCCGCACCCCGGGAAGGTGTACT
>CBIHNM010000241.1:0-6222 GCA_966211265.1 uncultured Pseudonocardia sp.
GGGACCCGCGCACCGTCGCCGACGGGGTGCCGGCGGCCGGCGGCACCCTGCTGCGGCACGAGCGCCCGCGGGGCCCGGCCGCGGCCCGCAACGCGGGCCTGGCCGCGGCGCGGACCGCCTTCGCCGTCTTCCTCGACTCCGACGTCGTGCCGGAGCCGGGCTGGCTCGCCCCGCTGCTCGCGCACGCGGCCGACCCCGCGGTCGCGCTGGTCGCCCCGCGGATCGTGGCCCTCGGGCCGGTCCCGGCGGGGGGCGGTGCCCGCGGCGCGATCGCCCGCTACGAGGCCGTCCGGTCCTCTCTGGACCTCGGCCCGGACCCGGCGCTGATCGTGCCCCGCTCCCGGGTCGCCTACGTCCCGAGCGCCGCGATGCTGGTGCGCGTGGACGCCGTCGCCGGACGGGGTCGCACCGCGTTCGACGAGGACATGCACGTCGCCGAGGACGTCGACCTCGTGCTGCGGCTGCACGCCTCGGGCTGGCGGATGCGGTACGAGCCCGCCGCCCGGGTCGCCCACGACCACCGCACGGGTCCCTCGGAGTGGCTCTCGCGCAAGGCGTTCTACGGGACCGGTGCGGCACCGCTCGCGCTGCGCCACCCCGGTGCGGTGCCGCCGGTGGTGCTCTCGCCGTGGTCGGCGGCGGTGTGCGTGCTGCTGCTCGCCCAGCGCCGGTGGTCGGTGGCCGGCGCCGCGGTCGTGACGACGGCGGCGACCGAGCGCCTGTCGCGCAAGCTGACCCGGCTCGACCGTCCCCGGGCCTCCGCGGCCCGCCTGACCGGCCTGGGGCTCGCGGGAGCGGTGTGGCAGGTCGGGTCGGCGCTGACGCGGCACTTCTGGCCGGTCGCCGTGCTCGGCTGTGCCTTCTCCGCGCGGGCCCGGCGGGCGGTGGCCGCCGCCGCGCTGGCCGAGGGGCTCGCCGACTGGTGGACCCACCGGGATCCGGTCGTCCGTCCCGGGCCGGTGGAGTACCTGCTGGCCCACCGCCTGGACGACCTGGCCTACGGCGCGGGGCTCTGGTGGGGTGCGGCCCGGCACCGTACGACGGCGCCGCTGCGCCCCACCGGCCCGTCGAGCGCGCCGAAGGGCAAGTAAGCCTCACCTTCCTTGTCAAGGACTGGCCAGTCCATCAGGGCTGGTCCGAACGGGTGGTCTCCGCGCTCCTCGTAATCCGCGCGTGCGGCACGCCACTCATCGGATGCCCGCGCCTGCGGAAGGTGATCGACACCGGCCTCGGGGTTTGCGTCGGACCACCCGGTGCCGCCCGGCGGCCAGCGGATTCGTGGCCTTGCACCACAGGATGATCGGGAGTGTGATGTGGGCGCCGCCACAGGGACGTGCGCGGCGCCGAGGCGCGCCACCGCCTCTCAGGGTCGGTGCTTGCCTCGGTGGTCCCCGGAAGATCCCGCGCGTCCACCAGCGCGTGGTCGCGGACGAGGAGTGAGATTTCATGACACAGGTCAGGGTCACCGTCGACGGCGTGAACTACGCCGACGAGGTCGAGCCCCGGTTGTTGCTCGCGCAGTACCTCAGGGAGACCCTGGGCAAGACGGGGACACTGATCGGCTGCGACACCAGCAACTGCGGGGCATGCACCGTCCACCTGAACGGACGCAGCGTGAAGTCCTGTTCGGTCCTGGCCGTACAGGCCGACGGCGGCGAGGTCACCACGATCGAGGGGCTGGCCCGTGACGGCCAGCTGCACCCGGTCCAGGAGGCCTTCCGCGAGTGCCACGGTCTGCAGTGCGGCTACTGCACGCCGGGAATGATCATGGCGGCGGTCGACCTGCTCGGCGACAACCCCGACCCGACCGAGCACGAGGTCCGCGAGGGCATCGAGGGCAACCTCTGCCGCTGCACCGGGTACCAGAACATCGTGCGTTCGGTCCAGAGTGCGGCGAAGAACATGAAGCCGGGTGCAGCGGCGCAGACCGCCGGCGCTCCGGTTGCCGGAGGAGGCAAGTAAGTGACCACGACGGCCGAACCCACCACGAAAGAGATCGGCAAGGCCCGCGTCCGCAAGGAGGACGCGCGACTGATCGCCGGTCGTTCCCGCTACACCGACTCGATCACTCCGCCCGGCACGCTGCACATCGCGGTCGTGCGCTCCACGCTGGCCCGCGCCACGATCACCTCGATCGACAAGTCCGAGGCCGAGAAGGCCCCCGGCGTGCACGGTGTCTTCACCGCCGCCGACCTGGGCGCCGAGGCCGTGGGCATGCCGTGCGCGTGGCCGATCACCCCGGACCAGAAGGCCCCGCAGCGCCCGGTGCTGGGGATCGGCCGGGTCAGCTTCTCCGGTGAGGGTGTCGCCGTCGTCGTCGCCCGTTCGGCGGCCGAGGCCAAGGACGCCGCCGAGCTCGTCGAGGTCGACTACGACCCGCAGGACGCGATCCTGGACATGGAGGCGGCGTCCAAGGACGGTGCCGACCTGGTGCACCCGGACCTGGGCTCCAACGTGTCCGCCACCTGGGTCTTCGACTCCGGCGCGATGGGCACCGGCGACAGCGTCGACGAGGCGATCAAGACCGCCGAGTCCGACCCGGACCAGATCGTGCTCAAGCGCCGGTTCCGCCAGCAGCGCCTGATCCCCGCGTTCATGGAGCCGCGCTCCTGCGTCGTCGACCCGACCGGTGAGCAGATCACCATCTGGTCGGCCACCCAGGTGCCGCACATCCTGCGCACCATGACGACGGTGACGCTGGGCGTCCCCGAGTCGAAGCTGCGCGTGATCGCCCCCGACGTCGGTGGCGGCTTCGGCGGCAAGATCGGCGTGTTGCCCGAGGAGATGCTCTGCGTGCTGCTCGCGCAGAAGCTGGGCAAGCCGGTCAAGTGGACCGAGACGCGGTCGGAGTCGATGCTCACCGCGCACCACGGCCGCGACCAGATCCAGGACCTGACGATCACCGCCAAGAAGGACGGCACGATCACCGGCCTGGACGTGCACCTGCTCGCCGACATGGGCTCCTACCTGGGCCTGGTCGGTCCGGGTGTGCCGATCCTCGGCGCGTTCATGTTCAACGCGATCTACAAGATCCCGGCGCTGAAGTTCACCTGCTCCAACGTCTTCACGAACAAGACGCTGACCGACGCCTACCGGGGCGCAGGCCGCCCGGAGGCCACGTTCGGCATCGAGCGGATGATGGACGAGCTCGCGGTCGAGCTCGGCCGGGACCCGATGGAGCTGCGCGAGCAGAACTGGATCAAGCACGAGGAGTTCCCGTTCACCACGGTCGTGGGTCTGACCTACGACACCGGCAACTACGAGCAGGCCACGCAGCGTGCGATGGAGCTGTTCGACTACGCCGGCCTGCGCCGTGAGCAGGAGGAGCGGAAGAAGAACAACGACCCGGTGCAGCTGGGGATCGGCATCTCGACGTTCACCGAGATGTGCGGTCTGGCCCCGTCCCGGGTGCTCGGCTCGCTGGACTACGGCGCCGGCGGCTGGGAGGCCGCCAGCATCCGGATGCTGGCCACCGGCAAGGTCGAGGTGATCACCGGTACGTCCGGGCACGGCCAGGGCCACGAGACGGCGTTCAGCCAGATCGTCGCCGACGAGCTGGGCGTGCCGTTCGAGGACGTCGAGATCCTGCACGGCGACACGCAGGTCTCGCCGAAGGGCCTCGACACCTACGGCTCCCGGTCCCTGGTGGTCGGCGGCATCGCGATCGCCAAGGCCGCGGAGAAGGTCGTGGCCAAGGCGAAGAAGATCGCCGCGCACCTGCTCGAGGCCTCCGAGGACGACCTCGAGTTCGCCAACGGCACGTTCACGGTCAAGGGCACCGACAAGGGCAAGGCCATCCAGGAGATCGCGTTCGCCACGTTCATGGCGCACGACTACCCGGAGGACATGGAGCCCTCGCTGGACTCCGACGCGGTGTTCGACCCGGAGAACTTCTCCTTCCCGCACGGCACGCACCTGGCCGCGATGGAGGTCGACACCGAGACCGGCCGGGTGACGCTGCGCAAGTACGTCTGCGTCGACGACATCGGCAACGTGATCAACCCGCTGATCGTCGAGGGGCAGGTGCACGGCGGCCTGGCCCAGGGCATCGCGCAGGCCCTGTTCGAGGAGGCGAACTACGACGACCAGGGCACCCTGGTCAACGCCACGTTCGTCGACTACACGCTCCCGTCCGCGGCCGACCTCCCGAGCTTCACCACGGAGTCCATGTCGACCGCGGCCACGTCGAACCAGCTCGGTGTGAAGGGTGTCGGCGAGGCCGGCACGATCGCCTCCACCCCGGCGATCGTCAACGGCGTCCTCGACGCGATCCGGCACCTCGGCGTGTCGGAGATCGAGATGCCGACGACGTCGCAGCGGGTGTGGCGCGCGCTGCAGGTCGCGAAGGGCAGCAACCCGATGGAGACCCCGAGCGACACCCACTCGCCGGGTGCCGGCCTGGGCTCGATCGACCCGAACAACCCCAAGGGAGAGGTCCAGTGATCCCGGCCAAGTTCGACTACGTCCGGCCGAGTTCGGTCGAGGAAGCCGTCACCGCGCTGCGGAACGGCGGCGAGGACGCCAAGATCCTCGCCGGTGGACAGAGCCTGCTCCCGGTGCTGCGGCTGCGGATGGCCGCCCCGAGCGTCGTCATCGACCTCGGCGGCATCCCGGAGCTGCGCCGGATCGCCGAGGACGGCGACCGGATCGCGATCGGGGCGATGGCGGCGCACCACGACGTGATGCGCGACGACCTGGTCCGCCAGCACGTGTCGCTGCTGGGACAGGCCACCGAGACGGTGGCCGACCCGCAGGTCCGTCACCGCGGCACCCTGGGCGGCGCGCTCGCGCACGCCGACCCGGCCGGCGACCTCGGGGCGGCGGCCCTGGCGCTGGACGCCGAGTTCGTCATCCTGGGTGCCGACGGCACCCGCCTGGTGCCGGCCTCGGAGTTCTTCACCGACTACTTCACGACCGCGATCGGCGAGGGCGAGATCCTCACCCAGATCCGGTTCCCGAAGTACACCGGCTGGAAGACCCACTACGAGAAGTTCAACCGGACCGCCCAGGCGTGGTCGATGGTCGCCATCGCCGTCGCGCTGAAGGTGGACGGCGGCACCATCTCGGAGGCCCGGGTCGGGCTCACCAACATGGGCTCGACGCCGATCCGGGCGAGCGGGGTCGAGCAGGCCCTGGTCGGTCAGACCGCGGGGCCCGACGTCGCGAAGGCGGCGGCCGAGCACGTCACCGAGGGCACTCACGCTCCGAGTGACGCCGATGCCGCGGCGGACTACCGTGAGCACCTGGCGAAGGTGCTTACCGGCCGTGCGGTGCTGACGGCCGTCGGCTGAGAAGTCTCGAGTAGGCGGTTGGGCGCCTGTCCGGGTCTCCCCGGGCGGGCGCCCACCCGTTTCCCGCCCCGACTTTTCCGCCCCGACGAGGAGGCAGTAACAGATGCAGCTGGAGAACAAGTTCACGATCGCGGCGCCCATCGAGGAGGCGTGGGCGGCTCTGAACAACCCGGAGACGGTCGCGCCGTGTTTCCCCGGGGCGACGCTCACCGAGTACGAGGCCGACTCGTTCACCGGCACGGTGAAGGTCAAGCTCGGCCCGATCTCGTTGACCTACAAGGGCAAGGGCACCTACATCGACCGGGACGACGCGAACCACAAGGTCGTCATCGACGCCAGCGGCCGCGACGCGCGCGGCAACGGCACGGCCAAGGCGAAGGTCACCGGCTCGATGGTCGCTGCGGGACCGGACAAGACCGACGTCACGATGGTCACCGACATGACCGTCACCGGACGACCGGCGCAGTTCGGCCGGGGCGTCATCTCCGACGTCGCAGACAAGATCATCGGCCAGTTCTCGTCCTGCCTGGCCGACAAGCTGAACTCCGGTGACGCCGGGACCAACGGCGCCGGCCCGAAGCACGCCGCCGACGCCACGGCGCCGATCCCGGCCGTCCCGCCGGCACCGGGCGAGCAGTCCTCGGCGCCGTCGGCCGGCGGTCCGCGCACGGTGGCCCCGCAGGCCAACCCGGTCGAGGCGATCGACCTGCTGGACTCGGCCGGCGCCCCGGTGCTCAAGCGCCTCGGCCCGGTGTTGGGTGCGGTCGCGGCGCTGGTCGCGGTCTTCCTGATCATCAAGCGGGCCCGCCGCAGCTGATCGCGGCACCCGGGGAGACGGGGCGGCCCCCCCCCGGGGGGCCGGCCCGGCCCCCTCCGCCCCGGCCCCCCCCCCGGGGGACCCAGGTCCACCGGCGCGCCCGCGCCCCGCACA
>CBIHNM010000242.1:0-6105 GCA_966211265.1 uncultured Pseudonocardia sp.
CCGGTCCGGGGCGCGCATCCGCAGCTTGAACGCGAGCGAGTGCCTGCCCTCGCCGACCTGCTCACCGGTGTAGACGTCGAAGAGTCGGACCGCCTCGAGCAGGTCCCCGCCGCCGGCGCCGAGGGCCTCGGCCACCTCCGCGGCGGGCACGTCGTCGGCGGTCACCAGGGCCACGTCGACCGCGACCGGCGGGAAGCCGGACACGGTCGGCACCGGCAGCGTCTCGGTCAGCGGGATCGCGTCCAGGTCCAGCTCCATCGCCGCGGTCCGGGCCGGCAGCCCGAGCGCCTCGACGACCTTGGGGTGCAGCTCCCCCGCGTGGCCGACGATCCAGTCCCCCACCCGCAGCGCCGCGCAGCGTCCCGGGTGCCAGGGCATCCGGTCGGCCTTGGTCACGCGCAGCCGCGCACCGGCCGCGGCGCCGACGAGGCGCCCCGCCTCGACGGCGTCGGACCAGGTCGCGGCGCGTCCGCGGCCCCACCAGCCACCCGGGTCGCGGTCCCCGGCCAGCACCACGGCGACGTGGGTGGGCTGGGCGGGCAGCGCGGCCCGGATCGCGGCGTACTCGGCGTCCGACGGGCGCCGCGTCACCGGCGGGTCGGGCATCGGGGCCGGGTCGGCGTGCGGCAGCACGACCTGACCCAGCGTGTAGAGGGCCAGGTCCTCGGTACCGCGGGAGCGGTTGCGCACCAGCATGTCCAGCAGCCCGGGCAGCAGCGTCGTGGTGAGCCGGGAGCGGTCGGCGTCGAGCGGGTTGCTCACCGCGACCGTGCGCCGGCGCACGTCGTCGGCGGGCAGTCCGAGCGCGTCCCAGGCGCTCTCGGCGACGAACGGGAACGGCAGCACCTCGACGTGCCCGGCCTCGGCCAGTGCACGCGACACGGCGCGGCGGCGCCGCTGCGGGCCGGTCAGCCCGTGGCCGGGCGGGGCCGCGGGCAACGTCGAGGGGATCGTGTCGTAGCCCTCGAGCCGCAGCACCTCCTCGACCAGGTCGGCGGGCCGGCGCAGGTCCGGGCGCCAGGTCGGCGGCGTCGCCACGACCCGACCCTGGCCGTCGTCGCCGGTGTCGAGCTCGATCCGGCAGCCGACCTGACCCAGGCGCCGCGCCGTGGCGCCCCGCGGGTAGCCGACCCCGGCCGTGCGGTCGGGCAGCGACATCGGCATCCGGATCGTCTCGACGGCGGGGACCCCGCCCTCGTCGGTGCGTCCGTCGGCGAGCCTGCCGCCGCCCAGCTCGACGAGCAGCTGCGCGGCGCGTTCGGCCGCGACCGGCGGCAGCGCCGGGTCGACGACCCGCTCGAAGCGCCGCGACGCCTCGCTGGGCAGCTTGTGCCGACGCGCGGAGCGGGCGATGCCGGCCTGGTCGAAGTGCGCGGCCTCCAGCAGGACGTCCACCCGGGCGCCCGCCCCGCTCTCGGCGCCCCGGTCGGCCGGGGCCGGGATCTCCGTGCTCGCCCCGCCCATCACACCGGCCAGCCCGATCGGCCCGGAGTCGTCGGTGATCAGCAGGTCGTCGACGTCGAGCGTGCGGGTCGCGTCGTCCAGGGTCCGCAGGGTCTCCCCCGCCCGCGCGCGCCGGATCGCGACCGTGCCGGTGACCGACGACGCGTCGTAGGCGTGCAGCGGCTGTCCGAGGTCGAGCATCACGTAGTTGGTGACGTCGACGATCAGCGAGATCGGCCGCATCCCGGCCGCCAGCAGGCGTCGCTGCATCCACCACGGGGACGGCGCGGCGGGGTCGACGCCGTCGACCCGGCGGAGCAGGAACCGCGGGCAGCGGTCGGTGTCCTCGATCCGGACCGGCCACGCGTCGCCCGAGGCCGGCGGGACCTGCACCCGGGTGACCGGGTCGGTGTAGTCGGCGTCGGTGGACACCGCCAGCTCGCGGGCCAGTCCGCGCACGGCGAAGCAGTAGCCGCGGTCCGGCGTGACCGCCAGCTCGATGACGGCCTCGTCGAGCCCGAGCAGCCCTGTCGCGTCGGCGCCGGGCTCGGCGGTGCCCGGGGGCAGCACGAGGATGCCGGCGTGGTCGGCGCCCAGGCCGAGCTCCCTGGCCGAGGCGATCATGCCGTCCGAGGTGTGCCCGTAGGTCTCCCGGGAGGCGATCGCGAACCCGCCCGGCAGCACCGCGCCCGGCTCGGCCACGACCACCAGGTCGCCCACCGCGAAATTGCGGGCGCCGCAGACGATCCCGCGGCTGCGGCCGTCGGCGAAGCCCACCCGGCAGTACCGGATCGGCTTCTTGAAATCGGTGAGCTCGGTGATCTCCTCGACCCGGCCGACGGTCAGCGGACCGGTGACCTCGGGGGCCGGGTGGATCTGCTCGACCTCGAGACCGACCCGCACGAACGCGTCACCGACCTCGTCGACCGAGGGGGGCAGGGCGGCGACGTCGAGGTGCTCGGCGAGCCAGGACACGGACACACGCACTACGGAAACTCCTCGCGAAGATCAGGGCAGGTGACGGGGCTGGCTCAGACGCCGAACGCGGTGGAGAACCGCACGTCGCCCTCGACCATGTCCCGCATGTCCGGGATGCCGTTGCGGAACATCAGGGTCCGTTCGATGCCCATGCCGAACGCGAACCCGGTGTGCACGTCCGGGTCGATCCCGCAGGCACGCAGCACGTTCGGGTCGACCATGCCCGAGCCGCCCCACTCGACCCAGCCGGCCCCGCCCTTGCGCTGCGGGAACCACAGGTCGACCTCGGCGCTGGGCTCGGTGAACGGGAAGTAGGACGGGCGCATCCGCGTCCGCGCGTCCGGGCCGAACATGGCGCGCGCGAAGGCGTCCAACACGCCCTTGAGGTGCGCCATGGTCAGGCCCTCGTCCACGGCCAGGCCCTCGACCTGGTGGAACACCGGGGTGTGGGTGGCGTCGAGCTCGTCGGTGCGGAACGTGCGACCGGGGCAGACGACGTAGGCGGGCAGCTCCCGCTCGAGCAGCGAGCGGATCTGCACCGGCGAGGTGTGCGTGCGCAGCACCGTGCCGGAGTCCTGACCGCCCTCGCCCAGGTAGAACGTGTCCTGCATGGTCCGGGCCGGGTGGTCCTTGCCGAAGTTCAGCGCGTCGAAGTTCAGCCAGGACGCCTCGACCTCGGGCCCCTCGGCCACCTCCCAGCCCATCCCGACGAAGATGTCGGCGATCCGCTCGGAGATCTGCGTGATCGGGTGCCGGGCACCGCGCGGGTGCCGGTCCCAGGGCAGCGTGACGTCGACCGACTCCTCGGCCAGGACGCGGGCGTCGCGCTCGGCGAGCAGCGCCGCACGGCGTTCGTCGAACGCGGCCTGCGCCTCCTGGCGGGCGGCGTTGACGCGCTTGCCGGCGTCCGCGCGTTCCGGGCCCGGCAGCGAGCCGAGCTCGCGGCGGGCCATCGGGATCGGGCCCCGGTCGCCCAGGTGGGCCGGCTTGGCCGCGGCCAGCGCGTCCAGGTCCGGCGCGGCGTCGAACGCCGCACGCGCGGCCTCGACGGCGGCCTTCAGCGCGTCCGGGTCCAGCGGGTTCACGGCGTCGTCGCTCACGGGGTCCTCACTCATGGTGCCCACGATCCTAGAGGGGGCCGACGGGCCGTTCCCCCGCAGGTGGACCGGCCGCCGACCGCCCTCCGGGTGTGGTCACGCCGTGGACCGCACGCCGGCCGCGGCACGCGCGGCGACCGAGGCGTACAGGCAGATGGCGGCCGCGGAGGCCAGGTTCAGGCTCTCCGCGCGCCCGTGGATCGGCACCCGCACCCGGTGGTCGGCCGCGGCCAGCACCTCGTCGCCGGGGCCGTGCGCCTCGCTGCCCAGGACCCAGGCCACCGGCCCGGCGAGCAGCGACGCGGCCGCCGGGTCGTGCAGGTCGACCTCGCCCCGCCCGTCCGCGACGAGCGTGACCAGCCCGGCGTCGCGGCAGGCCCCGAGCACGGCGGGGGCATCCCGGTCGCGGGCGAGCGGGAGGTGGAACACGCTCCCGGTGGAGGCGCGTACGGCCTTGCCGTTGTGCGGGTCCACGGTGTCCCCGGCCAGCAGCACCGCGTCGCACCCGGCCGCGTCGGCGACGCGGGTCACGGTGCCGACGTTTCCCGGGTCGGAGATGCCCGCGCACACCGCGACGAAGGTCGCGGTGCCGGCCAGGGCGTGCGCGACCGGCACGTCGAGCAGATCGCACACCGCGACCAGCCCCTGCGGGGTGACGGTGTCCGACAGCCCGGCCGCGGCCGCGTCGGTGACCGGGACGACCGCGACGCCGCGTTCGCGTGCCCGCTCGACGAGCTCCGGGTTGCGCAGCGACGCCGGCCCGGTGACGAACAGCTCGTGCATCCGTCCGTCCCAGTCGAGGGCCTCGCGCACGGCCTGCGCGCCCTCCACGAGGAAACGCCCGGCCCGATCGCGCCCCGTGCGGCGCAGCAACTTGCGTGCTGCGACGACGCGCGGGGTGCGCTCGGTGCCGGGCGTGGCCACGGAACCGGTGGGGCGGGACCTGCTCAGGCCGCCGACCCCTGCTGGGTGCCCGGCTCGGGCAGGTTCTCCTTGGCGACCTTCACCAGGGCGGTGAACGCGGCCGGGTCGCTGATCGCGATCTCGGCGAGGTTCTTGCGGTCGACCTCGACACCGGCGGCCTTGAGGCCCTGGATGAACCGGTTGTAGGTCATGTCGTTCGCGCGGGCCGCGGCGTTGATCCGGGTGATCCACAGCTGCCGGAAGTCGCCCTTGCGCGCGCGACGGTCCCGGTAGGCGTAGTTCATGGAGTGGAGCATCTGCTCCTTGGCCTTGCGGTAGAGCCGCGAGCGCTGCCCGCGGTAGCCGGCGGCCGACTCCAGCGTGGTGCGACGCTTCTTCTGGGCGTTCGTCGCGCGCTTCACGCGTGCCATGGGTCTGTCCTGTCTCTCGGGGAACCGCGCGGTGGAGGGGTGCTCACCGGCGGCGGGTGTTCAGCGGGAAAGCGGTGTGGCGGTACTAGCGGCCGAGCAGCTTCTTGACGCGCTTCACGTCGGCCTTGGCGAGCGGAACGATGCCGGAGAGGTCGCGGGTCTCCTTGCTCGACTTGACCTCCATCCGGTGCCGCAGACCGGTCTGCTGGCGCATGAGCTTGCCGCTGCCGGTGGTGCGGACCCGCTTCGCGGTCCCCTTGTGGGTCTTGTTCTTGGGCATGGCTGATCCGTTCGCCGTGACGTCGCGCAGGGCGGCGTCGGGGTGTACTGCGTGTGCTGCGTTGCGGCCCCGCCACGTGGCGGGGCCGGTGGTGCTCAGGCCTCGACCTCGGCAGGCGCCTCGGCAGACGTCTCGGAGGTGTTCGAGGACGATGACCTCTTGACGGGCTTCTTCGTCGGCGCGAGCACCATCGTCATGTTGCGGCCGTCCTGTTTCGGGGCGGCCTCGACGACGGCGAGGTCACCGATGTCCTCCGCGAGGCGCTGCAGGAGCCGGTATCCCAGCTCCGGGCGCGACTGCTCGCGACCGCGGAACATGATGGTGACCTTGACCTTGTTGCCGCCTTCGAGGAAGCGGATGACGTGACCGCGCTTCGTCTCGTAGTCGTGCTTGTCGATCTTCGGCCGGAGCTTCTGCTCCTTGATCACCGTCATCTGCTGGTTGCGCTTGGACTCGCGGGCCTTCTGCGCGCTCTCGTACTTGAACTTGCCGTAGTCCATGAGCTTGCAGACCGGCGGGCGGGCCTGAGCCGCGACCTCGACCAGGTCGAGCTCGGACTCCTGTGCCAGCCGCAGGGCGTCCTCGATACGCACGATACCGACCTGCTCCCCGTTCGGGCCGACGAGTCGGACCTCCGGAACGCGGATGCGGTCGTTGATGCGTGTCTCTGTGGTGATGGGGTCTCCTCGGTGTCGCTGAATGTGTCGGCGACGACAAGCGGAGACCCGTTGATCGACCAAACCACGGCATCACGCCGGACCGGCCGGACCAGGACCCGGACGCCTCAGGCGAGCGGGTGGGAGCGGGGCTCCTCTTGACGCCCTGACACACGCTTCAACGCGCACCAGGGTGGTCGCATTCCAGATCCTAACAGGTGCCGCCGGGCCCGCGCGCGGGCCGGGTGCGCCGGGCGAGCTCGCCGGTGCCGCTCCCGGGCCGGCGCGCGCGGGCTCAGCCGGCCGCGGCGACCTTG
>CBIHNM010000243.1:0-6086 GCA_966211265.1 uncultured Pseudonocardia sp.
CTGGCCGCCGCCGCGGCCGCCCTGCGCGGCCACGACGCGGAGCAGGGCCGGGCCTGGGTCCCCGAGCGCGACGAGGCCTCACGACGCTTCTACGCCCGCGCCGGCTGGGACACCGACGGCGCCGTGCGCACCCTGGACACCGGCGACGGCGTGCTGCGCGAGGTGCGCTTCGTGGGCACCCTGGCCCTCGAGCTCACCGACTGAGGGTCGCGCCCGTGGGCGGCACTCACGCCAGCCCGAGCAGCGGCTCCAGCCCGATCGTCAGGCCCGGACGCTCCCGGACCGCGCGCACCGCGAGCAGCACCCCGGGCATGAACGAGGACCGGTTCATCGAGTCGTGCCGGATGGTGAGGATCTCGCCGTCGGCGCTGCCGAGGACCACCTCCTGGTGGGCGATCAGGCCGGGCATCCGGACCGCGTGCACGTGGATGCCGTCGACGCGGGCGCCGCGGGCGCCGTCCGGGTCGGTCGTGGTCGCGTCCGGGACCTCGCCCAGGCCGGCCTCCCGCCGCGCCGCGGCGATCACCGATGCGGTGCGCGCCGCGGTGCCCGAGGGCGCGTCGACCTTGCCGGCGTGGTGGCTCTCGACGACCTCGACCGAGTCGAAGAACGGCGCCGCCCGCACCGCGAAGTGCATCGACAGCACGGCGCCGACCCCGAAGTTCGGCGCCACCAGCACCGACCCGGACCCCTTGTCCTGCAGCCAGCCGCGCACGGTGTCGAACCGGGCCTCGTCGAACCCGCTGGTCCCGACGACCGCGGCGACACCGTTCTCGACGCAGTACCGCACGTTGTCGAGCACCGCACCGGGGTGGGTGAAGTCGACGGCGACGTCGGCACGGTCGAGGCCCGACAGGTCATCGCCCTCGTCCAGCTCCGCGACCAGCTCGGTGTCGGCGGCCTCGCGCACCGCCCGGCAGACCTCGCCGCCCATCCGGCCCCTCGCACCCAGCACCGCCACCCGGATCGCTGCGCTCACCCGCACTCCTCACCTCGGTCGTTCCCGTCGGGCCGCAGCCTAGTTCGGGCGCGGCGGTCCGCACCGTCGCATGCGCCACCGCACCTCGACCTGCGCCCGGCGCACCCACCACCGCGGTCGAGATGACCACCATCGGGGTTCGCACCGGGTCCGACCCCCGTGCTGGCCACCCCCGGCCGCCCGAACGGTGCCGTCGGGAGCCCGGATGTGCCCGGGCGACCTGCGGTCAGCCCAGGTCGCGCAGCGCGGCGGGCAGGTCGTCGATCTCCTCGTAGGGGCCGACGACGGCCGCGGTGAGCGGCTGGGCGAGCAGCTCCGCGGCGAGCTGCGCGACCTCGGCCGGGGTGACGGCCGCGATCCGGGCCAGGCTCTCGGACAGGCTCCGCTGACGGCCGTGGTCGAGCTCGGAGCGTCCGAGGCGGTTCATCCGGGACGCGGTGTCCTCCAGCCCGAGCACCAGGCCGCCGCGCAGGGCCCCCTGCGCACGCACCACCTCGGCCTCGGTCAGCCCGTCGGAGGCGACACCGGCGAGCACGTCGCGCACGACCGCGACCACCTCGCCGAGGCGCTCCGGGGCACACCCGGCATAGACCGCGAGGCTGCCGGCGTCGGCGTAGCGCACCTGCGACGAGTAGACCTGGTAGGCCAGGCCGCGCTGCTCACGGACCTGCTGGAACAGCCGCGAGCTCAGCCCGCCGCCGAGCGCGGTGTTGAGCACGGCCAGGGCGGCGCGGCCGGGCGTGTGCCTGCTCGGCCCGGGGACGCCGAGCATGAGGTGCGCCTGCTCGGACTCGTCGGTGTGCAGGGCCAGCCCGCCGGTCCGCACCGGGCGCGGGCCCCCGCCGGACCGCGGCGGTTCGGCCGGCAGGCCGCGACTGCGCTCGGCCGCGCCGGCCAGCGCGTGCGACACCAGGTCGGCGACCCGGTCGTGGTCGAGGTTGCCGGCCGCGGCCACGACCATCCGCGGTGTCGTGTACTCGCCGCGCCAGAACTCGTGCAGGGTGTCGCGGCTCATCCCCCGGATCGAGTCCTCGGACCCGATCACCGGGCGGCCCAGCGGGTGCTCGCCGAACAGCGTCTCGTCGAACAGCTCGCCGAGCAGGTCCTCCGGGTCGTCGTCGCGCATCGAGATCTCCTCGAGCACGACGCCGCGCTCGAGCTCGACGTCGGTGTGCGCGAGCTCGGCCTCGGTCACGACGTCGGCGAGGACGTCGATCGCCAGCGCCACGTCGTCGTCGAGGACGTGGGCGTAGTAGCAGGTGTGCTCCTTGGCGGTGAACGCGTTGAGCTCACCGCCGACCGCGTCCATCTCCTCGGCGATCCCGGCCGCGCTGCGCCGGCCGGTGCCCTTGAACAGCAGGTGTTCCAGGTAGTGCGCGGCCCCGGCCTGGTCGCCGGTCTCGTCCACCGAGCCGATGCCGATCCAGATGCCGAGCGCGACCGAGCGCACCCCCGGCACCGTCTCGGTGACCAGCCGCGCCCCGCCCGGCAGGTCGCTGCGGCGGACCGCCTCGGCCGCACCCGGCCCGGTCGCCACCGGGATCCCGGAACCGGGCCCGGGCAGCACGACGCCCGCGGCGGCACCGGAGCCCCTCTCGGGGTGCCGGGCCGCCGCGGGCGGAACGTCGCGATCGTGCACGGTGTCCTTGCCGAACCTGCTCTGGCGATCGACTCGGGAGCCGGTCAGCTGGGGTTGGACGCCTCGACGGCCTCCGGCGCGACCGCGCCGTTGGTCTCGCCGCCGTCGCCGTTGCCGCCGTTCTCGGCGGTCTCGGCGGTCTCGCCCTCGACGACCGGGATCAGGCTGATCTTGCCCCGGTTGTCGATGTCGGTGACCTCGACGCGGAGCTTGTCGCCGACCTTGACCACGTCCTCGACCTTGCTGATGCGCTTGCCGCTGCCCAGCTTCGAGATGTGCACGAGGCCGTCCTTGCCCGGGACCAGCGAGACGAAGGCACCGAACGCGGCGGCCTTGACCACCGTGCCCAGGAACCGCTCGCCGATCTTGGGCAGCTGCGGGTTGGCGATGGCGTTGATCATGCCGATCGCCGCCTCCGCGGACGGGCCGTCGGCGGCACCGACGTAGATCGTGCCGTCGTCCTCGATCGAGATGTCGGCGCCGGTCTGCTCGGTGATCGAGTTGATCATCTTGCCCTTCGGGCCGATCACCTCGCCGATCTTGTCCACGGGCACCTGCACCGCGGTGACCCGCGGCGCGAAGGGGCTCATCTCGTCGGGCGAGTCGATCGCCTCGCCGATCACCTCGAGGATCGTCATCCGGGCGTCCTTGGCCTGGCTCAGCGCCGCGGCCAGGACCTCGGACGGGATCCCGTCGAGCTTGGTGTCGAGCTGCAGCGCGGTGACGAACTCCGGCGTGCCCGCGACCTTGAAGTCCATGTCGCCGAACGCGTCCTCGGCACCCAGGATGTCGGTCAGCGCCACGTAGGTGGTCTTGCCGTCGACCTCGTCGGAGACCAGGCCCATCGCGATGCCCGCGACCGGCGCCTTGAGCGGCACGCCGGCGTTGAGCAGCGACATCGTGGACGCGCAGACCGAGCCCATCGACGTCGAGCCGTTGGACCCGAGCGCCTCGGAGACCTGGCGGATCGCGTAGGGGAACTCCTCGCGCGTGGGCAGGACCGGGATCAGCGCCCGCTCCGCCAGCGCGCCGTGGCCGATCTCGCGGCGCTTGGGCGAGCCCACCCGGCCGGTCTCACCGGTCGAGTACGGCGGGAAGTTGTAGTGGTGCAGGTAGCGCTTGCGCGTCTCCGGCCCCAGCGAGTCGATCTGCTGCTCCATCCGGAGCATGTTCAGCGTGGTGACGCCCAGGATCTGGGTCTCGCCGCGCTCGAACAGGGCCGAGCCGTGCGCCCGCGGGATGACCTCCACCTCGGCCGAGAGCGGCCGGATGTCGGTGACGCCGCGACCGTCGATGCGGACCTGGTCACGCAGGATCCGCTGGCGGACCAGCTTCTTGTTCAGCGACTTGAACGCCGCGCCCAGCTCGGACTCGCGGCCCTCGAACTGCGCGCCCAGCTTCTCCAGGACGCTCGCCTTGACCTCGTCGGTCCGGTTCTCGCGCTCCTGCTTGCCGGCGATCGTCAGCACCTGCGCCAGCTCGTCGGACACCGCCGCGGTGACGGCCTCGAGCGCGTCGGGCTGGTACGCCGGGAACACCGGGTAGTTGCCGGTCGGCTTCGCGGCGGCATCGGCCAGCTGCTGCTGGGCCACGCACAGGCTCTTGATGAACGGCTTGGCCGCCTCCAGGCCCTCGGCCACGACCTGCTCGGTCGGGGCGGTGGCGCCGTCCTCGACCAGGGCGAGGGTCTTCTCGGTGGACTCGGCCTCGACCATCATGATCGCGACGTCGTCACCGACGATGCGCCCGGCCACGACCATGTCGAACGCGGCGCGCTCGAGCTGGTCGAAGGTCGGGAACGCGACCCACTGGCTGTTGGAGCCGTCCTCGTCGCTGATCAGGGCGATCCGGGCGGCGCCGACCGGGCCGGAGAACGGCAGGCCGGCGAGCTGGGTGGAGCCCGACGCGGCGTTGATCGCCAGCGCGTCGTAGGGGTCCTTCGGGTCCAGCGACATGACCGTCACGACGACCTGGATCTCGTTGCGCAGGCCGTCGACGAACGACGGGCGCAGCGGACGGTCGATCAGACGGCAGGTGAGGATCGCGTCCGTGCTCGGGCGGCCCTCACGGCGGAAGAACGAGCCGGGGATGCGGCCCGCGGCGTACATCCGCTCCTCGACGTCGACCGTCAGCGGGAAGAAGTCGAGGTTGTCCTTGGGACGCTTCGACGCCGTGGTGGCCGAGAGCAGCATGGTCTCGTCGTCCAGGTAGGCGGCGACGGATCCGGCGGCCTGGCGCGCGAGGCGCCCGGTCTCGAACCGGACGGTGCGGGTCCCGTGGGTCCCGTTGTCGATGACGGCGGTGCTCTCGTGCACGCCGTCGTTGTCGATCGGATCGGTCATAAGTGTGGTGTCACTCCTCGTTCGGTGCTGATGCGCACCACCTGAGGTCGGGAGACATCCTCGGCTGGGCCGGTCTTCGATCGAAGCTCTCGGGAGTCCCACTCCCGGGAGCCACTACCGAGGACCGGCGGATTCCTCTCCCCGACGCGGTGGTGCCGCACGCGGCGGTGCTGCCGCGGTGTAGCGGTGTAGTTGTGCTCCGGCCCGGCTCCCCGTCGGGGGCGCCGGGCCGGGACGGTCAGCGACGCAGGCCGAGCCGCTCGATCAGCGAGCGGTAGCGCGTGACGTCGACCGCACGCAGGTACTTGAGCAGGCGGCGGCGACGCCCCACCAGCAGCAGCAGTCCGCGCCGCGAGTGGTGGTCGTGCTTGTGCTCCTTGAGGTGCTCGGTCAGGCCGATGATCCGCTGCGTGAGCAGCGCGATCTGGGCCTCGGGGGAGCCGGTGTCCCCGGGGTGCACACCGTAGGTGTCCACCGTCGTCTTCTTCTGTTCGGTGGTCAGTGCCACGCGAGGTACTCCTTCATCGATGACGTCCGTGGGGCCGTGCCCGGAGCCTGTGCGCTCCGGCCCTCCAGTCGCAGGGCCGAGCGGAGCGGCACGTCGCCGCGGGCTGGTAGTCGGTCTCGGCCACCACGGACTGCAGCCGGACTCGCCTCGAACGGTACCAGCGAGGCCCGACACACCGGCGCCCGACCCGCGCCGACCGGCCACGATTCCCTGCTCGCGGGTCCGCCGCGCACCGCCGCGGGTCCCCCGCTTCAGGAACCGGCCAGCCCCACCCGGTGCACCGGCTCGTAGACCGGTCCGGACCGGGTCGAGCGGCTCGCCACCAGGAGTACCTCGGCCGGGGCCCACCACGGCCCCGCCGGCAGCTGCGCCGGCCGCGCCGCGACGGCCCGGGCCGGGCCGCGACCGAGTGTCAGGTGCGCGACGAAACGCTCCGGCGTGCCACCGGCCAGGGCGACGAGCGAGACCAGCGCGTCGGTGTCGGCGGGCCCCGCGGTCTCGACGCCCGCCCACAGCACGCCGGGGAACCGGCCCGTCCCGGCGGTCCGCAGCCGCGGCGCGGGGGCACCGGCGGCTCGCTCCTGCAGCCCCCCGGCCCGGCGCCCGGGGTCGTCGTCA
>CBIHNM010000244.1:0-6085 GCA_966211265.1 uncultured Pseudonocardia sp.
CGGGGTTCGGCGGGGGCGCAGGTCCGGGCCGACAACCAATCAATTGACTGATTCAATAGAATCACGGACATGGTCAACGACAGGATTGCCGTCACCCCGACGGCAACCGACGCCGTGCAGCAGGTCCGCGCGTTCAACAGGTTCTGGACCCGGGTCATCGGCGTGCTCGACGCCGGCGTGGCCGGCACCGCGCACTCGCTGACCGAGGCGCGGGTGCTCTACGAGCTGGCCGACCGTGGCGAGGGCCCGGTGGCCCACCGGGGGCCCGCCCACGGCCACGACGCCCGCGACCGGCGGCGCCGCCGGCGCCCGCGGGGCGCGCGGGGGGGGGGTCTCCGCGGGGGGCGCGGGGGTGGGGGCGCGGTCGGGGGCGGGGGGCCCGCCCCCCCGCGCCCCCGACGCCGGCTACCTGAGCCGCATCCTGACCCGGCTGGCCGAGGCGGGACTGGTGGACCGCGAGCGGTCCGGCGCCGACGGCCGGCGCCGGGTCGCGCGCCTGACCCCGGCCGGGTCCGAGGCGTTCGCGGTGCTGGACGAGCAGCAGAGCACGGCCGTGCGGGAGCTGCTCGAGCCGCTCGACGGGGAGCGCCGCGACGCCCTGGTCAGGGCGATGGGGGATGTTCGTCGTCAGTTCGACGGTAAAAAGGCCGGGCGCCGGATCGTGGTGCTGCGCGCCCCCGCACCCGGCGACCTGGGCTGGGTCGTGTCCCGGCACGGCGCGCTCTACGCCGCCGAGTACGGGTGGGACCGCACGTTCGAGGGTCTGGTGGCCCGGCTGGTCTCCGACTTCGCCGCCGCGGCCGACCCCCGGTCGGCGGCGTGGATCGCCGAGGTCGACGGCGAGCGGGCCGGGTCGGTGTTCTGCGTGCCCTCCGGAGCGGACCCGGCCTCGACCGCCCAGCTGCGGCTGCTGCTGGTCGAGCCGGGCGCCCGGGGGGCGGGCGTGGGCGCCCGCCTGGTCGAGGAGTGCCTGCGTTTCGCCCGCCGCAGCGGCTACCGGCGGATCAGCCTGTGGACCAACGACGTGCTCGGCGCGGCACGCCGGATCTACCAGCAGGCCGGTTTTCACCTCGACGACGAGAAGGTGCACCGCAGCTTCGGGGCGGACCTGGTCGGCCAGAACTGGTCCCGGGACCTGTGACCTCACAGGTCATGGCGACGGCGCCGTGCCGCGGCCATGATCGGATCGACGACCACCCACGGAGGACCCGATGACCGCACCGCGCGACCCCGCCGAGCTGATCGCCGCCATGCCCTACGCCGCACGGCTCGGGATGACGCTCTCGCACGCCGACGCCGGGACCGTCGTCGCGCACCTGGACTGGCGACCGGACCTGTGCACCGCCGGCGGCCTGATGCACGGCGGCGCGCTGATGACCCTGGCCGACTCGACCGGCGCCCTGTGCGCCTTCCTCGGCCTGCCCGAGGGCGCCGGCACCGCCACCACCTCGTCGCACACGACGCTGTTCCGGGCCGTGCGGGAGGGGGCGCTGACGGCGACCGCGACCGTGCTGCACCGGGGCCGCAGCTCGGTGGTGGTGCAGACCGACGTCACCGACGGGCAGGGTCGCCGGATCTGCCGCACGACCCAGACCCAGGCCGTGCTCACCGGGGGCTGACCCGCCGGGCGGGCTCAGGCGATGTGCCGCCCGCTGATCGCGCGGGCGATCACCAGCTGCTGGATCTGCTCGGTGCCCTCGAAGATGTCGTAGATCTTCGAGTCGCGGTGCATCCGCTCCACCGGGTGCTCGCGGGAGTAGCCGGCGCCGCCCAGGATCTGGATCGCCCGCTCGGTCGACCAGACCGCGACCCGGCCGGCCTTGAGCTTGGACATCGAGCCCTCACCGGCGGTGAACGGGACGTTGTTGCGTCCCATCCAGGCCGCCCGCCAGACCAGCAGCCGGGCCGCGTCGATCTCGGTCTTCATGTCGGCCAGGGTGAACGCGATCGACTGGTTGTCGATGATCGGACGGCCGAACGTCGTGCGCTCCTTCGCGTAGTCCAGCGCGTACTCGTAGGCGGCGCGGGCGATGCCGACCGCCTGCGCGCCGACGGTCGGACGGGACAGCTCGAAGGTCTGCATGGCCGCCGAGCCCGTGGACCGCTGCCCCTCGCGGGCGCGGGCGAGGCGCTCGTCGAGCTTGTCCTTGCCGCCGAGCAGGCAGTGGCCGGGCACGACGACGTCGTCGAGGAAGACGTCGGCGGTGTGCGACGCGCGCAGTCCCATCTTCTTGATCTTGCGGGTGGACTCGAGCCCGGGCGTCCCGGGCGGGACGACGAACGCGGCCTGCCCCTTGGTGCCCAGCGCCGGGTCCACCACGGCCTGCACGACGTGCAGGTTCGCGATCCCGCCGTTGGTCGCCCACGCCTTCTGCCCGGTCAGGGTCCACTGGTCACGCGCCTGGTCGTAGACCGCGCGGGTGCGCATCGCCCCGACGTCGGAGCCGGACTCGGGCTCCGAGGAGCAGAACGCGCCGACCTTCGGGTCCGCGGCGTCGCCGTAGCACTGCGGGATGAACTCGACCATCTGGTCCGGCGTGCCGGAGGCGAAGATCCCGGCCACCGCCAGCGTCGTGCCGAAGATCGCCATCCCGATGCCGCCGTCGCCCCAGAACAGCTCCTCGTTCACCAGCGGCATCGACAGGCCCGACTCGTCGCCCCAGAACGAGGCCAGCGTCTCGAAGCTGTAGAGCTCGATCTTCGCCGCCTCGGCCAGGATCGGCCACGGCATCTCCTCCCGCTCGTCCCACTCGGCGGCGGCCGGCCGGACCACGTCGGCGGCGAAGCCGTGCACCCATTCCCGCAGGTCACGGTGCTCTTCGGACAGTTCGAAGGAGAACATCGAGTACCTTTCTCGTCAGGCGGACGGGATCGTGAACATCTTCGGCAGGGCGGTCGCGAAACCGACGTCGCCCTCGACCTTGAGCTTGCGGGTCATGAACAGCGCCACCGGGTTGGCGTTGTTGGTGACGATCTTGAGGAACTCGACGCCCGGCATCGTGAGCGCGGTGCGGTACTCCTCGTCGGCGCCGTGGGTGACCGTGCAGGTCCCGTCGTCCAGCACGGTCTGGAAGCTGTCGAGCTCCTTGCCGTCCTTGATGTGCCAGTGCACGACCTGGCGCTTCCCGCTCGCCCCCTTCGACGAGTAGAACTCGCTCATCCGGCCGAAGATCGCCTCCAGCACGTCGCGGCGCACGGTCGAGGACATCACGGTGGCCAGCTGCTGTTTCGACGCGCTCTTGACCAGCCGCGCGAACAGCGACGGGTCGACGTCGGCCGGGTCCCCGTCGCGCAGCGCGACGGTCAGGGTCTCGATCAGCTGCTCGTCGGAGAGCGACTTCGGGTCGATGCTGCGACCCAGCTCGTTGACGTCGACCGTGTCGGCCATCGCGAGTTCCACCTCACCGTGGGGTATCCGGTACCGGCGGTACCAGTTCGGACGGTCGCTACTTTACGCATGAGTAGCTAAAGTGCAAGACATGTCCACCCGGCGACGCCTCCCACCCGAGCAGCGGGAGCGCCAGGTGCTCGACGGCGCGGCCCGGGTGTTCGCCCGCAGCGGCTTCCACGACGCGTCGATGGACGCCGTCGCCGACGAGGCCGGCGTGTCGAAGCCGATGGTCTACACCCACGGCGGCGGGTCGAAGGAGGAGCTGTTCGCCCGCTGCATCCGGCGCGAGGCCGAGCGCCTGCTGGCGTCGGTGTCGGCGTCCGGCACGCCGGCCGAGCCCGATCCGCAGACCCGCCTGTTCCACGGCCTGCGGTCGTTCTTCACCACCGTCACCACCCACCGCGAGGGCTGGATGGTGCTCTACCGGCAGGCCCGCGCCGGCACGTTCGCCGAGGAGGTCTTCGCCGCCCGCCGACGGATCGTCACCCGCGTCGCGGAGCTGCTGGCCGACGAGTCGGTCGACCCGACGGCCGCGCTGCCGGTGGCCTCGACGCTGGTCGGGGCCGCGGAGGGGCTCGCCGACTGGTGGTTCGACGGCGGCAGCGGGACCCCCGACGATCTCGCCGCCCAGCTGATGAGCGTCCTGTGGCCCGGGCTCGCCGCCCTGCGGGCAGGGCAGCCCTGGTCACCGCCCGACCTCGCGGCCGCGCCCTCCCCGGGCGGCTGACCACGCGTGGCGTGCATGACCCGCCGGCGACTCACGCCCGGAGGTGTCCGGCGGCACGCAGCGGGTATCCGCCCCCATGGCCATCGCAACGACCGACCCGTCGACCGGTGAGGTCGTCCGGGAGTTCGACGAGCTCACCGACGCCCAGGTCGAGCAGAAGCTGCGCCGCGCGGACGAGGTGTTCCGGACCTACCGCCACACCACGTTCGACCAGCGCTCCGGCTGGCTGCGCGCGGCCGCCGACATCCTCGACGCCGAGACCGACGCGTTCGCCCGGCTCGCCACGCTGGAGATGGGCAAGACCTTCGCCGCGGCGACGGCGGAGGTGTCCAAGTGCGCCCACGGCCTGCGCTGGTACGCCGACAACGCCGCGCGTGCGCTCGCCGACGTGCCGTGGTCACCGGGCAGCGCCCCCGAGGGCGCCCGGGTGTTCACCCGCTACCAGCCGCTCGGGCCGGTGCTCGCGATCATGCCGTGGAACTTCCCGTACTGGCAGGTCTTCCGTTTCGCCGCCCCGGCACTGATGGCCGGCGACGTCGGCCTGCTCAAGCACGCCTCGAACGTCCCGCAGGTCGCGCTCGCGATCGAGGACCTGCTGACCCGTGCCGGGCTGCCCGAGGGCGCGTTCCAGACGTTGCTGGTCGGCTCGTCCGGGATCGAGGCGATGATCGACGACGACCGCGTGCGCGCCGTGACGCTGACCGGCAGCGAGCCGGCCGGGCGTGCGGTCGGTGCGCAGGCCGGGAGGAACGTCAAGACCAGCGTGCTCGAGCTCGGCGGCAGCGACCCGTTCATCGTGATGCCCTCGGCCGACCTCGACGCCACGGTCGAGCAGGCCGTCACCTCCCGGCTGCTCAACAACGGGCAGTCCTGCATCAACGCCAAACGCTTCATCGTGCACACCGACGTCGCGGACGCGTTCACCGAGAAGATGGTGGCCAGGATGGAGGCCCTGACCGTCGGCGACCCGATGGACCCCGGCACCGACGTCGGCCCGATGTCGCAGGCCCAGGGCGTCGAGGATCTCGACCGGCAGGTCCGGGACAGTGTGGCTGCGGGCGCCCGGCTGCGCACCGGTGGCACGCCCCTCGGCGGGCCGGGCCACTACTACCCGCCGTCGGTGCTGACCGACATCCCGGCCGAGGCCCCCGCCTACCGCGAGGAGCTGTTCGGCCCGGTCGCGATGATCTTCCGCGCCGACGGCGTCGACGACGCGATCCGGATCGCGAACGACTCCCCGTTCGGTCTCGGCGGCAGTGCCTGGACCACCGACGACGCGGAGAAGGAGCGGTTCGTCGACGAGGTCGAGACCGGGATGATGTACATCAACAAGTTCACCGAGTCGACGGCCGAGGTCCCGTTCGGCGGGGCGAAGAACTCCGGGTACGGCCGCGAGCTCGCCGACTTCGGGCCGCAGTCGTTCGTCAACGCGAAGACCGTCTGGATGCAGTGACCGCCGAGGGCCCGCCACACCGGCCGGGAGCTCCGCCGCCGGGCCCGCACCGGCTCAGGTGGCCAGGCCCCGCCGGGACCGGTCCGGGAACCGGTCCACGATCCGCCCGATCCGCTCGGTGGTGCCCTGCAGCGGGGCGAGCGCGTCGGCGAGGACACCGATCTGGCGGTCCAGCGCGTCGATCCGGGCCGCGACCGAGCGCAGGTCGGGCGCGACGGTCGCGAGCTGGTCGGCGGCGCGGCCCAGGCTGGCGTCGAGGCTGACCAGGCGCGGCCGTTCGTCCCCCTCGGCCGCGGTGCCGGCCGG
This sequence comes from uncultured Pseudonocardia sp., assembly GCA_966211265.1. GTDB lineage: Bacteria > Actinomycetota > Actinomycetes > Mycobacteriales > Pseudonocardiaceae > Pseudonocardia. Next base: position 5,878 of record CBIHNM010000244.1, read on the forward strand.
GTCGTCGACCGCGGCGGCGATCCGCGGCACCGGCCCGTCCGGGCCGACGGCACCGGCGAGCGCGGCGATGTCGCCGCGGGCGGTCGCCAGCTCGACCAGCGGGGCCACCGCGCCGGACAGGGTGGCGATGTCCTCGCGCGCACGCGCCAGCTCGCGCAGCGGGGCCACCGCCCCGGCCAGCTCGGTAATGTCGGCGCGGGCACGCGCG
>CBIHNM010000245.1:0-6073 GCA_966211265.1 uncultured Pseudonocardia sp.
CGTCGGTCTCGCGCCTGTCGGCCGACGAGGCGCAGCTCTCGACCGAGGCCGCGAAGGCGCGCCTGGCGGCCCTGGGCTGGGCCTCCCCGGAAGGCGCGCTCGGGCACCTGCGAGCGCTGACCGGCGGGGTCTCGCGGGCGGCCTCGATCCAGCGCACCCTGCTGCCGGTGCTGCTCGACGAGCTGTCCTCGAGCCCGGACCCCGACCGCGGCCTGCTCGCCTACCGGCGGGTGTCCGAGGCGTTGGCCTCGACGCCCTGGTACCTGCGGCTGCTCCGCGACGAGGGCGCCGTCGCCCAGCGCCTGATGATGCTGCTCGGCACGTCGGCGCTGGTCCCGGACCTGCTCATCCGCGCGCCGGAGGTGCTGCGGATGCTGGCGACCTCGAGCACCGGTGGCAGCCCGGAGCTCACCCGCAACCCCGCCGAGGTGGCGGTCGCACTGCGCACGACGGTGGCCCGGCAGGCGAGCCCGGAGTCGGCGGTGGCCGCGGCGCGGTCCTACCGGCGGCACGAGATGCTGCGGATCGCCTGCGCGGACGTGCTGGGCCTGCTCGACGTCGAGGGGGTCTGCGCCGCGCTGAGCTCGGTCTGCCAGGCGGTCGTCGCGGCGACCCTGGACGCGGTTCTGGCCGTGCAGGACGGTGAACGCCCGGCCCGGATCGCGGTGATCGGGATGGGACGCCTGGGCGGCGGCGAGCTCAGCTACGGCAGCGACGCCGACGTGCTGTTCGTCTGCTCCCCGCTCGGCGGGTCCACCGACCACCAGGCCGCGCGCTGGGCGACCGGCGTCGTCGAGCGGGTGCGCCGGCTGCTGGGCACCGCCAGCCCGGACCCCGAGCTGGCGATCGACGCCGACCTGCGCCCGGAGGGCCGGTCCGGCCCGATGGTGCGCACACTGGACTCCTACCGCGAGTACTACGCCCGCTGGGGCGAGGTCTGGGAGGCCCAGGCGCTGCTGCGGGCCCGGCCGATCGCCGGGGACCCGACGCTGTGCCGGGAGTTCACCGAGCTGATCGACCCGATCCGCTACCCGGCCGAGGGCATCGCGGACTCCGCGGTGGCCGAGATCCGCCGGATCAAGGCCCGGGTCGACGCCGAGCGGCTGCCGCGCGGGGCGGACCGCACGACCCACACCAAGCTCGGCCTCGGCGGGCTCGCCGACGTCGAGTGGACGGTGCAGCTGCTGCAGCTGCGCCACGGCGGTGGGGTCGCGGCGCTGCGCACGACCTCGACCCTGGACGGGCTGCGCGAGGCCGCCGAGGCCGGGCTGATCACCGCCGAGGACGTGGCCGAGCTCGGCGCCGGGTGGCGGATGGCCACCCGTGCCCGCAACGCGATCATGCTGGTCAAGGGCAAGCCCGGGGACCAGCTCCCGCGCTCGGGCCGCGAGCTCGCCGCCGTCGCGTCCGCGCTGGGCTACCCGCACGACGGCGACCCCGGGGTGTTCCTCGACGACTACCGCCGCGCCACCCGCCGGGCCCGGGCCGTGGTCGAGCGGGTGTTCTACGGATGGTCGGAGGACTGACCGGGGAGGGGCGCGTGCGTATCGGGTTCTGCATCCCGCAGTTCGGGGCCGCGGCCGCCCGCGTCGAGGACACGATGCGGTTCGCCGCCGGCGCCGAGGACCGGGGCGCGGCGAGCCTGTGGACCGGGGACCGGCTGCTCGCCCCCGTCGACCCGAGGGTCGGCTACGGCGGGGGACCGGGCATCCCGCCCGAGTTCCACGCCGCGCACGACCCGCTCTCGCTGCTGACCGCCGCCGCGGCCGTCACGACCCGGGTGCAGCTGGGGACGAGCACGCTCAACGCGCCCTGGTACCCGGCCGCGCTGCTGGCCCGGCACGCGCTGACCCTCGACCGCATCAGCGGCGGGCGGCTGCTGCTGGGCCTGGGGACCGGGTGGTCGCCGGAGGAGTACGACGCGGTCGGGGTCCCGATGCGCGAGCGCGGCGCCCGCCTCGACGAGTTCCTCGACGTCGCGGCGTCCTGGTGGCACGACGAGCCGGTGCGGGTGCGGGGCCGCTTCGCCACCGTGGCGCCCTCGCACGTGACGGTGAAGCCGCACGGCATCCCGGTCTACCTGGCCGGTGTCGCCGAGCGGGCGCGACAGCGGATCGCCGAGCGCGCCGACGGGTTCCTGCCGGTCGTCGTGCCCGGCACCGCCGACCTCGACGCCGCGGTGAACGCGCCCTGGCAGGACCTGCGCGACGCCGCCCGCGACGCCGGGCGGGACCCGTCCTCGATCGGTGCGGCGCTGCGCGTCAACGCGCGGGCCGGGGACTCGGCGTCCTCGATCGGTGCGGTGCTGCGGCGGGTGGACGGGCAGACCGACGTCGAGCACGCCTTCGTCGACCTGATGTACCTGGCCGCCGACGCGGACGCGGCGCTGGAGCTGGTCTCCTCGGTCCTGGAGGCCGCGGCCGGCTGAGCGGCCGGGCCGCGACCGGGACGCCGCCGTCGACGGCGGCGCTGCCAGACTGGTCGTCGTGTCCGCCGCGCCCCCCGACGCCCTGGAACTGGCCACCCGGGCCTACGAGCTGCTCGCCGCACGTCCGGCGTCGCTGCTCGCCGCGCTGGCCGCGCTCGGAGTCGTCGCCTGGCTGCCGAGCTGGCGGGCGACCCGGGTCGTGGTGACGATCGCCCACGAGGGCGGGCACGCGCTGGTCGCGGTGCTGGCCGGGCGCGGCCTGGCCGGCATCCGGTTGCACGCCGACACCTCCGGGGTCACCTACTCCACCGGCGCCGGGCGCGGTCCGGGCGTCGTGGTGATGTTCCTGGCCGGCTACCTCGCCCCGCCGCTGCTGGGGCTGGGCGGGGCGGTGCTGGTGGCCGCCGACGCCGACCAGGTGTGGCTCGGGATCGGCATCGTGGCGCTGGTGGCGACGCTGTTCCAGATCCGCAACCTGTTCGGTGCGCTCGCCGTGCTCGTCAGCGGTGCGGTCCTGGTGGTGGTGACGATCTGGGCCGAGCCCGACCTGCGCACCGGTTTCGCGGCGGCGCTGTGCTGGTTCCTGCTCTTCGGCGGTCTGCGGGCGTGCGCGGAGCTGCGTCGCGGACGTCGCCGCGGGCGGCTGCGGCACTCCGACGCCGACCGCCTGGCCGAGCTCACCCCGATCTCCGGCGCGGTCTGGGCGTCGCTGTTCCTGCTGGTCTCGGTGCTCGCGACGCTGGCGGCGGCGTGGGTGGTCTTCGCGCCGGCCGGTGCCAGGGCCTGAGCGGGGGAGAGCCCGGCGGGCGGGGCACCGACGGGCGCGGAAGGATCGGCCCGGTGACTGACTTCGAGGACGTCAACAACAGGGTCATCGGCGAGTTCCGGGACAACGACGGGAAGGTCGGGCCGCCGTTCGAGGGGGCCGACCTGGTCCTGGTGCACCACCTCGGGGCGAGGAGCGGCACCGAGCGGATCACCCCGCTGGTCTGGTTCGCCGACGGCGACCGCTACGTGATCGTGGCGTCCAAGGCCGGTGCCCCGGACAACCCCGCCTGGTACCACAACCTGCGCGCGCACCCGGACGTCACCGTCGAGGTCGGCCACGGTCCGGAGGGGTGGGTGGACAAGCTCGACGTGCACGCCGAGGAGCTCACCGGCGCCGAGCGCGAGCGCATCTGGGCCACGATCACCGAGGCGAACGCCGGGTTCGCCGACTACCAGAGAAAGGTCGAGGGGGTCCGCACGATCCCGCTGTTCGCGTTGCGGGAGCGCTGACCCGACGCCGGGGCGGCCGGCGAGGCGGATCACCGGACCTGGCCCGGCGGCCGGGCCCGCGGTCTGCGAGGCTCGCTCGCATGACGATCACGCTCGACCAGGCCCAGACCATCGCCGCCGCCGCCCTGGCGCACGGCACCGAGCAGGGCCTCAACCCGCTGACCGTGGCCGTCCTCGACCCGGGCGGCGCCGTCGTCGCGCTGGCCCGGCAGGACGGTTCGGGCTACCTGCGTCCCGATCTCGCCGTGGGCAAGGCCAACGGCGTGCTGGCGCTCGGCATGACCAACCGGGCGATCGCCGCCCGGGCCGCCGACTCGCCGGAGTTCTTCACCTCGGTCGCGAACCTGGCCGGAGGCAAGATCTTCTCCGTGCCGGGCGGGGTCTTCGTCAAGGACGCCGAGGGCACCCTGCTGGGCGCGGTCGGCGTCACCGGGGACGCCTCGGCCAACGACGAGGCCGCGGCACTGGCCGGGATCGCGGCCGCCGGGCTGGTCGCGGTGACCGGGGCCGAGTGAGACGACCAGCGCCCGGCCGTCGCCGGGTGGACGAGCCGCACCCCCGGGCGACATGGTCAGCCCGGGGGCGCGGAGGTGGCACGGACGGGCGGCGCCCGGAGCGACGACCGGTCGTGCACGGGTGGGACGGTGTCGCTCCCGGGGCGGGTGTCGGCCCGGTTCGTGCGGCTCGTCCGGGCTTACCTGACGTGATGGTCAGGTTCCCCGGCCGTGTGACGTGGAGCACCGTGAGGACAAGCTAAGCAGGCCGTTATGCGCCCTGTCAACGCGTTTTCGTTCGCTGATGCGGAACCGTCGCGGCCAGGGGCCATGTGTCACCCGGCCGGGGGTGCCGTGCTCCGTCGGGCATGCCGTGACCGGGATCCGGCGATACCCTCGGTGCGACAGGGGTCGCGAGTGGACCCGCCCGACGCTCGATCGTTCCGTTGTGCACGTCCGGCTGCGGGCCGGTGACGAAGAGGAGAAGAACATGATCGGAACGATTCTCGGCTGGCTCGTGCTCGGGCTGGTCGCCGGCTTCATCGCCCGCGCCGTGGTGCCGGGCAAGGACGACATCGGCATCCTGCGCACGATCCTGCTGGGCATCGCCGGCTCCGTCGTCGGTGGCCTCGTGGCGAGCATCTTCACCGGCTGGAACGGTTTCTCTCCGTCCGGGTGGATCGGCTCCATCATCGGCGCCATCGTCGTGCTGGTGGTCTACAACAAGGTGACCGGGCGCAAGAAGGTCGGGCGCTAGGACGTCATCGCCTCGGCGCCGTCGCGGTCACCGCCACGGCGCCGAGGCGGCTGCGGTTCCGCACGGTCCCCGGTCCACCCGACCGTGTGACGACCTGTGGTGCTTCCCCGCGTGGTGGGCGGGTACGTCCGGGGCGTAGACGACATCGTCGTGTGCGAACAGGAGGACGCCGCCATGTCGTACGTGCGGGGGCACCCGTCCGGTCCGTCGGTCCCGGCGCAGGGGCGCGGGGAGTGCTGGCGCCGGCTCGCGGTGACCGTTCTCGGCGTCGGGTGCCTGTGTGCGCTGCTGCTGCTGGCCATGCTCGGCGTCGGCTACTTCCTGCCGGTACCGGTGCTCGTCCTTCCCGCGCTCGCCGCGGCGGCCGCGGTCGTCTATGTGACCGACCGCGGCCACAGGGGCGAGCCGGTGTGGCCGGCGGGGTCGCGCTCGGTCCGTGCCCGGCCGGCGCAGGCCCCCGTGCTGCCCCGGCCGCGCCGCCCGATGGTGGGCCTCCCGGTGCCCGGCTGCCCGGGGCGGGGCCGCCCGATGGTCGGCCGCACGGTGGACGAGCCGCGAGACCCGATGCCCGAGGCACCGGGCCCGGTCGCCCCGTGGCCGACCGGTCGGCGCAGGCGGGCGTCCCACCACGCCGGCGGGTAGGCCCGTCGCAACGACCGGGGCGGGGTCCGGGCCCCTCCGCCGCGACCTTGTCGCGGTCACGTGCCGGCCGGCGTCGAGATCCGGCCTGGGCCCGGTACACCGGGCGCCGGTGTCGGCGGCGCGGGTCCCGGTACGCCCTGGGCAGTGCAGAGCTGGGGCGGGTCGAGGGACGCGCGGGCCCAGCCGGGCGACAACACGGCGGTGTCTCGGGCGGGGCGAAGGTGGTGCGTCTCCTGGCGACATTCCGAGTCCGGGTCCGATTCCGGCCAGGGAGCCGGTGGATCTGTCGGCGACGAAGTCGCCCGCCCATGACAGACCCCGGGCCGGCGACGCCGGTCGCGGGGCGCCCGGTAGCGGCACCTCCGGGCCCACGACGACCGCGAGCGGCGGCCGACACCGCGTGAGGTCGGGAAGACGTCAGCGCGGGTCGACCGCCGCTCGTGGTGATCCTCGGCGGATCAGTGGCCGGTGCGG
>CBIHNM010000246.1:0-6065 GCA_966211265.1 uncultured Pseudonocardia sp.
CGCCACCCCCGGGGTAAGGGTGCCGAGGTGGGTGCCTTTCGTGGGGCGCGGGGCCGGGCTCAGCCCGTGAGGACCGCCGGGACTATATTGGGGCGGCGAGGGTTGTTGTCGGCGACCCATCGCCCGACCACCCTGCGGACGCCCTGGGCGATCCGGTGCGGGTCGGAGATGTTCTCGTTCTCCAGCCGCGAGAGCTCGTCCTCCACCAGGGGGAGCGCGGCGTCGAGGGCCTTCGGGTCGTCGGAGAACCCGCGGCCGGCGATCGTGGGCCGCGAGACGGCGCGTCCGGTCTTGGCGTCCATCGCGACCGTGATCGCGATGAAGCCGCCCTCGCCGAGCACGAGCCGGTCGCCCAGCGTGGTCTCGCCGATGTCGCCGACGGCCAGCCCGTCCACGTAGACCCGGCCGACCTCGACCTTGCCGGTGATCGCGGCGCGGCCGTCGACGAGGTCGACCACCACCCCGTCCTCGGCGATCACGACCGATTCCGCGGGAACCCCGGTGCGCACGGCCAGCGCGGCGTTGGCGCGCAGGTGACGCCACTCGCCGTGCACCGGCATCACGTTCGACGGACGGACCGCGTTGTAGAGGAACAGCAGCTCACCGGCCGGGGCGTGCCCGGAGACGTGCACCTTGGCGTTGCCCTGGTGCACGACGGTCGCGCCGAGCCGGGTGAGGCCGTTGATGACGCCGAACACCGAGTTCTCGTTGCCCGGGATCAGCGAGCTGGCCAGGATGATGGTGTCCTCGGGCCGGATGGTGATGCTGCGGTGCTCGCCGCGGGCCATCCGGGACAGCGCGGCCAGGGGCTCGCCCTGCGACCCGGTGGAGACGAGCACGAGCTTCTCGTCGGGCAGGCGCATGGCCTCGTCGATGTCGACCAGCAGGCCGTCGGGGATGTTGAGCAGCGAGTGGTCGTCGGCCAGGCCCATGTTGCGCACCATCGACCGGCCGGCCAGGCAGACCTTGCGCCCGTGCGCCGCAGCCGCGTCGAGCACCTGCTGGACGCGGTGCACGTGGCTGGCGAAGCAGGCCACGATGATCCGCCCGGTGGTGTCGCGGAACATGTTCGAGATGACCGGGCCGATGTCGCGCTCGGGGGTGACGAACCCGGGCACCTCGGCGTTGGTGGAGTCGACCAGGAACAGGTCGACCCCCTCCTCGCCGAGCCGGGAGAACCCGGCCAGGTCCGTCAGCCGTCCGTCCAGGGGCAGCTGGTCGAGCTTGATGTCGCCGGTGTGCAGCACCAGCCCGGCGGGCGTGCGGATCGCCACGGCGAGGGCGTCCGGGATGGAGTGGTTGACCGCGAAGTACTCGCAGTCCCAGCCGCCGTGGGAGACCCGGTCGGCGGCGGCGACCTCGCGCAGGTGCGGCGTGAGCCGGTGCTCCTTGCACTTGGCGGCGACCAGCGCCAGCGTGAACCTCGACCCCACGACGGGGATCTCCGGGCGCATCCGCAGCAGCCAGGGGACGGCACCGATGTGGTCCTCGTGGCCGTGCGTGAGCACGATCGCGTCGATGTCGTCGAGGCGGTCCTCGATGGCCCGGAAGTCGGGCAGGATCAGGTCGACGCCGGGCGAGTCCTCGGCCGGGAACAGGACACCGCAGTCGACGACGAGCAGGCGCCCCTCGTACTCGAAGACGGTCATGTTGCGGCCGACCTCGCCGATCCCGCCGAGCGCGAACACCCTCAGGCCCCCGCGGGCCAGCGCCGGCGGCGGGCCGGTGGGCAGCTCGGAGGGGTTGGACTCCTCCGGCGGGGTCGGGCGTTCACGCTGCGGGCGGGAACGGCGGTCGGACCGCTGGGAACTGCGACTCAAGTGGTGGCCTCACGTATCTGTGTCTGGAACACGATCAAAAGTTCGGGGCGGGCGGGCCCGCGGCGGCGGGCCGGTGGTCGCGGCCCGCGCTCAGCGGTAGGCGACCTCGGCCCCCAGGTCGGTGGCCGTCCGCGATCCCAGCGCTCCGTGGCCGGGCGTGTAGCGGCTCGGGTGTGCCGAGGCGTCGAGCGCGACCCCGGCGACCGCGAGGTCCCCGGCGATCGCCGCGACCTGCTCCTCGCTGGCGGGGGGCAGCGGGAGGCGGGTCTCCCCGACGTCGAGGCCGCGCAGCCCCAGCGCCGTCTTGGCGAACACGGCGCCGCCGACGCGGCCCATCGCACGGATGACCGGAAGCATCGCGTAGTGCAGGCTGCGCGCCCGGTCGTGCTCACCCGCAGTGTAGGCGTCGAGCATCGCGCGCAGACGGTCGGCCACCACGTGGCCGATGACGCTGACGAACCCGACCGCCCCGACCGAGAGCCACGGCAGGTTCACCGGGTCGTCGCCGGAGTAGTAGGCCAGGGTCGTGGTGGCCAGCACCTCGGTGCCCACGCGCAGGTCGTTGCGCGCGTCCTTCACCGCGACGATGTTCGGGTGCTGGGCCAGGCGCTGGAACGTCTCGACCTCGATCCCGATCACGCTGCGCGGCGGGATGTCGTAGAGCATCGTCGGCAGGTCGGAGGCGTCGGCGACGGCACTGAAGTGCGCGATCAGCCCCGACTGCGGCGGGCGGGAGTAGTACGGGGTGACCACGAGCAGACCGTGCGCGCCGGCCCGCTCGGCCTCGCGGGCCAGCCCGATCGAGTGCGCGGTGTCGTAGGTTCCGGCACCGGCGACGATCGTCGCCCGGTCCCCCACCGCCGAGACGACGGCGCGGATCAGCTCGGACTTCTCCTTGTCACTGGTCGTCGGGCCCTCGCCGGTGGTCCCGTTGACGACCAGGCCGTCGTTGCCCATGTCGACGAGGTGGGTGGCCAGCTCTTCGGCCTTGCCCAGGTCCAGCTCGCCCTCGGCGTCGAACGGCGTGACCATCGCGGTCAGCACCTCACCGAACGGCCGGCGCGGCGGGTGCGTCTGCCCCGACGGGGCGAGGCTGGGGTTCATGGCACCTGACGGTACCGCCCCGCCGTGTCATCGGCGGCCTTCTGACGGGTGTGCCGCGCTACCCCGTGCGCCCGTGCGCCGTGCGGTTCCGCGCCACCGGCGGCTCCTGCCCGGCGGGCGTGCGCGCTACAGCCCGATCGGGGCGGCCCGGTAGGCCTCGACGTCGGCCGGAAGCCCCTGCAGCTCGACCCGGGCCGCGTCCCGCCCGAACGCGTGCAGCACCAGCTCACCGGGGTCCCCGACGACGGTGACCATCCCGCTACCGGTGGCCACCACCTGCTGGGCGCCCTCCGGGCGCGCGAGCACCACGCCGACCGGCGCCCTGCGGAACAGGACCCGCGCCATCCGGCCCAGCAACGTCCAGAGCCGGGTGTCGCGCTCGAGATCGGCCGGGCGCGGCTCCCAGCCGGCCTCTCCGCGCCGGACGTCCTCGTGGTGGACGAAGAACTCGGCGCCGTTGACCCACTCGTCGACCTTGCCCACCCGGTAGGGCGACCAGGCGGGCGGGCCGGACCGCAGCTCGTCGATCATGTTCGGCCAGGCCACGCCGCCGTATCCGGCCATGGCCTTCTCGGTGACCGGCGCCAGGGCCGGCACCAGGATGCCCGGCGCGGCCCAGGGCTGGCGTTCGCGCACGAGCAGGTGTGCGAGCAGATCATGGCTGGTCCAGCCCTCGCACAGGGTCGGCCGGTCCGGACCGGACCGCTCGAACTCGTCACAGATCGCGGCACGTTCGTCGACGGCAAGGCTCACCGGTCACAACCTAGTCGCTCCGGACGGCCCCCGCCGGGAGCCGTCGCACCCCCGAAGCTCTACAGAAAGCACGACGGACGACCGCCGTTTGTAGTCAGTGATACAGATCGCAACCGGCCGGCCGCCGATACTCCCCTCCGGTGCCGCGCTCCCCCGACGGCATGCCCGACCGTTCTCACCGTGGAGGAACCTGTGACCCAGACCGACGCCGGCTCGCCGGCAGCGGCCCAACCACCGCAGTCGATGCGCCGCATCGCACTGGCGAGCATGACCGGCACCGTGATCGAGTTCTACGACTTCTTCATCTACGGCACGGCCGCCGCGCTCGTGTTCAACAAGGTGTTCTTCCCCGAGCTCGGTGCCTCCGCGGGCACCGCGCTCGCGCTCGCCACGTTCGGCGTGGCGTTCGTGGCCCGCCCGTTCGGCTCGATCCTGTTCGGCCACTTCGGTGACCGTCTCGGCCGCAAGGGCACGCTGGTCACCACCCTGCTGATGATGGGCCTGTCCACGCTGGCCATCGGCCTGATGCCGACGGCCGGGGCGATCGGGGCGGCCGCCCCCATCCTGCTCGTGGTGCTGCGCATCCTGCAGGGCCTGGCCGTGGGCGGCGAGTGGGCGGGCGCGACGCTGCTCACCGCGGAGAACTCACCGGCCAAGGCCCGCGGCAGGTACGCGCTGTTCCCGCAGCTCGGCCCGTCGGTGGCCTTCGCGCTGGCCAGCGCGACGTTCCTGGTGACCGCGCTGACCATGAGCTCGGAGTCGTTCGCGAGCTGGGGCTGGCGGCTGCCGTTCATCGCCAGCATCCTGCTGGTCGGGGTCGGCCTGTTCGTCCGGCTCAAGCTGGAGGAGACCACGGCGTTCAAGGCGAAGTCCGGCGAACCGGTCAGCACGAAGCTCCCGGTCGCGGAGGTCTTCCGCACCAGGACCCGCGCGGTGCTGCTCGGCGCCGGGTCGACGACGGCGGTGTTCGCGTTCTTCTACATCGGCGTCACCTACCTGACCACCTACGGCACCACCCAGCTCGGCCTGCCCCGCACCACGGTGCTGGCACTGGGCATCGCCGGTGGCCTGACCTTCGCCGTCACCACGGTCGCGGGCGCGATCCTGTCCGACCGGATCGGGCGCCGGAAGATGGTGGTGATCGGCAACGCGCTGTCGGTACTCGCCGGCGTGGTGGCGTTCCCGATCATCGACGGCGGTACCCCGCTGTCGTTCGGCCTGGGCCTGTGCCTGGTGCTGGGCGTGGTCGGTATCGCCTACGGCCCGATCGGGGCCCAGCTGCCGGAGCTGTTCCCGACGCGCTACCGCTACACCGGTGCCGGCATCGCCTACAACCTGGCCGGCGTGATCGGCGGCGGCGTGGTTCCGCTGATCTCGGCGGCGCTGGTGCCGGTCTACGGCAGCCTCGCGATCGGCCTCCTGCTCGCCGGGGTCTCGGTGCTGAGCCTGGGCTGCGCGGTCGCGCTGCCCCACACCGATGCCGCCTCGCTGTCCGACCAGGACTCCCTGGCGGCTGCCGCGGCCTGACCCGACGCACGCGGGAGAGACCGCTCCCCGCCCGGCCGGGAACCGTGCCCGAATTGCGACCCCCGTCGCTTCCGGTACGGACCCGGCCGGGCTACCGTCCGTCCCACGAGCCCGCGACCATCGGGTCCGGGCCGGGCCGAGAGCGGTGCCGTCTCCTCGCTCCCGTCCCGCCGAGGACGGGTGGAGGAGCATGCCGACAGAGCCGATCGGGGACGCCGTCTCCCCCTTCCGGCTCGGCGGCCCCACCGCCCTCACCAGCCGGATCTCCGCGCTCGGTTCGCCGCGCAGCTACCGCACGGGCGACCACGTCTACCGCCAGGGCGAGACCTCCCAGTGGTTCCACGTCGTGCTCTCCGGCCGCGTGCGGATCTACCTGCACCGCCCGGACGGGACCGAGCGGGTGCTCGCCTACGCCGAGGCCGGGTCCAGCCTCGGCGAGGCCGCCTGCTTCGACGGTCGCCCACGGCACCTCGGCTCGGTCGCGACCCAGCCCTCCGAGGTCGTCTCGGTCAGCCGGGACGCCCTGCTCGAGGCCGCGCGCGCCGAGCCCGAGCTCCTGCTGGAGGTCACCCGTCGGATCGCCTACAAGCAGCGGGTGCTGCAGCTGCACCTCATGATCGACGGGTTGCCCGCCCGCGAGCGGGTGACGCTGCTGCTCGGGCACCTGGTCGAGGCCTACGGCGAGGTCAGCCTGGACACCTCGACCCGGCTGTCGATCCGGCCCCCGATCGACGAGCTCGCGCTGATGGTCGGCCTGACCCGGGTCACGATGAGCCGCGAGCTGTCCAAGCTCGTCGCCGAGGGTGTGCTGCTCAAGGACGGCCGGGCGATCGTGGTGCGGGACCTGCCCGCCCTGCGCCG
>CBIHNM010000247.1:0-6060 GCA_966211265.1 uncultured Pseudonocardia sp.
CCTAGCCGCCCACGGCGTACCGGTGCGCGGCGGCGGCGATCCCGGCGACGGTCTCCAGCTCGGTCCCGTCGCGGGGGCCGGATACCCGCACCGTGCCGGAGCTCAGCCGGACCCCGGCCAGCGGGTGGGCCGACGCCCAGCCCTTGACCACCGCGTCGTAGGCCAGTTCGTCGGGCAGCGCGAGATCCAGGCTGCCGTCGGGGTACAGATGCGCGAACTCGGCGGCGGCGGGATCGACGAACGCCGCGTCCGGACCGGTCGCGACGGCCCGGTCGAGCCGCAGTGCGCGGGTGCCCCGGGGGCCGGTGGTGGCCGCGGCGACCGACACACCGTCCGGCGCGGCGAGCCGGGTCGAGAGAGCCTCCTGCAGCGCGCCGGGTGCGGGGCCGGCGGGCCGGTGCGGCGGTGTCCCCGGGCCCGCCCCGGGCAGCGCTGCGGCACGCTCGGTGAGCCGCGCGCCGGGCACCGCGGGCCAGGCCGGCTCGTCGCCGTCGGGCAGCGGGTTCTCGCCGTGGCCGCGCAGGAACTCCAGGCGGTCACCGAGCCAGGCGCCCAGGTGGCCGACCACCTCGCCGGCCAGCTGCGCGCCGCCGGCGGCGTGCTCGGCCAGCACCGGCGCCCCGCTCTCGGTCACGAGCCACTCCCGCGTCCGGGAGAGCAGGTGCGCCGGGGTGCGGGTGTCCTCGGAGCTCTGGCCCAGGAAGACCGGCATCCCGCGCAGCCCGCCGCGGACCATCGGCGGCCCCGCCTCGAACGGCAACGCACCGTAGAGCAGCGCGGCACCGGCGAGCCGCTCCGGGGCGGCGAGCATCACCGCGCCCGCGACGGTCACCCCCTCCCGGAACCCGATCAGCACGACCGGGCGTGCCGGGTCGCCCTCCTCGCCGAGCCCGCTCAGCAACCAGCCGCAGGTGGTGCGCAGGCTCTCCGGGTCCGGGGTGCCGTCGTCGGCGTCGAGGTACCAGCGGTACCCGGCCCCGAGCTCGATCGGTGCCCGCACCGCGAGGTAGGCGACCGGCCCGTGCGGCAGCCAGGGCGATATCTCGATCACCGAGTGCTCGCTGGTCCCGTTGCCGTGCAGCACGACCACCAGCGGGGCGGACGGGTGCTCGGTGCCCCAGCGGGCGACCACGGGGAGATCCCCGGCGTCGGTGGAGCGTCGGTCCTGGGCCAACCCTGACCTCCCCGGAGTCGGTGTGCTGCGAGCACGATAGGGCCTCGGGGCGCGGATGCGGTCTCAGATCGAGACCCGCGCCCGGTGCTCGTCGCGGCCGCCCCACCGGGGGCGCGGACCTGCGCGGGTCAGCTCCGCACCGAGGAGTCCCAGCGCCACTCGCGGACCGGTTCGTGGCCCTGCAGCGGACCGCGACCGGTCGCCCACAGCAGGGTCGTCGCGGCGTCCTGCGGCTCGGCGGGGACGTCGGGGAACAGGCGGTTCAGGACGGCCCGGCAGGTGTCGTCGGGCAGTGCGAACTCGATGCCGAGCCCGCGGGCGATGTCGTGGGTGTGCAGGAGCACCTCCACGACCCCCATCGCGGCGAACCCGCCGGGATCGGCGACGCCGTCCGGGTGCCAGCCGCGCGCGCCGGGGTGCGCCGTGCGCACCGCGCCGGCCAGCAACGCCCCGCCGGCGTCGACGACGCGCAGGACGTCGTCCGGGCCCGCGTCGTCCGGTACGGCGACGCCGAAGGACACGTAGTCGGCCTCCGCCTCGGCGGCGAGCTGGGCGGAGTAGACGATCAGGTCGTCCGCGACGTGGATCGCGGTGTCGCGGCAGGACCAGTCCAGGTCGCCGGCGGCGGCCGACCAGTCCAGGTCGCTCCTGCCCCGCAGCGTCCGGATCATCTCGTCGGTGACGGCCTCGACGTCGTGGGCACGCATGGCCGCATCGTCCCAGGTACGGGTGGCCCGCGGGCGGGGGATAGGTTGCGTGCGCAGACGCAACCGCCGCCAGAGGGAGTCCACGACCGTGGCCAACGAGGACGAACGCATCGCGCTGTTGCTCGACTACGAGAACCTGGCGATCGGCGCCCGGGACGGGCTGGGCGTGGCCCCGTTCGACTTCGGTCCGCTGGCCGACGCGCTGGCCGAGCGGGGCCGGGTCGTGGTCCGACGCGCCTACGCCGACTGGTCGGCCTTCGACGAGGACCGCCGGCTGATGGCCCGCGCGCAGGTGGAGCTGATCGAGATCCCGCAGCGGATCGGCGGCTCGCGCAAGAACGCCGCCGACATCAAGCTCGCCGTGGACGCCATCGAGCTGGCCTACGAGCGCGGCTTCGTCACCACGTTCGCGATCGGCACCGGTGACTCCGACTTCACGCCGCTGATGCACAAGCTCCGCGAGCTGGACAAGCGCGTGATCGGGATCGGGGTGCAGGACTCGACCTCGGCGTTGCTGCCCCCGGCCTGCGACGAGTTCCTGTTCTACGACCGCCTGCCCGGGGTCGAGCCGACGATCGAGCCGCGCCCGCGGGGGCGGCGGCGCGGGGCCGCGAGACCCGGCGGCGCGTCCGTCCCGGTCGGGACGCCCGCCGCGACGGCCGTCCCGGTGGTCACCTCGGAGCCGGCGGAGGACCCGGTCGACGAGCCGGTCGCGTCGAACAGCGAGGAGCTCGACGTCGCCGCGCTGGTCGGCAGCACCCTGACCGGCCTGCTGCGGCACTCCGACGGGCCGGTGCTGGCCTCGCGGCTCAAGCGGGCGATCCTGCGCAAGGACCCCACGTTCGACGAGTCCGACCACGGCTTCCGCGGGTTCGGCGAGCTGCTGCGTCACCTGGAGAACCAGGGCGTGCTGCTCCTGAGCCAGGGTTCGGCCCAGGGCGACCCGGAGGTCGGCTTCCCGGAGGACTCCCCGGCCGACGCGGACGCGTTCGCGCTGCTGGTCGACGTCGTGGGCGAGCTCGCCGCGTCCGGGTCGGCGCCCCCGCTGAGCCGGCTGAAGAACCAGCTCCGCAAGCGGATGCCCGACTTCGACGAGAAGCGCTACGGGTTCGGCAGCTTCCTGTCCTTCGCCAAGGCCGCCCGCGCCCGCGACATGGTGGCGATGGCCTGGAGCGACGACGCGGGCGACTACCTCCTGCGCCCGCCCGGCTGAGCCGGTCGCACCGGGCCGGCCAGGCCGTCGACGACGACGTCGACCGCACGGCGGCGCACCGCGCCGTCGCCCGGCCGCTCGGCCCCGGCCCGGGCCAGGCCGCCGATCAGGAAGTAGACCTCGTCGGCCGACACGTCCGCCCGGACGTCGCCGGCGTCCTGGGCCCGGTCCAGGAGCGTGCCCACCGCGGCGCGCAGCGCGTCCGAGGCCGCATCGGCGGCCGGGTAGCCGGTCGGGCCCGATCCCGGCACCGCGGTCCCGGTCCGGGCGATCTCGCGCAGCAGCGCGTGCAGGGCCGGCCCGGCCTCGCCGGAGGCGGCGAGGTCCGCGGCGTGCGCGGTGAGCCCGTCCAGGTGCGCGACGAGCGTCGCCTCGACGAGATCGTGTTTGGTCGGGAAGTGCCGGAACACGGTGCCGATGCCCACCCCGGCACGCCGCGCCACCTCCTCGGTGGGCGCCTCGGCGCCGAGCTCGCCGAACACCGCCCCGGCCGCGGCGAGGATCCGCCGCCGGTTGGCGACCGCGTCCGCCCGCATCCCACCCCGTCCTTCTCACGCAAGATCATGATCGTAGACGTCGCGGACACGAACGGGCCCGCCCGGCATCGGCCGGACGGGCCCGTGACGTGTTCTGCGGATCAGGGCTTGCCGGCGGCCCTGCGGGTGCCGATCTGCAGCAGCTTGCCGGTGCGCGAGACGACGACGCCGGACACGCCGAACGCGGTCGCGACGGTGCCGGCGGCGACCCGGCCCACGACGCGGATCGGGTTCAGCGGCCGCGCGGCCCGGGTCAGGCGCTCGACGGCCTGGTCGACCTGCTCGGCGGCGCGCTCGCTGCTCACGTGCACGCGCTCGGCGAGCCGGGTCCCGGTGGAGTCCAGCTCACCCTCGACGCTCTCCGAGACCGCGTCCGCGCGGTCGGCGGCGGAGACGGCCTGGTCGGCGCCCTGGCGGGCGGTGGCCGCGACGGTCTCGGCCGAGCGGCGCCCGGAGGCGCCGACCTCGCCGGCGACCTGACGTCCGGTGCGCGAGGCCTGCCCGGCCACCTGCTCGCCGGTGCGACGCGCGGCGTCCGCGGCGGCCTTGCCGGCCTGTGCGGTGTCCTTGGAGCCGTTGCGGGCCTTCCTGGCCTCGGCCGCGACCTCGTCCGCGCCGTCCCCGGCGTTCGAGGCGGCCCTCCGCGCGCCGGTGCGGGTCTGGCCCGCGACCTTCCGGCCGGTGGTCGAGGTGTCCTTCGCGACCGAACCGGCGGTCTTCGAGGTCTTGTCCGCGGCGGCGGCCGCCTTGTCGGCGGCTCCGGTGGCGGTGGCGTTCGCGGTGGCCCGCGCCGCCGTGGTGCCGGTGTCGTCGGCGTCGGACTCGATGGTGCGGGTCTCGCGGACCTGACCGTCGGCGCCGTGCACCACGAGGTTGCCGCCGCCGTCGTTGGCGATGATCTCGACCGCTCGCGTCACGGCCTCGGCCTGGGTGGCGACCTTCGCGCTCGCGCGCTGGGCCTGCTCCTTCTCCACGTGCCAGCCGTCCTCGGCCGGGATGACATGACGATCCGCCATGGGGTCCTCCTGTCTGGTCGTCGTACGCCGGCGATCGGTCGGACGGGGGGCCCGGACCGCAGGCGCCATCCGGCGCGCGGTCTCGGTGACGGCGCGGGGGCCGTGCAGAGCACCCGTGGTCCGACCACGCCTGTCACTGGACCAAGGGTGCCCGCAGACGGCGACATCGAAACGGCGCGAACCCGTCGGCGAGGCCACGAGCGGGTCACATGTGGGCGGGGACACCCCGCGGCAGGCCTGCGCAGGCGGCCCGCGGAGGGCGGTCAGCCGCCGACCGCGACGGCCAGACGGTCCAGCGTGGCGAGCAGCTGTGCCTCGGACACCCGCGGCATCCGGGCGATGATCTCCGGTGCGGTGACGGCGCTCCAGTCGTAGACCTGGGTGACGGTGGTGGCCCCGCCGCCGTCGGCCAGCTCGTAGGTGTAGGTCTGCCCGCGCGGGCCGTGCCCGCCCATCTCCGGGGCGGACTCGGGGGCCTGGTCCATCCGGGGCTGCCAGCCGATCAGGCGGTCGCGTTCGAAGGCGACGATCTTGTTGACCATCCGGTAGGCACCGAGCGCGTCCTGGTGCATGTCCATGAAGAACTCGTCGCCGACGCCGGCCATCGGACCGGTCGTACCGGCGGCACCGCGCAGCATCCCGGAGCCGTCGATGTCGGCGTGCCTGGTCGGATCGACCAGCAGGTCGAAGATCCGCCGGGCCGGCGCGTCGATGATCCGGCTCACCCGCAGCTGGGTCGCGCTCATGGTGCCCCCTGGTTCGATGATCGTGAACGCGTGCAGGTTGCCGCATCCGAGCGGACGCGGCAGTCCCGGGGGGGCACACGGACGGGTGCACCCGTCGCAGGCGGTCCTCGTGCCGGTCGCGCCGGAGAGGGTGCAGGATCGCGGCGTGGACTGCGTGTTCTGCCGGATCGTGGCCGGTACCGCTCCCGCCGACCTGGTGGCCGAGACCCCGCGCGTGGTCGCGTTCTGCGACGCCGCCCCGATCACGCCGGGGCACCTTCTGGTGGTGCCGCGCCGGCACGGCACGGGTCTGGCCGAGCTCTCCGACGACGACGCCGCGGCGATGACGGTGCTGGCCCGGCGGCTCGCGGTGGCGCTGCGGGCGGCCGGCCTGCGCCACTCCGGCCGCCCGGCCGCCCCGCGGCGGTGGCGCGTGCGGCCCGTCGTCGGCGGAGACGGCGGGACCGGCGTCCCGATGACCGGCACGAACCTGTTCCTGGCCGACGGCGCGTCCGCCGGCCAGGAGGTCCTCCACGCGCACCTGCACGTCATCCCGCGCTACGGCGGCGACGGCGTGCGGCTGCGGACCGGGCCTCGGCACTCCGTCCCGGACGAGCGCGCGGAGGTCGCGCAGCGGGTCCGCGCCGCGCTCGGTGACCGCTGAGATCGCCCGGGCGGGGTGTCGAGGC
>CBIHNM010000248.1:0-6028 GCA_966211265.1 uncultured Pseudonocardia sp.
CGGGCGTTTTGGAGCCGAAACGACCGCGCGTGTAAGGTTTCTGGTCGGTTCCCGGACCGTTGTGACCGGGCACCGAACGCCAGCAAAACAGTGGTCTATGGTGTAATTGGCAGCACGACTGGTTCTGGTCCAGTTAGTCTAGGTTCGAGTCCTGGTACCCCAGCGGAAACGCATGTTTCCAGCACATCGAATTTCATGCCGCGGCCCCGTCGTCTAGCGGCCTAGGACGCCGCCCTCTCAAGGCGGTAGCGGGGGTTCGAATCCCCTCGGGGCTACACACGAGAATCCCCCACTCCGGTTCGGAGTGGGGGATTTCTCGCTGTGACGGGCACGGTGGCGCCCGCCACGCGGTGCTCCCGCCCGGGACGGCCGTGACCGGCGGCCCGGGCGCGCAGGTCACGGCGGCGGGGGCGGCGGACCACCGTTGCCGGGCAGCGAGGACGTCGCCGACGGGGACGCGCTGGGCGACGGCGTGGTGGTCGTGGTCGTGGTCGGCACCGGCGTCGTCGGCAGCACGGGCGGGACCACGACCGGCGGTGGTGGGCTCGGCGGCCGGGGCGCCTGCTGCTCGGTCGTGCGCTCCTGCGTCTGCGGTTCCGTGCTCCGCGCATCGGCCGGGTCCGGCTGCACCGAGGTCGTGGGGGCGGGCGCGGACGTCGTCGGAAGCTCCGGGAGCCGGGGCGTGGCGTTGCTCACCGTCTGCTCGTTCGGCCAGAACAGGACGGCCCCGATCACGGCCACGGCGGCGACCACGCCGCCGGCACCGATCAGCAGGGCCGGCGACCGGCCGTGACGGGCTGCGGGCTCGGGAGCCAGCGCGGTGTCGCCCGGGTACCCGCCGTCAGCGGCGTAGCCCTCGGTCGGGCGGCCGTCGCCGGGGTGGCCCGGCCCCGGGTACCCGCCCGCGGGAAGTCCGGCGCCGTACCCGCCGGGCCCGAGCGCGGGGAGCTGTTCGGTCGGTGGTTCCCGGGAGTCGTAGCCCTGCGCCACGTAGGCGGTCCCGGCCTGCGACGGGTCCAGGTACTCGGTGCCCGGTTCGGCCGTCGCGCCGGCCGGCATCCGGTCGGTCACCGGCTCGCCCGCCGTGCCCCCACCCCCGGTCGCGCCGACACCGGCGGCTCCCGCACCGACGACGCCGGCCGCGGCACCCGCACCCGGTGCGGCGCCCGCGGACCATCCGCCCGATCCCGATGCCCCGCCCGTTCCCGGTGGACCACCCGGTGCCGCCGCGGCGCCCACGTCCGGACCGGCCAGGGTGGCCGCGGCCCCCTTGGCGATCGTGTTCTTCGGGTCGGCATCCACCGAGACCGGGCGTCCGAGCCGCTCGGAGACCATCTGGGCCACCAGCGGGATCCGCGAGGACCCGCCCACCAGCAGCACCGAGGTCGGCCCGGCCGGCTCGAGCCCGGCCGAGGCCACGGCCCGGCACAGCGCGGTGACGCTGTCCTCCAGCGCCGGGCGGATCAGGTCCTCGAACTCGCCGCGGTGCAGCCGGACGGTGTGCCGGCCGCCACCGAGCCACACCGGGATCGTGACCTCGGTGTCGGCCGAGAGCGCCTCCTTGGCCTCGCAGCAGTCCCGGCGCAGCCGTGCCACCGCGGCCCAGGTCTGCGGATCGGACTCGTCGAGGCCGGCGAAGGCCTCCGGGACCGCGGCCCGGACGTGGTCGAACACGACCTGGTCGAAGTCGACACCGCCGAGGAACTCCACGCCCTCCGGGCGGCCGAGCAGCGTGAAGCCGCCGCCGACGTCCGGTGCGGCGTCCTTGCGGACGACGGCGGCGTCGAACGTGCCGCCGCCGAGGTCGTAGACGGCGATCGTGGAGCCGGGCTCGACCCGCTCGGCCCCGGCGTAACAGACGGCGGCGGCCTGCGGTTCGGCCAGGAACGTGACCGTCAGCCCGGCCGAGGCCAGGGCCGAGCCGAGCAGCTCCTTCTTGTGCGCGCCCCAGGACGCGGGGTGGGTCACCGCGATCCGGTCCGGAGGGGCGCCCTCACGGCGGGCGGCGACATCGACGACGTGCCGCACGAGCAGCGCGGACAGGTCCTGCGGGGTGAACGGCCTGCCGCCCAGCGACACCGGCGTCGGATCGCCGAGGCGGCGCTTGAACTCGCGGGCCACCCGGTCGGGCTCGTCGACGGCACGCCGCTCGGCGGCCTCGCCGACCAGCATCGTGCCCTCCTCGGAGAGCAGCACCACCGACGGGACGTCGACCGAACGGTCACCCAACGTGATCATCTCCGGGGTGCCGGGCGCGGCGGTGCGACTGATCGCGGCCGCCGTCCTGGTCGTGCCGACGTCGATCCCGAGCAGGTAGCTCATCGTCTCCCCGGTACTTGCGCGTTCACGCCCGGCAGGACTGCCGGGTCCACGGCGACCTACGGTAGTCGGCCTCCGACCCCGATCGGACGGCAGGCGCCCACGCCCGGCGGGCGGCGCTCAGAGCCGGTGCTGCAGCGCCTCGGCCGCGGCCAGCAGGTCGGCGGCCCAGCGGACGCCGGGACGGCGGCCGATCCGGTCGACCGGCCCGGAGACCGAGACCGCGGCGACGACCTGGCCGCCGGCGTCGCGGACCGGCGCCGAGACGCTGGAGACCCCGGACTCGCGTTCGGCGACGCTCTGCGCCCAGCCGCGCCGGCGGACGTCGATCAGGACCCGGTCGGAGAACGTGGCGTCGCCGAGGATGACGCGCTGGGTCGCCGGGTCCGCCCAGGCGGCCAGCACCTTGGCCCCGGATCCGGCCGTCATCGGTAGCCGGGTCCCGACCGGGACGGTGTCGCGCAGCCCGCTGGGCGGCTCGGCGACCGCGATGCAGATCCGGTGGGTGCCGTCACGGCGGTAGAGCTGCACGCTCTCGCCGGTGATGTCGCGCAGCCGGGGCAGGACCGCCGACGCGGCCTCGAGCAGCGGGTCCGGGTGCCCGCCCGCGAGCTCGCCGAGGGTCGGCCCCGGGTGCCACCGGCCGTCCGCCGCACGATGCAGCAGGCCGTGCACCTCCAGCCCCACCGCCAGGCGGTGTGCCGTCGCCCGGGGAAGGCCCGTGCGGTCGCAGAGCTCGGCCAGCCCGCACGGGCCCTGGGCGGTCGCGCGCAGTACCCCCACGGCCTTGTCGAGCACGCCGATTCCGCTAGACTGTTCCACGCCTCGATACTATCTTCCCACTATCTGGAATGTCCAGAACGGGGAGATCGTTTTCCACACCACCACCGGGGCCCACGAGCCGGAGAAGGGAGGCGAGCGCCGTGTCCGAGAGCGGAGGACGCACGCTGGCCGAGAAGGTCTGGGACCAGCACCTGGTCCGCAAGGGTGAGGGGCAGGAGCCCGACCTGCTCTACATCGATCTGCACCTCGTGCACGAGGTGACCAGCCCGCAGGCGTTCGACGGCCTGCGCCTGGCCGGCCGTCCGGTGCGCCGCCCGGACCTCACGATCGCCACCGAGGACCACAACGTCCCCACGCTCGACGTCCTCGCCCCGATCGCGGACGAGGTCTCACGCACCCAGGTGGACACGCTGCGCCGCAACTGCGCGGAGTTCGGCGTCGAGCTCTACCCGATGAACCACGCCGAGCAGGGCATCGTGCACGTCGTGGGGCCCCAGCTCGGGCTCACCCAGCCCGGCACCACCGTCGTCTGCGGTGACTCGCACACCTCCACCCACGGTGCGTTCGGTGCGATGGCGTTCGGCATCGGCACCTCCGAGGTCGAGCACGTGCTGGCCACCCAGACGCTGCCGCTCAAGCCGTTCCGGACGATGGCGATCAACGTCAACTCCTCCGACGGCACCCTGCGCCCGGGCGTGACGAGCAAGGACGTGATCCTCGCGGTGATCGCCCAGATCGGTACCGGCGGCGGTCAGGGGCATGTGCTCGAGTACCGCGGCAACGTCATCGACAACCTGTCGATGGAGGCCCGGATGACGATCTGCAACATGTCCATCGAGGCCGGCGCCCGCGCCGGCATGATCGCCCCGGACGAGACGACGTTCGCCTACCTGTCCGGCCGGGACCGGGCCCCGAAGGGCGAGCAGTGGGACGAGGCGGTCGCGGCCTGGCGCGCGCTGCGGACCGACGAGGACGCCGCCTTCGACAAGGTCGTCGACATCGACGCGGACACGCTGACCCCGTTCGTCACCTGGGGGACCAACCCGGGCCAGGGGCTCCCCCTGGCCGGGAACGTCCCGGACCCCGCCTCGATCGCCGACGAGGGGGAGCGCGCCTCGACCAGCAAGGCCCTGGACTACATGGGGCTCACCGCCGGTACGCCGCTGCGTGAGGTGGCGGTGGACGCGGTGTTCGTCGGGTCCTGCACGAACGGCCGGATCGAGGACCTGCGCTCGGTCGCGCAGATCCTGGACGGCCGCCGGGTCGCCGACGGGGTGCGGATGCTGGTCGTGCCCGGCTCGATGCGGGTCCGGTTCCAGGCCGAGGAGGAGGGCCTGGACAAGGTCTTCACCGGCGCCGGCGCCGAGTGGCGCTCCGCCGGGTGCTCGATGTGCCTGGGAATGAACCCCGACCAGCTCGCCCCCGGCGAGCGCTGCGCGTCGACGTCGAACCGCAACTTCGAGGGACGGCAGGGCAAGGGTGGGCGTACCCACCTGGTCTCGCCGCTGGTCGCGGCCGCGACCGCCGTCCGCGGAACGCTGAGCTCACCGGAGGACCTGGACTGATGGACGCCGTCTCCACCCACACCGGGATCGGTGTGCCGCTGCGTGTCTCCAACGTGGACACCGACCAGATCATCCCCGCCGTCTACCTCAAGCGCGTGACGCGCACCGGGTTCGAGGACGGCCTGTTCTCCGCCTGGCGCGGTGACCCGAGCTTCGTGCTGAACAACGAGCCGTTCTCGCGCGGGTCGGTGCTGGTGGCCGGCGCGGACTTCGGGACCGGTTCCTCGCGCGAGCACGCCGTCTGGGCGCTGATGGACTACGGGTTCCGGGTCGTGATCTCCTCGCGCTTCGCCGACATCTTCCGCGGCAACTCGGCCAAGGCCGGTCTGGTCGCGGCCGAGGTGGCGCAGCCCGACGTCGAGCTGCTGTGGAAGCTGCTGGAGAACGAACCGGGTACCGAGGTGACCGTGGACCTGCGGGAGAAGACCGTGCAGGCCAAGGACATCACCGTCTCGTTCGACATCGACGACTACGCGCGCTGGCGGCTGCTGGAGGGCCTCGACGACATCGGGCTCACGTTGCGGCACGCCGACGCGATCGACGCGTTCGAAGCCACCCGCCCGTCCCGGATGCCCACGACCACGGGAGGCTGACGCCCTCGGGTGACCGGCGACCACCGGGGAACCACCGTTCGAGTGGTAGTCGTCGGTGTGACGACGACCACTCGTTCGGACCTGTACCGGTGGGGGGTTCGACGGTGGGATCGTGCTCGCGGATCTGGTGTGGCCCTGGGAAACCCCTTACCGTGCGGGGTCATGAACAAGGCCCAGCTGGTCGAGGCGCTGACCGCCCGACTCGGCGACCGCAGGACGGCCGCTGCGGCGGTCGACGGAGTGGTCGACGTCATCGTGGAGACCGTGGGCGCGGGGAACTCGGTGACGTTGACCGGTTTCGGCGTCTTCGAGGCCCGCCGTCGGGCGGCCCGGGTCGCGCGCAATCCGCGGACGGGCGAGACGGTGCCGGTCCCGGAGACCGTCGTGCCCTCGTTCCGCCCGGGCGCGGCGTTCCGGGAGCGGATCGGTGGCAGCGCCGACGCGGCCGCCGGGGCGACCAGTGCGCCGCGGCGGCCACCGCGTGCCGCCCGTTCGGCGGGCGGTGCCCGGGGCGACGCGGACGGTTCGGGCACCGCGGGCGACGCCGGGGGGCGCAGGTCCGCGGCGAAGCGCGGTACCAAGGCCGCGCCGGCGAAGGGTGGGGCGACCGCCGCCGCGGGCAAGGGCGCGACGGCCAAGGGCGCCACCGCGAAGGGCCCGGCGGCGAAGGCCCCGGCCGCGAAGAAGCCCGCCGCCAAGTCCGCCGCGAAACCCGCGAAGCCTGCTGCCGCGAAACCGGCTGCCGCCAAGTCGGCCGCCGCGAAACCG
>CBIHNM010000249.1:0-5950 GCA_966211265.1 uncultured Pseudonocardia sp.
CCTCACGCCACCGCAGTCTCAAGGGCGGCACGCTCGGGCACGAGGACGAGAAGTTCGCCTACGTCGTCGCGACCCGCGCGTCGTCCGGGCACGCCGGGAACCGGGTCGTGCGACACCCCGTGCAACGCAAGGGTCTGGTCACGTTGCGGCTGTGCACGGCCGACGGCGAGATCGTCGACCGGCCGGTGCCCAAGAGCCGCCGCGAGCACTACCGCGCGGCGCGCGACACCGGCTGGGGCGACGCCTGGCCGCATCCCGGTTCGTGACGTGCAGCACAGCGTGTAACGGTGCCCGCCCCATGGCCGACGATCCGTGCGCGACGGCCATCCGGTGGGCCGCGAGCGTCACAGCTGCAGAACGAGCACCATCATGAACGACTTCGTCACCGGCGCTCCGGCCGACCGCCTCCCGACCCTGGTCAGGACCCTTTCCGGGTACCGGGTCCACGACCCCGAACTCCTCTCGGGAACCCACTACGTGATCGACGAGCAGGGCGACCTGGTCTACACCGGCCTCCCCGCCGGGAGCATCGTGGCGACCGTCGTCGTCGGCTCGGCGGTGACCGGTGTCTGGGTCGGCGGCGACAGCTGGGCGTGGTCGGCCCTGACGTTCCTGCTCGCGCTGCCGAGCGGGTTCGCGCTCGCCGCGGCCCTGCTCGCGGTGATCCACGCCGGCACCAACCCGGTCCGGCGCTACCGGGCCCGGCACGGGCACGGCCGCTACGCGGTCGACGTCACCGACCGCGGGTCGGTGGCGTGGGCGCTGTGCCGCCGGGCCGAGCGCCTGGCCGCGAGCCCGTCCTGGGTCTCGGGCCGGGTCGACCCGTCCCGCACGCTCGGGTCGCTGTTGTGGGCCGCGGTCGCCCAGGAGCAGCAGTGGGCCGAGGACGCGCTGAACCGGCTCGTCGAGCCCGTGACCGGGCCGGGCCTGCAGGCGGTCTGAGCCCGGACCCTCCGGGCACCCGGGACAGCCTCACCGGGTGGCGTAGCGGAGCACCGGCAGCATCGCGTCCGGGTCGCGCCGCGAGCCCTCGTCGGCGACGCAGGCCCGCAGCTGGCCCTCCAGCGCGTCCGGCTCCAGCCCGGTCCCGATCAGGACCAGGCTGGTCCGGCGGGGCTCGCCGGTGTCCCAGCGCGCCTTGTGGAACCGGACGTAGCGCCCGACCGTGTGCAGGTCCCAGCGCTCCCGGGCGGGCGCGGCGGAGAACCGGACCGAGCCCTTGATCCGGTACAGCCCGGCCGGGCGGGCGTCGAGCAGCGCGCGCAGGCGGGCGGCGTCGAGCGGCTCGTCGCAGACGAACGAGACGCTCTGGTAGCCGGCGTGCAGGTGCGTCCCGTGGTCGTGGTCGGGGCCCACCTGCTCGCCGAGCATCAGCTGGCGCCCCGGCACCACCTCGATGTCGAACAGCAGCGCGGGGTCGACCGCGCCGTCGCGCACCGGCACGATCGGCGCCCGCGGGTTCGCCTCTCGGCACAGCCGCCGGACCCGCCAGAGCGTGCCCGGGTCCACCCGGTCGATCTTGTTCAGCACCACCAGGTCGGCCAGGCCGACGTGGGAGTCCAGCTGCGGGTGCCGCGACCGGCTGGCGAGGAACTCGGCCACGTCGACGACCTCGACCAGGCCGCCGAACACCAGGTGCGGCCCGGCCGCGTCGAGCACCAGCTGCACCAGCGTGCCCGGCTCGGCGATGCCGCTGGCCTCGATCACGATGACGTCGATCTCGTCGCGGCGCCGGGTCAGCCGCTCCAGGATCGCGCCCACCCCGTCCTCGCCGACCTCGCAGCACAGGCAGCCGTTGCCCAGGCCGACGATCGCCCCGGCCTGCCCGGCCAGGCGCATCGCGTCGATCCCGACGGCACCGAAGTCGTTGACGACGACACCGATCCGCGCGTCGCCTCCGGCGACGAGCAGATGGTTCAACAGGGTCGTCTTGCCGGCTCCGAGGAACCCGGCCAGCACGACGACCGGGATCTTCCGGGGCACCTCCCATGAGTACCAGAGCCCCCGCGGACCGTGGCAGAGTGACCGCCATGTCCGGTACCCCCGCGCCCGGTGCGCCCCGCGGCGACGCCGGCGGTGTGATCGCGGTCGCCGGGGAGGCCCTGGTCGACATCGTGCCCGCTCCCGCGACGGGCTACTTCGAGCTCGCTCCCGGCGGCAGCCCGGCCAACGTCGCGGTCGGCCTGGCCCGCCTCGGCGTACCGGTGCGGATGCTCGCGCGGATCGCCGAGGACCTGCTGGGCCGTCGTCTGCGCGCCCACCTGGCCGACAACGGCGTCGACCTCCGGCACGCGGTCGTGGCCCACGAACCGTCCTCGCTGGCCCTGGTGGAGGTCGACGAGGACGGCGTGGCCCATTACGACTTCCGGATCTCGGGGACCGCCGACTGGCAGTGGAGTGCCGACGAGCTCGCCGGCGCGCTGTCCCCGGACGGCACGACGCCGGTCGTGGCCCTGCACTCCGGTTCGCTCGCGCTGACCACCCCGCCCGGCGCGGACGAGCTGCGCACCCTGATGAGCCACGCCGTGGACACCGCGACGATCAGCTACGACCCGAACTGCCGGCCGCTGCTGATGGGCGACCCGGCCGAGGTCCTGGACGGGGTGCACGAGCTGCTCGGGCTGGCCGACGTGGTCAAGGTCAGCGACGAGGACCTGCGCTGGCTCCTGCCCGGCCGCGAGCCCTCCGACGTGATCACCGAGTGGCTGGAGCTGGGCCCGGCGGTCGTCGCGGTCACGCTCGGCGGCGAGGGGGTGGTCGCCGGGTCCGCGAGCGGGCTGCACACCGTCCGCCCGGGGACGAAGGTCGAGGTGGTGGACACCGTCGGGGCCGGGGACAGCTTCTCCGCGGCGATGCTGGCCGGGCTGCACCGGCGTGGCCTGCTCGGCGCCGGTGCCCGCGACGACCTCTACCGGATCGACGCCACGACCCTGGACGCGGTGCTCGACGAGGCGGGTGCGGCCGCGGCGATCACCTGCTCGCGCCACGGCGCGGACCCGCCCGGCCCGGCCGACCTGGGCCTGTAGCGACCCGGCGCCCCGGCACCGGGACGAGGACGTGGGCGGCGAGGGGCGGCCCCAGTTCCGTGCGTCCCCCGCCGCCCACGAATCCGTGGGGTGTCCGGCTCAGCCGGTGGTCGTGGGGTGCAACGTGCGCACCCGCGGCGTGGTGCGCGCGGTACCGGACCGCTGCGCACCGCCGTCCTGCCCGGACGACTCCGCGCCCGCGGAGTCCCCGCCCGAGTCACCGGTGGGGTCCGCACCCGCCTGGTCACCCGAGGACGAGGTGTCGCCCGAGCCCTGCTCCGGCGGGGCCGCACCGTCCTGGGCACGCGGCTTGCGGGCCGGGTAGTCCCGCGGCTGGCCGGTGGCCGGCGCCCCCGGGGCCAGGGTCAGCTCGGCGGGCTTGCTCTCCGGCAGCGCCCACTGGTGCGCCCAGTCCATGTGCATCGCCGACGGACCCCCGGCCTCGGGGAAGTAGTCCATCTGCATGGTCATGTTCATCGGGCCGGGCGGCAGGTGGTCCTTCTCGGTCGTGGAGTACCACTCCTCGCCGTTGACGAAGACCGTGATCTTGTCCGGGGTCCACTCCAGCGCGTAGGCCGACCACTTCGTGGCGTCGTTGCGCACGGTCGCCGACTCCTGGTCGTTGTTCTCCCCGTAGTGCAGGAAGAACCCGGTCTCCTGCCGGGAGTCGTCGCCGATCTCCATCCAGTCGATCTCGCCGCCGACCGGGAAGTTCTCGGCCACCGGCCAGAGCAGCAGCAGCGCGTTCAGCCCGCCCTGGCCCTTCTCCGAGCGCACGCAGGACTCCCAGCGGCCGTACTGCTGGCCGGGATGCCAGCTGACCGCGCCGGTCGTGCCGTCCTGCTTCGCGTTGATCGACATCATGCCGTCGGCGACGCTGACCGCCTCCGGCGTGCGGATGCCCTGCTTGTCGTGGCCGGGCTCGGGGCCGTAGGGGTGCCAGTCCGGCGGCACCGCCGTGCCGTCGAACTCCGAGGCCCGGGTCGGCTGGCCCCAGCCGAGCTTCTGGGCGGCGGTGGTCGGGCAGTTCCCGGCGGGGGCGGCAGGCGCCGCGGACCGGACCGGCGCGGGCGCAGCCTCGGCCGTGGCCGCCGTGCCGACCACCGTCGCCGCCCCCACCGCGGTGGCGGCGAGAACGGCCAGGGATCGGGACATCACGTGCGTACGCACCGTTCGTCTCTCCCGTCACTCGAATCTCAGGACTGCACTCATTTCACCGCAGATCGTGACCGACGCTAGCTCTTCCACCCGTTCGGAGTGCCCCCGATCGTGCACCGTTAGCGAGTGCAATCTCACTCATGGTCACCGGCGGTGACGGTGCGGGACACTGTCCCGATGTCCGTCCCGGAGCTCGTCACCGCCCTCGACCTGGCCGCCCACCCGGAGGGCGGCTGGTTCCGCCGGACCTGGACCTCCCCGGTCACGGTGCCGACCGCGCACGGTCCGCGACCGACCGCGACCGCGATCCTCTACCTGCTCGACGGGACGTCGCGCTGGCACCGGGTCCGTTCGGCGGAGCTGTGGTGCTGGCACACCGGGTCCCCGATCGCGCTCACTCTCGGTGGCGAGGGCGAGGCACCGCAGGAGTCACGGACCTCACTGCTCGGACCCCCCGGACGTGGCGGGGCGCACCCCCAGATCGAGGTCCCGGCCGGGGTCTGGCAGTCGGCGGCGCTGCGCGGCGGGGAGCCGGCGCTCGTCAGCTGCGTGGTGTCACCGGGGTTCGACTTCGCGGACTTCGAGATGCGGTGAGCGGGCGGGCCCGGTCAGCCGCGGTGGGACAGCAGGGTGCCCACGTCCCAGGTGTTGCGCACCCGATCGGCCGGCACGCCGCAGGCGACGGCGCGGGCACAGCCGCCGTCGAGCCAGTCCAGCTGCCCCGGGGCGTGCGCGTCGGTGTCGATCGAGAAGTCGCAGCCGGCCTCCACGGCCAGGCGCAGCAGGCGTTTGGGCGGGTCCAGCCGCTCCGGCCGGGAGTTGATCTCGACGGCGACGCCGTGCTCGGCGCACGCCTCGAACACCCGGGGCGCGTCGAAGTCCGACGGCGGTCGCGTGCGCTTGCCGGTGACCATCCGACCGGTGCAGTGCCCGAGCACGTCGACCCGGGGGTTCGCGACGGCGGTGAGCATCCGCCGCGTCATCTGCTCGCCGGGCATCCGGAGCGTGGAGTGCACGCTGGCCACGACGACGTCGAGCTGATCGAGCAGGTCGGGGTCCTGGTCCAGCGCGCCGTCGTCGAGGATGTCGACCTCGATGCCGGTCAGCACCCGGAACGTCGAACCGTGCCCGCGCAGCCGGGTGTTGAGCGCGCCGACCTGCTCGATCTGGGCGCGCAACCGGTCCGCGGACAGCCCGTTGGCCACCCGCAGGCGCGGCGAGTGATCGGTGACGACGAGGTAGGAGTGCCCGAGCGCGATCGCGGTCTCGACCATCTCCTGCAGCGGCGAACCGCCGTCGGAGGCGTCGGTGTGCGAGTGCAGGTCGCCGAGCAGCGACTCCCGCAGCTCCCGGGCCGCCGCGTCGAGCGGGGTGCCCTCGGTGGCCTCCAGGCGGCGCAGGTAGACCGGCTCCTCGCCGTCGAGGGACTCCGCGACGCAGCGCGCGGTGACCTCGCCGACCCCGCGCAGGCCGACGAGCTCGCCCTGGGCGCGCAGCCGGGCGAGCTCGTCGGCGTCCTTGCCGCGCAGGGCGGCCGCCGCGGTGCGGAACGCGCGCACCCGGTAGGTCGACTCGTGGGCGCGTTCGAGCAGGAACGCGATCCGCCGCAGGTCGGCGACCGGGTCGCGGGAGTCAGCCACACCCCGATCCTGCCCCACCCCACCGTCGGTGGGGATGGGCGGCATCACGACCAGCCCAACCCCCCGGGCGCTCTCAAACAACGGCGGCGCGGGCGGGCCCACGCGCGTGCCCCCACCGCGGCGACC
>CBIHNM010000250.1:0-5932 GCA_966211265.1 uncultured Pseudonocardia sp.
ACAGCGAGCCAACGCCGGAAGCCTGTCCCGAATGCGGCACGCTCGATCATCTGGTCGCCTGCGGTCCTGGCGTCGAACGCATTGCCGAGGAGGTAGACAGGCCGTTTCGGGGGGCGCGAGCGTGCGGCGGGGGGGGGGGGGGGGGCGGCGGGGGCGGGGGGGGGCCGGGGGGGGGGAATTCCGGGTGGGCGCGGCGGTGTTGAGGCGGGGCAGGTACGTACCCCCGAGCTGAGGAGCCCCCGTGGGCCTGACCCGCACCGACGGACCGCTGTCGCCCTACGCCCCGACGTCGGTGAACTACCGGATCGACGGCCCGCCGCACAAGCTGCTGATGCACCCGTTCCCGCGCCGGGTACGCGCCGAGTTCGCCGGGCGCACCGTCCTCGACACCCGGGCGGGGCAGCTGGTGCACGAGTCGAACCTGCTGCCGGTGCTCTACGTCCCCGTCGCCGACATCGACGCCGACGTCCTGGTCCCGAGCGAGCACACCACGCACTGCCCGTTCAAGGGCGACGCCACCTACCACAGCCTGCGGGTCGGCGACCGGGTCGCGGAGGACGCGGTCTGGTCCTACCCGCGGCCCACCGTCGACGCGTCGTGGCTCGAGGGCCTGGCCGCGCTGTACTGGAACGCCGCCGACGCCTGGTACGACGAGGACGAGCAGGTCTTCGCCCACCTCACCGATCCCTACACCCGGATCGACGTCCGGCCGACGCACCGTCACGTCGTCGTCCGGCACGGCGACACCGTGCTCGCCGAGTCCCGCGAGCCGGTGGTGCTGTCCGAGACGGGACTGCCCAACCGCTGGTACCTGCGCCCGGCCGACGTGCGGGTCCCCCTGCGCCCCGGCGAGACGCACATGCACTGCCCGTACAAGGGGCGGTCGTCCTACTGGAACGCCACGCTGCCCGGGGGCACGGTGCTCACCGACGCCGCCTGGTCCTACCCGGAGCCGTTACCGGAGTCGTCCCGGATCGGCGGCCTGCTCAGCTTCGCCGACGGTGGCGACACCGGCGTCACGGTCGAGGTCGACGGCGAGCCCGCCTGAGGGCCCCGCACAGCGGCTCTCAGTCCTCCTCGTCGACCAGCAGAGCCTCCAGGGCCGGCAGCGCCGCCTCCAGGGCGCGGCGCTGCTGCTCGTCGAGGCGGTCCAGGCGCCGTGCGATCAGGGCCGTGCGGTGGCTGCGCAGCTCGGCCAGCCGGCTGACCCCGGACGCGGAGATGCTGATCAGGACCCCGCGCGCGTCACCGGGGTCGGCCGCCCGGCAGACCAGCCCGGCATCGTCGAGTGCGGTGAGCACCCGCGACATCGTCGGCGCGGTGACGGCCTCGCGCCGCGCCAGCTCGGACAGCCGCAGCGGCCCGTGGTTCTCGACGGTGACCAGGGTGGAGAGCTGCAGCGGGGGCAGCGACTCCTTGTCGTCGATGCGGATCCGGCGGTTCAGCCGCCCCACGGCGAGCCGCAGCCGCGCCGCGAGCTCCTCGTCGGTGCCGGCGAGATCCCTCGCCACCGTGCCCGTCCGCGCGTCGCCACCCATCCGGACATGGTGCCAGCATCGCGAACGACCTCCGGACCAGGGCACGGTCGCGGCCGGACACGCTAGAGCTTGCGCAGCCGGATGCGGGTGACGTTGTGGTCGGAGCCCTTGCTCAGCACCAGGCTCGCCCGGCCGCGGGTGGGCAGGATGTTCTGCACCAGGTTCGGAGCGTTGATCTCGTCCCAGATCGTCTCCGCGCGCGCGACCGCGGCCTCGTGGTCGAGCTCGGCGTAGCGGCGGAAGTACGAGGCCGGGTCACGGAACGCGGTCTCGCGCAGCCGCAGGAACCGCTCCACGTACCAGCGCCGGACGTCGGCGGTGGCGGCGTCGACATAGACCGAGAAGTCGATGAAGTCGCTGACCGTCAGCGCACCGGACACGGCCGGTTGCAGGACGTTGAGCCCCTCGATCACCAGGATGTCCGGACTGCGCACGACGAGCCGCTCGTCCGGGACGATGTCGTAGACCAGGTGCGAGTACACGGGCGCGCCGACCTCGGCCCGCCCGCCCTTGATCTCGGAGACGAACCGCAACAGCGCGCGGCGGTCGTAGGACTCGGGGAAGCCCTTGCGCTGCATGAGGCCGCGCCGCTCCAGCTCGGCGTTCGGGTGCAGGAACCCGTCGGTGGTCACCAGCTCCACGCGGGGGTGTTCGGGCCAGCGGGCCAGCAGCAGCCGCAGCAGCCGGGCGGTGGTGGACTTGCCCACCGACACCGACCCGGCGATCCCGATCACGAACGGCGTGCGCGCGGTGGTGCCGCCGAGGAATCGCCGGTAGGCGTTGTAGAGCCGCCCGCCCTCGCGGACGTGCATGTTGAGCAGCCTCGACAACGGCAGGTACACCTCGCGGACCTCGTCGAGGTCGACGAAGTCGCCGAAGCTGCGCAGCTGGTCGAGCTCCTCGGCCGAGAGCGGCAGCCGGGTCGAGGCCGCCGCGAGCTCCGACCACGCGCGGCGGTCGAAGTCCACGAACGGCGACGCACTGCCCTTGGCCAGCCCGGAAGGCCGCGACCGCGGACCCGGGTCCTCTGCGGTGGCCGGCGCACCGCCGTCGACGGGGGCCGGTCCGGGATCGAGGCTCACCGGGCCACCGCGCACGGGACGTCTCGGGGGGCCGGGGACCGCGTCGGCGTCGCTGCCGGTGTCGGGACCGTGGTCATGGGCACCCAACCTAGACCTCACCGGGCGCCGCGACCGCGTGACCTCGCTCGCACGGGGTACACCCGGCGGGCGCCCCGCCGCCGTCGGCGTATCGTTTCCCGCTGACCGGGTCCCATTCAGCCCAGGAGTGTTCGTGCCCACCGCAGGACCCACCGAGCCGGGTTGCAGTAGGAGGCCGGGTCGCACGACCCGGCCGACCCCTCGCCGTTGCGCCGTGCCGCCGGCGCCCCGCCCCCGCCCGGGGGCATGCACATGACCGTGCTGCTGCCGCTGGTCGGCCTGCTCGCCGTCGCCGTGCTCACGGCGGGGACCGCGCTGTCGGTCGCCTCGGAGTTCTCGCTGACCGCGCTGGAGCGCAGCCAGGTCGACGCGCACGTCGCCGAGGCCGGCGACCGACCCGCCCGGGCGGTGCAGAAGGCGCACCGGACGCTGTCGTTCCAGCTCTCGGGCTGCCAGCTCGGCATCACGGTGACGACGCTGGCCACCGGCTTCATCGCCGAGCCCGCCATCGCCGAGCTGATCAACCCGGGGCTGCAGGCGGTGGGCCTGCCGACCGGGCTGTCCGCCAGCGTCTCGACGGTCCTGTCGCTGGTCATCGCGACCGCCCTGTCGATGGTGTTCGGCGAGCTGGTGCCCAAGAACCTCGCGATCGCGCACCCGCTGGGCACCGCCCGCAAGGTGGTGTGGATCCAGGCCGGGTTCGCCGCCGGGTTCCGCTGGCTGATCCGCGCGCTCAACGCCTCGGCGAACGCGATCGTCCGCAAGCTCGGCGTCGAACCGGCCGAGGAGCTGCGCTCGGCGCGGTCCCCGCACGAGCTCAGCTCGCTGGTCCGGTCCTCGGCCGAGCACGGCACCATCGACCAGGGCACCGCGACCCTGCTGGACCGCTCGCTGCGCTTCACCGACCGGGTCGCCGACGAGCTGATGACCCCGCGGGTGCGGATGGAGACCGTCGACGGCGACGACACCGTGGCCGACCTGCTGACCCTGTCCCGGCGCAGCGGGTTCTCCCGCTTCCCGGTGCAGGACGGGGACCCGGACGTGCTGCTCGGGCTGGTGCACGTCAAGCAGGCCTTCGGCGTGCCGGTCGACCAGCGCGCCACCACCGCGGTCCGGTCGATGACGGTGCCGGTCGAGACCGTGCCCGGCTCCCTCGACGGCGACGCCCTGATGACCCGGCTGCGCGCCTCCGGCCTGCAGATGGCCGTCGTGGTCGACGAGTACGGCGGTACCGCGGGCCTGGTCACGCTGGAGGACCTGATCGAGGAGATCGTCGGCGACGTGCGCGACGAGCACGACCGGGCCGAGCAGTCCCGGGTGCGGCGCACCGGCCACGGCAGCTGGGTGGTCTCCGGGCTCCTGCGCGCCGACGAGATCGCCGACGCGACCGGGTTCGTGATGCCGGACGGGGACTACGAGACCCTTGCCGGGCTCGTGCTGACCCGCCTGGGCCGGATCCCGGACGTGGGTGACGACCTGCTCGTCGACGACTGGCGGCTGACCGTGCTGCGCCGTGACCGCAACCGGGTGGCCGAGCTGCGGCTGTCGCTCGACGGCGCGGCGCTCACCGGTGCCGGCGGGGGCCGCCCCGGGCCCGTGGGTGCGGTCGGTGTGACGCCCGCCGACGCGTCTCCCACGGCGGGGGTGCGCTCATGACCGACCTGCTCGCGCTGCTCGCCGCCGTCGCGCTGCTGGGCACGAACGCGTTCTTCGTCGGGGCCGAGTTCGCGCTGATCTCGGCGCGCAAGGACCGCCTGGAGGCGATGGCCGACGCCGGTTCGTCCGGGGCGCGCACCGTGCTCGGCGCCTCGGCCGACCTGTCGCGGATGCTCGCGGCCTCGCAGCTGGGCATCACGATCGCGTCGCTCCTGCTGGGCCGCCTCGGCGAGCCGGCCGTCGCGCACCTGATCGAGGCGCCGCTGGCCGCCGTCGGCCTCCCGGAGGGAGCGGTCTACCCGATCGCGTTCACGATCTCGCTGGTCCTGGTCGTGATCGCGCACATGCTGCTCGGGGAGATGGTCCCCAAGAACATCTCGATCGCCGGCCCGGAGCGCGCCGCGATCCTGCTGGTGCCACCGTTCCTGGTCTGGACGACGATCGCCCGCCCGGCGATCGAGGTGTTCAACTGGAGCGCCAACGCCACGCTGCGGCTGTTCAAGGTCACCCCGAAGGACGAGCTGGAGACCGCGTTCACCTCCGGCGAGCTGTCCGAGATGATCGCCGACTCGCAGCGCGAGGGCCTGCTCGACGACGACGAGTCCAGCCGGATCGCCCGGACGCTGCGGTCGGCCGAGACCACGGTCGCCGACGTCGTCGTCGCGATGGGCGACCTGATCACCCTGCCGCCGAACCCGACCGTCGACCAGGTCACCACCGCCGTCGCCCGGACCGGCTACTCCCGGTTCCCGATCCGCGGCACGCAGGGCCGGTTGACCGGCTACCTGCACGTCAAGGACGTGCTCGACCTCGCCGACGGTCCTGCCACGGTGATCCCGCCGCAGCGGATCCGCAGCCTGCCCGAGGTGCCCGCGACCGCCCGGCTCGACGTCGCGATGTCCACGCTGCGCACCTCCCGGGCGCACCTGGCCCGGGCCACCGACGTCCACGGCGGCACGATCGGGCTGGTGACGATGGAGGACCTGACCGAGCGCTACGTCGGCACGGTCCGCGACGCCACCCACGCCCCCGGCCCTCCGGTGTGAGCGTGGCCGGGCCCGCGACGTGGGCGCGGCCGCTGCCCGGTCCGGAGTGGCGCGAGGCCGCGCGCCGGCACCGGGAACGGGTGGCGGTCCACACCGAGCCGCACCGGCGCCGCCGCCGCCGCGGGGAGCCGCACCCGGTGATGGACTTCCTGTTCACCTACTACTCGCACCCCCCGGCGCGGCTCGAGGCGTGGAACCCCGGCCCGGGCGTGCCGCTGCACGACGCCGAGGAGTTCCTGGCCCGGCCCGGATACCGGCGCGCGGGCGAGGGCGTCGTGTTCGACGCGGGGTGCGCGCCGGACCGGCTGCGGTCCACGGCCGGGTTCGTGCGCGACCTGCTCGGCGCGACCCTGCAGCGGGCGCCCCGGCTGGCCTGCTTCGGGCTGCACGAGTGGGCCATGGTCTACCGAACCGACGCCCCGCGCCACGGCGCCGTGCCGCTGCGGCTCGGCGCGGCGGGCACCGACGAGGTCGTCGAGTCGATGTCGATCCGGTGCACGCACTTCGACGCCTTCCGGTTCTTCACCGGCCC
>CBIHNM010000251.1:0-5859 GCA_966211265.1 uncultured Pseudonocardia sp.
GCACGGCACCTCCGGACGGCTCGGCCGCCCGGAGGTGCCGTGCGCCGCGCGTCGGTCATGCTGGGACGCGTGCAGGCAGACGGGATCCGGGTGCGCCGCGGGTTCGTCGTGCCCGAGACCGAGCTGCGGTGGCGGTTCTCCCGGGCGTCGGGGCCCGGCGGGCAGGGTGTGAACACGACGGACTCGCGCGTCGAGCTCTCGTTCGACCTGGCCGGGTCGACCGGCGTGCCGGGTGCGGTGCGGGAACGCGTGCTGGCGCGCCTGGCGCACCGCCTGGTGGGCGGCGTGCTCACCGTCGTCGCCCAGGAGCACCGCAGCCAGCTGCGCAACCGTGAGGCCGCGCGCGAGCGGCTCGCCGCGCTGCTGGCCGAGGCGAGCGCCGCGGCGCCGCCGCCGCGGCGTCCGACACGCCCGACGGCCGGATCGCGCCGCCGCCGCCTGGACGCGAAGACCCGTCGGGGAGCGACCAAGCGTCTGCGTGGTCGTCCGGAGGAATAGGCGCACGGACCCGGCGGGTCACCGGATCGGTACCCGAAGCAGGTGTGGCGCAGCCGAGCGGGCTCCGGTTGCGCATGGCACGATGACGGCTCATTGATCGACGGCAGGCCGCGCGGGCCCCATCGGTCGGGAAGACACAGGAATCCGCGTGGTGCAGGAGGGGAAGACGGTGGCCAGCTCGACCAGCAAGTCCGGCGGCGCGGAGGTTCCGCCCGTCCTGCCCTCGATCCCGCTCTCGCCCGAACCCGGCCCCCGCGACCAGTCCATCGGTGCGCTGGCCAAGGACGTCACCACCCACCTGTCCTCGCTGGTCCGCTCCGAGGTGGAGCTGGCCAAGGCCGAGGTCAGTGCCGAGGTGAAGAAGGGCGTGCAGGGCAGCATCTTCTTCGTGATCGCCGCGGTGATCGGGTTGTTCAGCCTGTTCTACCTGTTCTTCACCCTGGCCGAGTTCCTCGCGCTCTGGCTCAACCGGGCCGCGGCGTTCGGGATCACGTTCCTGTTCATGTTGCTGGTGGCCGGGGTGTTCGGTTTCATCGGTTACCTGCGGGTGCGCAAGCTGCGCAAGCCCGAACGCACGATCAGCACGCTGCGCGACTCCGCGCAGGTGTTCTCGGGCGTCGGCAAGTCCCCCGACGGCGGGCCCCGGGAGCTGACCTCCGAGACGGGGCGGCACGCCGCGCGCACCTCCTAGAGCCGGGTGTGGCCACCCGGGCGGGCAGGCCGAGCTCCCCGGAGCCCTCCTCGGTCCGGTTGCCGGGCCGGTGGACGCACCGGTCGGTCTCGGCCAACGGCATCCGGATCCACGTCGCCGAGTACGGGCGCGGCCCGCTGGTCGTGCTGCTGCACGGGTTCCCGGAGTTCTGGTACTCCTGGCGGCACCAGATCGTGGCGCTGGGCGACGCGGGGTACCGCGTCGCCGCCCCGGACCTGCGCGGGTACGGCGACACCGACAAGACCCCCCGCGGTTACGACCTGTGGACGCTGGCCGGTGACTGCGCCGGCCTGATCCGGGCCCTCGGCGAGCCGCACGCGCACCTGGTCGGGCACGACTGGGGGGCCGCGATCGCCTGGACCGTCGCCTCGCTGCACCCGCGCCTGGTCACCTCGCTGACCGGCGTCGGCGCACCGCACCCGACCGCGATGCGCGACGCGCTGTTCGGCGATCCGGTCGGGCAGGGACGCGCCAGCCGCTACATGGCCGGGTTCCAGGTGCCGCGGCGTCCGGAGCGCTCGCTGCGCGCCGACGGCGCCGCCCGCGTCGAGCGGATCATGCGGTCCTGGGCGGGCCGCGAGTGGAGCGGGACCGGCGACTTCTCGCACGCCGTCGCGCACAACCGGCAGGCGATGCTGATCTCGACCGTGGCGCACTGCTCGCTGGAGTACTACCGGTGGGCGATGCGCTCGCAGCTGCGCGCCGACGGGCGCCGGTTCGCCCGCGCCGTCGCCGCGCCGGTGGCCGTGCCGGTGCTGCAGGTGCACGGCGCCGACGACCCGTGCGTGCTGGACGCGACGATGCGGACCAGCCGGAAGTGGGCCGCCGGCGAGTTCACCCACCACACGCTGCCGGCGACCGGCCACTTCCCGCAGCAGGAGCGCCCCACCCACACCACGGCGCTGATCGGGGCCCACCTGGCCGCGCACTGACCGTGCACGGTGGGGCGGGTCAGCGGCCGGTGACGGCGGCCAGCGCGGTGTCGGGGTGGTCGGAGAACACGCCGTCGATCCCGGTCGCCAGGAACGCCCGGTACTCGCCGAACGGGTCGCCGTAGCCGGACCGGGGCCCGGGCGAGCGCAGGTCCGCCGGCAGGAACGGGTTCTCGTTGCGCAACGTGTAGGGGTGCACGAGCAGCCCGGCGGCGTGCGCGTCGGGGACCAGCGTGGTCACCTCGCCCAGCGACCCGTCCGGACGTCGGGCGATCACCTGGTCCTTGTTCGGCCCGACCACGTCGGCGTAGGTCGCGATCTCGGCCAGCCCGGCTGCCGTGGTCAGGTCGGCCCAGGTCCGGTCCTCACCGGCGGCGACCAGGTCGGCGGGGGCGCCGGTGGTGTCGGTGAGCTGGACCAGCGGGAGCTCCAGCTGCCGGCGCAGCTCCCGGAGGTTGGTGGTCTCGAACGACTGCACGAACACCGGCGCGCCGCCGCGGTTGAGCCCGGCCTGCTCCAGCGCGGCCACGAACCGCGGCTCGATCGCCGTGCCGAGCCCGGCGAAGTGGGTGGAGTGCTTGATCTCGGGATAGATGCCGATCTCGCGGCCCAGCTCCGCGGACAGGTGCCCGCGCAGCTCGATGACCTCGGTGAACGTCGGGATCGGGTACCGGCGGTCGTGGATCCGGTTGTGCGGGCGGATGTCCGGTATCCGCTCGAGCGCGCGCAGGGTGCGCAGCTCGGCGAGGGTGAAGTCCTCGGTGAACCACCCCTCGTAGCGGGTCCCGTCGATCGTCTTGGTGGTCCGGCGGTCCGCGAACCGCGGGTGCTCGGCGACGTCGGTGGTGCCGCCGATCTCCGGCTCGTGCCGGGCCACCAGCGCGCCGTCGGAGGTGGGGACGAGGTCGCACTCCATGTAGTCCGCGCCCATCCGGACGGCCAGCTCGTAGGAGGCCAGCGTGTGCTCCGGGCGGTACCCCGGCGCCCCGCGGTGCCCGATCACGAGCGGTCGCCCGGGGCCGGAGCCGGTACTGCGGTCACCGTGGGGCGGGCGGGCGCGCGAGGACGGCACGATCACGCCGCGACGGTCGCACGCACGGGCGTCGCGGGGCCGGTCGGGCGGTGTCGCACGGGTGAACGACCGATGCCGGTGCGGCACCGCCCGGGCGCTGGATCTACGCTCGGCGATCGTGCGAGTCCTGGTCGTCGGAAGCGGCGCGCGTGAGCACGCCATCGCAGTGTCGCTGGCGCAGGACCCGGAGGTGACGGCCCTGGCCTGCGCCCCGGGCAACGCCGGCACGTCCGCGGTCTCCGAGCAGCTCCGCCTCGACGTGGCCGACAACGCCGCCGTGGTGGCGCTGGCGCGGAGCTGGGCGGCGGACCTGGTCGTGATCGGCCCGGAGGTCCCGCTGGTGCACGGCGCCGCGGACGCGGTCCGCGAGGCCGGGATCGCGTGCTTCGGGCCCAGCGCCGCGGCGGCCCGGATCGAGGGCTCGAAGGCGTTCGCGAAGAGCGTGATGAGCTCGGCCGGGGTGCCCACCGCCTCGTCGGTGATGGTGGACAACCCGGCGCACCTGGACACCGCGCTGGGCGTGTTCACCCCGCCCTACGTGGTCAAGGACGACGGCCTGGCCGCCGGTAAGGGCGTGGTGGTCTCCGACGACGTCGAGGTCGCCCGGGCGCACGCGCTGATGCTGCTCGACGCCGGTCACCCGGCGTTGCTCGAGTCGTTCCTGGACGGGCCGGAGGTGTCGCTGTTCTGCCTGGTCGACGGCGCCTGCGTGGTGCCGCTGCTGCCGGCACAGGACTTCAAGCGCGTGGGCGACGGCGACACCGGCCCGAACACCGGCGGGATGGGCGCCTACGCACCGCTTCCGTGGGCCGGTCGGGGCCTGGCCGACGAGCTGGTCGAGCGCATCGTGCGCCCGGTGGCGGTCGAGCT
Source organism: uncultured Pseudonocardia sp. (assembly GCA_966211265.1). Classification (GTDB taxonomy): domain Bacteria; phylum Actinomycetota; class Actinomycetes; order Mycobacteriales; family Pseudonocardiaceae; genus Pseudonocardia. The sequence goes on from CBIHNM010000251.1 coordinate 4,085, forward strand.
CGAGCGGCGCGGCGCGCCGTTCTCGGGCCTGCTCTACGCCGGCCTGGCGATGACCTCCCGCGGGCCCGCGGTGATCGAGTTCAACTGCCGGTTCGGTGACCCGGAGACCCAGGCCGTGCTGGCGCTGCTGCGCACGCCGCCGGCCCGGCTGCTGCACGCCACCGCGACCGGGACGCTGGCCGGGGTGCCGCCGCTGGAGTGGGCCGAGGGCTCGGCCGTGACCGTCGTCGTGGCCGCCGAGGGCTACCCGGCGACACCGCGCCTGGGTGACGTGATCACCGGCGCGGACGGCGACGGGGTGCTGCACGCCGGCACCCGCCGGCGCGAGGACGGCGCCGTGGTCTCCAGCGGGGGACGGGTGCTCTCGGTCGTCGGCACCGGTGCGGACCTCGCGGCCGCGCGCACCGACGCCTACGCGCGGCTGGAGCCGGTCCGGCTGGCCGGTTCGCACCACCGGACCGACATCGGCCTGCGGGCCGAGCGCGGCGAGATCGCGATCCCGACGGCCTGACCGGGCCCGGGTGCCGCCGCGGGGCGCCTTCTACGCTCGGGCCGTGACCGGATCTCCGACCGCAGACCCCGCCCGTCTCGGCGTCGCCGCCCGCGCCGCCGTCGCCCCGTTCCACGTGATGGACGTGTGGGCCGCGGCGGAGCAACGGGCCCGCACCCACGGCGACCTGATCAACCTCTCGGCCGGCCAGCCGTCCACGCCGGCACCGGAGGCGGTGCGCCCCGCCCCGCTCCCCGCACTGCGGTCGGAGGGGCTCGGCGACACCGTCGCCCCCCGGCTCCCCCCGCAGCGCCCGGCGCTCGCCGCGCACTACCGGCGCAGCTACGACCTGGAGGTCTCCTCCGGCGACGTGGTCGTCACGACCGGCTCGTCGGGCGGGTTCCTGCTCGCGTTCCTGGCCGCGTTCGATGCCGGTGACCGGGTCGCGATGGCCCGGCCCGGCTACCCCTGCTACCGCAACATCCTGCACGCGCTGGGGTGCGAGGTCGTCGAGCTGCCGTGCGGGGAGGAGTCGCGGTTCCAACCGACCGTGGCCATGCTCGAGGAGCTCGACGAGCCGGTGAAGGGCCTGATCCTGGCCAGCCCCGCGAACCCCACCGGGACGGTGCTGGACCCGGCCGAGCTGGCCGCGCTGGCGGGCTACTGCGAGACCCGCGGGATCCAGCTGGTCAGCGACGAGATCTACCACGGGATCACGTTCGCCGACTCCCCGCCGACGTCGTGCGCGTGGGCGAGCTCGCGGGAGGCGCTGCTGGTGAACTCGTTCTCCAAGTACTTCTCGATGACGGGCTGGCGGCTGGGCTGGCTGGTCTGCCCGCCCCGGCTGCGGCGCACGATCGAGGGGCTGGCCGGCAACTTCACGGTCTGCCCGCCGGCGCCCGCGCAGCACGCGGCCCTGGGCGCGTTCGCGCCCGCGTCCTACGCCGAGGCCGACTCGCACGTGCTGCGCTACGCCCGCAACCGGGACCTGCTCCTCGACGGTCTGCCCGCGCTGGGCCTGGACCGGCTGGCCCCCGCCGACGGCGCGTTCTACGTCTACGCCGATGTCGGCGACAAGCTCCGCGGCGGCGAGGACTCGATGGCGTTCACCTACCGGATGCTGGCCGAGACCGGCATCGCGGTCGCCCCCGGCGCGGACTTCGACCCGGTCGACGGCGGCCGGTTCGTCCGCTTCTCCTGCGCCGGCGCCACCGAGCACGTCCAGCAGGCCCTGACCCGCCTGCACACCTGGCTCTGAGCCCCACCCCGCCCCCGGGGCCCGCAC
>CBIHNM010000252.1:0-5782 GCA_966211265.1 uncultured Pseudonocardia sp.
CGGTGAGCACCCGCCCGCCGCCGGAGAAGTTCGGGTCCAGCGGGGCGGGCCAGTCGTCGCGGGCGTGCCGGTAACGCCCGGCCGCGTTGGCCTGCCAGACCTCGACGAGGGTGTCGGGCACCGCGGCACCGCCGGAGTCGAGCACCCGCCCGAACACGACGATGCGCTGCCCCTGGGCCTCGCCCTCGTGCTGGCGGGTCAGGTCGTGGTCGTTCGGGCCGATCGGGCCGGGCAGCAGCGGGCCGGTCACCTCGGTGAGCCGGTGCGGCAGCACGACCGGGGCCTGCGACGGCGCACGCAGCCCGGTGCTGCGGTAGCCGGGGGACTCCAGCGGCGGGTTCGTGCCCGCCGGGGCCGGCGGGTAGCCCGCGAGCCGGTGCGTGGTGGTCATCGGGACTCCTGTCGAGAGCGGGCGGGTCGGTACACCGAGGGTCGTCGCGCGAGCCGCTCAGACGGAGCCGTGCGGCAGGCCGACGTAGTTCTCGGCGAGGCTGGTGGCGGCCGCGCGGGAGGCCGCGGTGTAGCGCAGCTGCGAGAGCTGCAGGGCCCGGCCGAACGGCCCGGCGAACCCGGAGCCGTCCGGGTCGGAGTCGTCGAAGCGGTGCAGCATCGAGGTCATCCACCAGGAGAAGTGCTCGGCCCGCCAGACCCGGCGCAGGCACGTCGCCGAGTACTCGTCCAGGCCGGTCTCGCCGCCCCCGCCGAAATAGGTGCCCAGCGCGTCCGCCAGCACCCGGACGTCGGCGATCGCGAGGTTCATGCCCTTCGCGCCGGTCGGCGGCACGATGTGCGCGGCGTCGCCGGCCAGGAACAGCCGGCCGTGGCGCATCGGCTCGGCGACCATGCTGCGCATCCCGGTGACGGAGGGCGGCTCCAGGAACTCCCCGGTGTTCATCGTGAAGCCCTCGCAGGCCAGCCGGGTGCCCAGCTCGTCCCAGATCCGCGGCGACGACCAGTCCCGGGCGTCGGTGCCGGCGGGGACCTGCAGGTAGAGGCGGGTGACCTCGGGGCTGCGCATCGAGTAGAGGGCGAAGCCGCGGTCGTGGTTGGCGTAGACGAGCTCGTCGCGGGTGGGGGCGGCCCTGGCCAGGACCCCGAGCCAGCCGAACGGGTAGACGCGCTCGGCGACGCGGAGCGCGCCGTCGGGGAACGCGCCGCGGCAGACCCCGTGGAAGCCGTCGCACCCGGCGATCACGTCGCAGCGCAGGGTCTGCGCGCTGCCGTCGGCGGCGGTGTAGGTGATCGACGGGGCGTCGGTGGCGATGTCGTGCACCGCGACGTCGGAGACCTCGAACTCGACCGGCTCGGCCCGGTGCTCGACGCGGTCGGCCAGCAGGTCCTTCACCACCTCCTGCTGGCCGTAGACGACGATCCCGCGCCCGAGCAGGTCGGCGAAGTCGATCCGGTGGTCGGTCTGCGCGGCGGCGGTGTCCTCGGCGAAACGCAGCGAGATGCCCTGGTGCGCCATGCCCTCGCGGTCCATGCGCTGCCCGACGCCCGCCTCGCGCAGCAGCTCGACCGTCGGCGCCTCCAGCACCCCGGCCCGGACCCGCTGCTCGACGTGGGCGCGGCTGCGCGACTCCAGCACGACCGCGTCGATCCCGGCGCGGGACAGCAACGTCGCCAGCAGCAGGCCCGCGGGCCCGGCACCGACGAGGCCGACCTGGGTTCGGGTCTCTCCGGGGCCCGGCGGCGGCGCGGCCGACGGGGTGCGGGTGACACGGCTCGTCATGCGGGTCAGCTTCTCCCGCCGGCGTCCTCGGGCTCGACGGCCCTTCCGCCCTGCGGAAGACTCGATCCGGTGAGCACCCGAGGCGCGCCCCGTTCCGGGGTGACCGCGCGGGTGCTCGACGTGCTCGGCGCGTTCACCGAGGACTGCCCCGGGCTGGGCCTGACCGAGATCTCCCGGCGCACCGGGCTGCCGCTGACGACCGTGCACCGGATCGCCGGCGAGCTGGCCGCGGGTGGCGCGCTGGACCGCGGCGAGGACGGCCGGTACCGGATCGGGCTGCGGCTCTGGGAGATCGCCGTGCTGGCACCGGCCAGCACGGTGCTGCGGGAGCGGGCGATGCCGTTCCTGGAGGACCTGCACGAGGTCACGCGGGAGAACGTCGCGCTGGCCGTGCTCGACGTCGCCGAGGTCGTCTACCTCGAACGGCTCTCCGCGCGGGACGCGGTCTCGATCGTGTCCCGGTCCGGGTCGCGGCTGCCCGTGCACGCGACCGGCGTCGGGCTGGTGCTGCTCGCACACGCCGCACCGGAGGTCGTCGAGCAGGTGCTCGCGCGGCCGCTGCGCCGCTTCACCCCGCACACGGTGTGCGACCCGGCGCGGGTCCGGGCGACCCTCGGCGAGGTGCGCAGCTCCGGTTTCGTGATCAGCGACCGGCAGATCGAGGACGTGTCGCTCTCGGTCGCGGCGCCGGTGCGGGACCGCTCGGGGCGGGTCGTCGCGGCACTCTCGGTCGTGGTCCGGGCCGAGGGCACCAACCCGCACACCTACGTCCCGGCCGTACGCGCCGCCGCGCGCGGGATCAGCCGGGCGCTGGGCGCCACGACCTGATCCGCATTCAAGATCGTGATCGATCCGATGCCGTGATGCGGTCGGCGCCACGGCGTCGGCCGTGCCACCGTGACCGCGTGCGCGACTTCCGGATCGACATCCCCGACGCCGAGCTCGACGACCTGCGCGAGCGGCTGGCCCGCACCCGCTGGCCGGAGCCGGCCACGGTCGAGGGCTGGACCCAGGGCGTCCCGCTGGACTACGCCCGGGAGCTCTGCGAGTACTGGCGCACCGGCTACGACTGGCGCCGGGTCGAGGCCGAGATCAACGCCTGGCCGCAGTTCCGCACCGGGCTCGACGGCGGCGGCGACGACTCGGTGGAGATCCACGTCCTGCACGCCCGCTCGCAGCACGAGAACGCGCTGCCGCTGCTGCTCACGCACGGCTGGCCGGGCTCGATCGTGGAGTTCCTGGACCTGCTGCCCGCGCTGACCGACCCCGAGGACCCGGCGGACGCGTTCCACGTCGTCGTACCGACGCTTCCCGGCTACGGGTTCAGCGGCAAACCGACGGTGCCCGGCTGGGGCGTCGAGCGGATCGCGGTGGCCTGGGCGCAGCTGATGGACCGCCTGGGCTACGAGCGGTACGCCGCGCAGGGCGGCGACTGGGGGTCGATGATCACCTCGGCCCTGGGCACCGCGGACCCCGAGCACCTGGTCGGCATCCACCTCACGATGGCACTGGCCGAGCGCCCGGAGGACGACGACCGCCCGCTGAGCGCGGACGAGAAGGCGGCGAAGAAGTTCGGGGAGAGCTTCCGCCGGTTCGGCACCGGGTACTCGGCCGAGCAGTCCACCCGTCCGCAGACGATCGGCTACGGGCTCGTCGACTCCCCCGCCGCGCTGTGCGCCTGGATCGTGGAGAAGTTCTGGGACTGGACCGACTGCGCCGGGAACCCGGAGAACGCGATCGGGCGGGACCGGTTGCTGGACAACGTGATGATGTACTGGCTGGGCGGCGCAGGCGCGTCCTCGGCGCGGCTGTACTGGGAGAGCTTCGCCCGCCGCCGGATGGACGAGGTGACGGTGCCGACCGCGGTCGCGCAGTTCCCGCACGAGATGACCCGGCTGCCCCGGCACTGGCTCGAGCGCCGGTTCACCGACCTGCGCTCGTTCACCACACCCCCGGCGGGCGGGCACTTCGCGTCGCTGGAGCAGCCCGAGACCTTCCTCGACGAGCTGCGCACGTTCTTCCGAACCGTGCGCTGAGGACCCCGCCCGCTCAGTCGAACACGAGGACGGACGCGGTGAACCCGTGCAGGTGGTTGCGCCCACCGACCGGCCCGATCTCGCCGGCGGCGAAGAACCCGGCCACCGACGTCGCGGTCCCGGTCCCGTCCCCGCCCAGGGAGCCGCGCACGACCCGCACGTCGTGGTCGGCCCCACCGACCTCGGGGCCGAACATGGCTGCGCCACGGCCGTTGCAGGAGAACAGCAGCGCGCCCTTCGCCGGCCCGCCGCGCACCGCCCGGGTGAGCAGCTCGGTGAGGTTCTGCTCGGCGCCGGCGGCGTCGCGGACGTGGAACCGCACCGTCTGCCCGACCTGGAGCAGGTCGCCGACGACCACGGCGTCGCGTTCCTGCTCGATGCCCAGCACGGCGCGGATCAGGAAGTCGCCGCGCCCGTGCTCCTCGGCGTACTCGTCCATCGCGACGCCGAGGTGCAGTCCGTGCAGTGCCAGCTTCTGCTCGGCGGCCGGCAGCGCTCCGACGATCTCCCGCAGGCGGGTCACGGCGGGCTGACCGGCGAGCTCGAGCAGCGTGTTCTGCTCGGCGCGGGTGACCACCATCGGCGGCCCGATCGGCCGGCAGCCCTGGCTGACCACGGGCCGGGCCTGCACCTGGCCGCCGAGCAGGACCCCGACCGCCCCGCCGGCCAGGATCTCGCCGTCGGCGAACAGGCGGTTGCCGCCGGTCCCGCCGGGCGCACTGGCCAGACCACCGACCAGCGGGAACCCCGGATGCGTGGTGTTCATCTGCTCCAGCAGGCCGCCGACCGGGAACGAGTACGGGTCGGCCAGCACCATCGCGACCACGGCGTCCGGGCCCGGGGTGGGCATCCCGCCCACCGACAGCGTCCGGTCCTCGGCGACCTGCGCGGTGAGCTGCAGCGCCGTGACCGAGGACCCGGGCAGGGTGGCCGCCCAGACCGCGACCGACGGGGACCGCTCCACGCCCCGGCCGTCGGCGAGCACGCCGTGCGCCGTCGCGCCGACGGCGGCCCGGGCGCCGGCCAGCTCCATCACCCGCGCACCGGCCCGCTCGGCCTGCTCGAGGTCGCCGTCCTCGCCCGGGCAGACGAAGAACACCAGCAGGTCGGGCCGGACGCCCGCGAGCGGGCCGAGCGCCTGGGCCACCGCCACCTCGGCCGCGCCGAGCAGGTCCGGCCCGACCGCGAGACCGTCGCCGAACCGGCGGGTGGCCACGCCGGCGACACCGGTGGGCGGCACGTCCTCGGTGTCGCTCATGACTCCTCCTCCGCGGCGCCGCGTTCCCGGGATCGGCGGGCGCCGCCACCGGCAAGCTACGCAGCCCGCCCGCGCGCCGCCACGCGACGATGGGCCGGTCGGAGCAGTGGCGCCCGGTGATGCGCCGACTCTCACACGTGACGGTCGGGCACGGCCGGCAGCCACCGGGGCCGGGGCCAGAGCCGTGCCCGCGCCACCGCGACGACGGCGGCCGGGCCGAGCGTGCGGGAGTCGGTGGATCCGAACGGGTTGTCCCCGCGCACCCACCACCCGTCGCCGACGGGGTGCTCGACGCGCTTGACCGACAGCTGCTCCGGACGTGCCGGCCACCGGACGAGCACCACGTCACCGGCCCGCACGGTCGCGTCGAACCGGACGAGCACGACGTCTCCGTCGGCCAGTGTCGGGGACATCGACGGCCCCCGCACCGCGACCCTGCGCCAGCGCACGGCACTTCCTCCTCCACCTCGGGGCACGGACCTCGCGTCCTGCCGGGCCCTGGCCACGGGGGTAGGGTCGTCCACGCCAGAACGATCACCATCAGGGAGGACCCATGCGGATGCTGTCCCGCATCATCCACCCGCGGCTGGAGGCCACCGCACACTGCGACCTCCCCTGCGGCGTGTACGACCCGGCCCAGGCGCGCATCGAGGCCGAGTCCGTCAAGGCCATCCAGGAGAAGTACCAGGGCAACGACGACGCGGACTTCCGCGCGCGCGCCCTCGAGATCAAGGAGCAGCGCTCCGACCTGGTCAA
>CBIHNM010000253.1:0-5761 GCA_966211265.1 uncultured Pseudonocardia sp.
GACCCCGCCGGCACGCCCGGGTCCGGGTCGGGTTTGCCCGGCGCCGGGCGAGGTACACGATCTCGCGCGAGCGGGCCCCTCCCGACCCCCGGTCGCGGAAGGAACCCATGCGCACGCGCGCGTCCCTGCCTCCGCCGTGTCCGGCCGGGGCGCACGACGGTCGCCCCGTCTCGCTGCTCGACCCCGGCCCGCCGGACCGGGTGCACCTCCCGGCCGCCGAACGGCTGGCCCGCGCGGTGGCCTGCGGCGACCTGGTCGTGCCCGCACCGGGGCGGGGGTCCACCCCCGCGCGCTGGGCGACGCTGGCCCGGTGGGGCCGGGACGACCTCGCGTTCGCCCGGTTGGCCGAGGGGCACGTCGACGCGCTGGCCATCCTGGACGAGGCCGGGGCCCGGTCACGTCCCGGCGCGCGCTACGGGGTGTGGGCGGCCCGCTCCGGCGGGACCGGCGCCGACCTCGAGGACCGGCCGGGGCCCGGCGGGCGGCTGTCCGGCACCGTCCGGTTCTGCTCCGGCGCGCACCGGCTCGACCGGGCGCTGGTCGTCGCGCAGGGGCCCGCCGGGAGCCGGGTCGTCGACCTCGCGCTGGACGACCCCCGGATCCGACCGGTACCCGGGACGTGGCGCTCGCACGGCATGGCGGCCAGTGACAGCGCCGACGTCGAGCTGGCCGGCGTGCCGGTCACCGACGCGCAGCTGCTCGGGCCGCCCGGCTTCTACACCGCCCGTACCGGGTTCTGGTGGGGCGGCGGCGGCGTGGCCGCGGTCTGGCTCGGCGGCGCGGCCGGGGTCTGCGACGACCTGAGGGCCGCGCTGGGCGGGGGTGACCCGGACCCGCACCAGCTGGCCGGCCTCGGTGCCCTGCACACGGCCGTGGCCGCGGCCGACGCGCTGCTGTCCCGCACCGCGGCGCAGATCGACGCCGACCCCTGCGTCCCGCACCGCGACGCCGTGTGGACGGCCCGCGCCGCGGCCGAGCACCTGTGCCGCACGGTGCTCGACGCCGCACCGCGCCTGGCCGGCGCCGCGACCCTGACCCGCGACGACCGGTTCGCCGACCGCCTCGCCGACCTGGCCGTCTACTCCCGCCAGCACCACGGCGACCGCGACCTCGCCGATCTCGGGCGCGCGGTCCTGGACGGCGGCGGCCGGTGAGCGGGACGTCCCCCCTGCGGTGGCAGGCGGTGGCCGCGCGACGGGCCGCCGGAGTGCTCGACCCGGCCGGGCTCAGGCGCCTGGTCGTCGTCGCGGCGCACCCGGACGACGAGACGCTGGCCGCGGCCGGGCTGCTGCGCGCCGCGCACGCGGCCGGGGCCAGGGTCGAGCTCGTCGTCGCCACCGACGGCGAGGCCGCGCTGCCCGAGATCACCGCGCTCGACCGCGCCGCCCTGGCACGCACCCGGCGCGCCGAGCTGCACACCGCACTGGACCGCCTCGGCGCGGGCGCCTGCCCGGTGACCTGGCTGGGCATGCCGGACTCCGCGCTGGACGCGGACGAGTTGAGCGTCGCGCTGGGCCCGCACCTGCAGGCCGCGGACAGCTGGCTGGCGCCCTGGGAGCGCGACCCGCACCCCGACCACGCCGCGGCCGGGAGGGCCGCCGCCGCGGCGGCACCGACCACGGCGCGCGGGTGGGGCTACCCGATCTGGGCGTGCACCACGCTGGACCCGGACGACGGTTCGATCCCCTGGTCACGGGCCGATCGGCACGTCCTCGACCCCCGGGACCGGGCCGCCAAGCGGCACGCGATCGAGGCGTTCGCCTCGCAGACCGCCCCCCTGGTCCCGGGTGGGCGCGCGGTGCTGCCGGCCCCGGTGCTCGAGCACTTCCACGGCCCCGGCGAGCTGTTCTTCCGCGCGCCGGGCCCGGCCGACACGTGGCACCGGCACCGGTGACGGCGCGGCAGGAGCCCGGGCGGCGCGGCCCCGGGCGGGTCACCGGTGCGGACGGGCCCGCGCCCGCTCCGGCGCCCGGCCCGGTCCGCGCGGTCGGGGTGCTGGTCCCGGCCCGCGACGAGCGCGACCACGTCGGGGCCTGCCTGGACGCCGCCCTGACCGCGCTGGCGCGCCTGCCCCGGCACGTCCGCACGGCGCTGTGCCTGGTCGTGGACCGCTCGGGAGACGGCACCGGTGACGTGGCCCGGCGCGCGGTGGCCACGCACGGCGCCGTCCGCACGACCGTCGACGTGATCACGAACGAGGCCCCGGTCACGATCGGTGCGGTGCGCAACGCCGGTGCGCGGGCCCTGCTGCGCCGCCTCGGCGCCGCGGCACCGGAACGGACGTGGCTGCTCAGCACCGATGCCGACAGCACGGTCGGCCCGGACTGGGCGGTGCGGCACGTGCACCTGGCCGACGCCGGTGTGGACGCGGTCGCCGGCGGTGTCGAGCTCGACGGCCCCGGGCGGCTCGGGGCCGACCCGGACCCGTCCGGTGACCCCGGCCGTCCACCGGCGCCGGATCTCTACGCGGCCAACCTCGGGGTGCGGGCGGCACCGTTTCGAGGTGTCGGCGGCTTCCCCGCGGTCCCCTCCGGGGAGGAGCACGCGCTGCTGCACCGCCTGCGCCGGGCCGGGTACCGGCTCGTCTCCGGCGCCGACATCACGGTCCGGACCAGCGCCCGGACCCGGGGCCGGGCCACGGGCGGTCTGGCCGACCTGCTGCGCGACCGCGACGCCGGGCGCCCGGTGGACGCGGCGGAGATTCCCGCGGCCGACGGCGGGTAGCCGGGAGGGGTGAACACCGAGCAGGAACCCACCGTGCCCGCCCCCGTCGACGACACCACCCGGGCCGCGTTGCTGGTGATCGGGGGTGGGCCCGCGGGCCACTCCGCGGCGACCGCCTACCGCGAGCACGGCGGGCAGGGCAGCGTCCTGCTGGTCTCCGACGACGACACCGCCCCCTACCTGCGGCCGCCGCTGTCCAAGGACTACCTGCAGGGCGACACCGCGGAGGCGGACCTGGCGCTGGCGGCGGCGTCCGACTACGCCGAGAAGTCGATCACCCTGCGGCTCCGGACGATGGTCACCGCGCTGTCGGTCGACGACGGCCGAGCCCTGCTCTCCGACGGCACCCAGATCGCGTTCGACCGGTGCGTGATCGCCACCGGGAACGCCCCGGCCACGCTGCCGGTGCCCGGCGCGGACGATCCGCGGGTGGCCTACCTGCGCTCGCTGGAGCAGGCCCGCCGGTTGCGCGAGACCGCCGCGACGGCCCGCTCGGTGATCGTGGTCGGCTCCGGCTTCATCGGGTGCGAGGCGGCCGCCACCCTGGCCCGGCGCGGGCTGGAGGTGACCGTCTGCAGCACCGAGGAGCTCCCGCAGGCGGACCGTCTCGGCACCGACGCCGGGGAGCGGATCGCGGGGTGGCTGCGCGCGGAGGGCGTCCGGTTCGTCGGCGGTGCCGAGGTCACCGCGATCACCGACGGGCGACGGGTGGAGCTCGGCGGGGCCGACCCGCTCGAGGCCGACCTGGTGCTGGTCGCCGCCGGGGCGACCCCGCGCACCACGATCGCCGTCGCGGCCGGGGTGCCGACCGAGCGGGGCCGGGTGCTCGTCGACGAGCACATGGCCTCCGAGCTGCCCCGCCTGCTCGCCGCCGGCGACGTGGCGATGGCCCGCAACACCGGGGCCGGGCGGCACCTGGCCGTCGAGCACTGGGGCGAGGCCGAGGCGATGGGCGCCATCGCCGGCACCACCGCGGCCGGGGGTGAGGCCTCCTGGGACTCCCCGCCGGGCTTCTGGACGGTGATCGGCGACCACACGCTCAAGTACGCGGCCTGGGGCGACGGGTTCGACCGGGCCGAGTTCGTCGACCACGGCGACGGCGCGTTCACCGTCTGGTACCTCAGCGACGACGTCGTGGTCGGCGTGGCCACCCACCTCGCCGACGACGACTACGAGCGCGGCGGGCGGGCGGTGCTCCGCGGCGACCGCCGCAACGCCCCGGCCGGCACCGGCCCGGACCGCACGCACCGCTGAGCGCCCGGCACGGCGCGGGTCCCGGTCGAGTTGTCCGGCGACGCGGAGTGCGGAAGAATACAGGTACTGCTCGTTGAGACACCAGCGTGCCGTCCGTCACCGGTCCGGGTCCCCCTGCACCCGCACCCCCCGTCCGGAGGGTCCGTGTCCGACTTCACCCCCGCGTCCGGCTCGCACGCCACGCCCGACCCCGGGCCCGTGCCCGACCCGGGCACGCCCGCGGGCCCGGTCCCCCGGTTGCGGGTCACCCATCACTGTCCCCGTCCGGGCGTCGCCGTCGTGCGCCCGGCGGGCGAGATGGACGCGGTCGGCGCCCCCTCGGTCGCGGACCGGGTCGGTGACCTCATCCCCTCCTGCGAGCTCGTGGTGCTGGACATGCGCCGGGTGACCTTCCTCGACGCCGGGGGCATCCACACCCTGCTCACATGCACCCGCGACGCCCGTCGGCAGGCCGCACGCCTGCTCGTCGTCGGCCTGGACCCGGCCTTCCACCGGGTCCTGCGGATCTGCGGCGTCGAGTCCGAGCTGACCCTGACCGACGTGTGCGACGGGGAGCGCATCGTCGGGGTCGGGTTCCCCTGCGGCGACACCGCCGACACCGAGGTGCCGGACCCGGGCGCGGACCGCCCGATCGCCGGTGCCTGAGCCGATCGGTCGATGTCGACGACGACCGTGCCGGTCACCCCGCAGTGGACGGCCTCGTGTGCGGGCACGCCGTCGAGCAGCACGAACCGCAGGTTCAGGTTCGCGCCCGTGCACGCGCGCACCTCACGCCATTCGGCTCGACGGCTCCCGTGCCGGTGCCACGGCGCCGGGGCCCCGCCGGAACGACCCGACCGCGACGACCGTCGGCCACACCGTCTGCGCCACCACCAGCACCCGCTGGGCCAGGCCGAGACGGTCGCCGCCGAGCATCAGCTCCAGGCCGAACCAGGCCATCAGACCGGCCAGCACCACGGTCGCCACCCACGCGGGCCCGCGCCCGGGCCACACGGGCTCGACGCCGCCGGCGGGCCACGAGACCACCAGCGGCCAGCAGGTGAACGCCAGCCACCCGAGGGTGGCCGAGGCCATGTGCCACGTCGAGTAGCCGGTCGCGGGCTGCGGGAACAGCGCCGCCGCCGTCACCCCGGCCCCGCCGACGGCGAGCACCACCCGCGCCCACCGCCCGATCCCGGGCAGGCCCGCGGCCGTCACCAGGTACCCGAGCCCGAGGACGAGCAGCGTCGCGCCCATGATCCAGTGATCGGTCGCGCCCGCGTTGGCCAGTGCACTGAACGTCTGGCGCACCGGGTCGTAGCCGGGTGGCTGCGCGGCCGCGGCGTAGCGGGCACCGGCCAGCACCACGAACGGCGCCGCCACCGCGCACACCACCGACATGACCGGCGCGTACCGCGCCCACGCCGACCCGGCCGCCTCGCCCACGTGCCCTCCCCGTCGGTACCGGCCACCATTCTGCGCCGCGCACGCCGCACCGGTTCGTCCGGCGATTTCCTCACCATTGCCGACGCGGCCGGCGGCGGGCGTCGGTACCGTCGCTCGGTGCACCGACCCGCCCCGGACGACCACCGTGCTGCCGGCCCCCGACCCGACCTGTGGTGACGAGCCCGGCGCCGTGGTCGACGCCCTGGTCGCGGTGGCCCTGGACGACCTCGACGAGGGCCGTCTGACCGTCGAGGCGGCCCTGCACGCCGTCGCCGTGGCCGCCTGGAGGGCCGGGCGGGCCGAGGCCCCCACGGTCTGAGCCGGCTAGCCGACGGCGGCCGCCGTATCGGCGGGCTTG
>CBIHNM010000254.1:0-5734 GCA_966211265.1 uncultured Pseudonocardia sp.
GCCCACCGCCCCCCCCCCCACACCCCCCCCCCCACCCCCCGGTCGCGGGGGGGGGGGGGGGGCGCGGCGCCCCGGCCCGGGGGGGCGGGCCCCCCCCCACGACCCCGGTCAGGAGGGCAGGACCGGGAAACCGACCTTCGTCAGCTCCTCGGAGAGGTCCCACAGCCCGCGGCGGACGCCGCGGTCGTGCGAGGCGGCGTGGGACCCGACCGGCCGCGGGCCGCCGGTGAGCTCGCCGAGCCCGTCCGGTCCGATGTAGGCCCCGCCGGGCAGGTCCGGGACGGTCGCGGCGTACAGCGTGGGCAGGGCCCCGGCCTCGCCGGACTGCCCGAGCAGCTTCGTGACCAGCGCGACCGGCCCGTCCTGGAAGGTCTGCGTGCGGCCCTGCAGGTTCGTGGCGGCGAACCCCGGGTGTGCGGCCATCGAGCGCAGCGGCGACCCGGCCGCGGTGAGCCGGTACTCCAGCTCGTAGGCGAACATCAGGCACGCCAGCTTGGACTGGCCGTAGGCGAGCCAGCGCTCGTAGCGTCCGGTGTCGAAGTTCGGGTCCGCGAGCCGGATCCGGCCGAACGTGTGCGCCAGGCTGGACAGCGTCACGACCCGGTCGGTGATCCGGTCCAGCAGCAACCCGGTCAGCGCGAAGTGGCCCAGGTAGTTCGTGCCGAACTGCATCTCGAACCCGTCGGCGGTCCGCTGCTGCGGGACCGCCATCAGACCGGCGTTGTTGACCAGCACGTCGATCGGGCCCTCGATGCCGGCCGCGAACTCGCGCACCGAGGTCAGGTCGGCGAGGTCGAGGCGGTGCACCGACGCCGCGGCGCCCAGCTCCGCGGCCACCGCCTCGCCCTTCGCGACGTCGCGCACGGCCAGCACGACGCGCGCGCCGGCGTGCACCAGGGCCCGGGCGGTCGCCAGGCCCAGCCCGCTGTTCGCCCCCGTCACGACGGCCGTGCGGCCCTGCTGGGGCGGGATGTCGGCGACGGTCCAGCGGCGGGGGGAGGGCGCGAACATGGGGCTCCTTCTCGGACGGGGACGGGGCGCGGGCTCCCCAGCCTGTACCCGGACGCCCCCGGACCGACGCGTGGCCCCGCGGGTGCGTCGTGGGCCCTCGAGGGGCACGCTCGGAGCGGGACGAGGAGGTCGGTCATGGCGTACTACCGGCGATGCGGCGAGGTTCCGCCCACACGCCACACCCAGCACCGCAGCCCGGACGGCGGGCTCTACCACGAGGAGCTGATGGGGGAGGAGGGCTTCTCGTCGGACTCGTCGCTGCTCTACCACCGCGGGGTGCCCTCGGCGATCGTCGACGCGACGCCCTGGGAGCTGCCCGACCAGGCCACCACCGAGAACCGCCCGCTGCTGCCCCGGCACCTGCGCCTGCACGACCTGTTCGACGCCGCCGCCGCGTCCCGTGCCGACGTCGTGTCCGGGCGGCGGCTGGTGCTGGGCAACGACGACGTCCGGATCTCCTACGTCGTCGCGGCCGGCGCGTCGCCGCTCTACCGCAACGCCGTCGGCGACGAGTGCGTCTTCCTGGAGTCCGGCGCCGCGACCGTGGAGACGGCGTTCGGCACGCTGGAGGCCGTCGCGGGGGACTACGTGCTGCTGCCCCGCGCGACCACCCACCGCTGGCTGCCCACCGGCGACGACCCGGTCCGCGCCTACGTGATCGAGGCGAGCTCGCACGTCGCGCCGCCCGAGCGCTACCTGTCCCGGTACGGGCAGCTGCTCGAGCACGCGCCCTACTGCGAGCGCGACCTGCACGGGCCGCGCGGGCCGCTGCTCGTCGAGGGCCCGGAGGCCGCACGGGACACCGAGGTGCTGGTCAGGCACCGGGGCAGCCGCGGGATCACCGGCACCCGCTACGTCTACCCGGCGCACCCGTTCGACGTCGTCGGCTGGGACGGCTGCCTCTACCCCTACACGTTCAACGTGGCCGACTTCGAGCCGATCACCGGGCGGGTGCACCAGCCGCCGCCGGTGCACCAGGTCTTCGCCGGGCGCAACTTCGTGATCTGCAACTTCGTGCCCCGCAAGGTCGACTACCACCCGCTGGCGGTGCCGGTGCCCTACTACCACTCCAACGTGGACTCCGACGAGGTGATGTTCTACTGCGGCGGCGACTACGAGGCCCGCAAGGGCTCGGGGATCGGGCCGGGCTCGGTCAGCCTGCACCCCGGCGGGCACGCGCACGGCCCGCAGCCCGGGGCGGCGGAGCGGTCGCTCGGCGCGCAGTACTTCGACGAGCTCGCGGTCATGGTCGACACCTTCGCCCCGCTGGAGCTGGGCGAGGGCGGGCGGGCCTGCGAGGACCCGGGCTACGCCTGGACGTGGGCGAGCGCGCGGTGAGTGCCGACGGGCCGTCCGGGTACGCCCGCCGTGCGTGGCGGCCGCACCGCGGCGACACCGTTATCGTCTGCGCTCGATGCTGACCCTGGACCGGATCCTGGACACCGCGATCGCGATCGGGCTCGACCGGTTCCGCCAGGTCGAGGTCGCCCGGGCGCTGGGCGTGACCGACATGGCGCTGTACCGCCACGTCCGGAACCGGGAGGAGCTGTACTCGCGTGCCGCGGCGCGGGCGCACGCCCTGACGCCGTTCGACCCGTCCGCGATCACCGACTGGACGGTGTTCCTCGAACGGGCCGGGATGCACGACTACCGGGTGGCCCACCGGCATCCGGGCATCGAGCGCTACATCCTCGACGGCCCGTACCACCCGGAGACGCTGGCGATCTTCGACGCGAACGTGGCGGCACTGTCCGCGATCGCCCCGTCCTTCGGGCCGCACGAGTCCTACCTGCTGCTGTCCCGGGTGTCCTCGCTGTCCTACGCCGCCGCGGGCAACGCACTGGCCCGCCGCTACCAGGAGGACCCGGACCGCCCGGGTGAGCTGTTCGTCTGGACGCTGCGCGCGCTGATCGAGGGGATGGGTGCCCTGCTCGCCGCCGGTGAGCTCCCGAAGGACCGGCGGGCGCTGTCGCTCGGACCCGCGGACCGGGTGGAGCCGGACGGGCGCGGGGACCGGTCACCGACCGCCTGCGGTCGCGGACCGCAGGAACGGCAGTAGCCCGTCGACGCCGTAGGGGATGGACAGGACGGAGGGTGAGGACAGGGCGAGATCGGGCAGGAAGCGGGCACGGCCCGCACGCACCGCCTCGAGCCGGCCGACCGCGGGCGCGTCGCGCAACGCCTCCTCGTCGGAGTACCCGATGCTGTAGGCCAGGACGACGTCGGCGTCGAGCCTCGGCACGAGCTCCGGGGAGATCTGGTTCTGGCTCCTGTCCTGCGGGAGGTCGCGCACGTACGGGACGGGCCGGAAGCCGAGCGCGCGCATCGTCGTGAGGGTGGTGGAGTTGCGGCCGCCGACGTCGATCCGGCCGGCCGACAGGTCGAGGTAGGTCAGGGTCCGGCCGGCGAACGTGGGGTTCGCGGTCGCGACGCCGTTCAGGTAGCCCTCGGTCCGCGCGACCAGGTCCTCGCCCTGCTGCACCCGCCCGAGCGCGGTGGCGATCAGCCGGGTCGTCGCCTGCCAGGTGGGGGCGTAGGGCGCCGCCCCCACCGGGAGGGCGACGGTCGGGGCGATCCGGGACAGCGTCTCGTGCTCGGCACGGTCGCCGCTCGACTTCACGTTGAGGATCAGGTCCGGCTGCGCGGAGGCGATCATCTCGTAGTTGATCTGTCGGCCCATCACCAGCGGGCTCGCGGACCCGAGCTCGTCCTCGGCCCAGGGGCCCACCCCGCGCGGGAAGTCGTAGATGCTGCGGATCGCGACCGGCGCGATCCCGAGCGCGAGCGCGATGTCGGCGTCGTTGGAGCCCAGGGCCACCACCCGACGCGGCGGGGTCTCGACCGTCGTCGATCCGAGCGCGTGCTCGACGGTGATCGGGTACGCCGCCGACGACGGGTCGGGTCGGGTGTCCGCCCCGTCACCGGGGCTGCCGCAGGACGCGACGAGGGCGATGCCCAGGAGGAGCGGCACGAGGAGGAACCGGCGGGATCCCACGAAGGACGACCTACGCATCCAGGACATTTGGCTACCCTAATCAGAAGTTTGGTAGTCAAACAAGAGTGTGTCGGTCGGCGCGGTGGAGCCCGCCGCGTCAGGGGTGTGCCGGCTCCCGGCGCAGGGACTGGAGCACGGCGTCCAGGAGCAGGAACGCGATCAGCGACGCGCCGAGCACCGGCAGCACCAGCCCGGCCACCACGGCCAGGGCCCCGACGGTGAGCACCGCCGGGAACGAGGGCCGCGACCGCGACCGCGCCCCGGGCGGCCCCGCGACCCCGCCGCGGGTGGGTCTGCGCAGCCACCACATCCGGTAGCCCCACACGACCAGGCAAATGATCGCCAGCGCCAGCGCGGCCAGCACGATCTGGTTGAGCACGCCGAACAGGATGCCCATGTGCGCGTCGATGCCCCAGCGGGCGAGCTTCGCCGCGAGCGGCCAGTCCGCGAACCGCAGCTGGTCGACCACAGCGCCCGAGGACGGGTCGACGGCCACCGAGTCCTGCCGGGTGGGCCAGCTGCGTGTGGTCTGGGTGACCGTCCAGGCCGCGCCCGGATCTCTCGGGACGATCTCCACCGGTCCGTCGAGCCCCGCCCCGCGGGCGGCGGTGAGCACCCGCTCGGCCGGGGCACCGCCCGCGGCGGTCGTGCCGGTGCCCGGCGCCGGGAGCGCGGAGGACACCGCCGGGGTGGTCCAGTCGAACGCGGACCGCACGGCGTCGACGTGGGCGCCGGCGAACTGCGACCAGGTCAGCCCGGTCGCGGACAGGAACAGCATCCCGGCCGCCGCCCACAGCCCGACCGAGCCGTGCCAGGACCGCAACCGGGCCCGCCCCGGACCGGTGTCGCGCGGCAGCAACGTCCGGCGTACCCGGTGCGTCCGGCGGCGCCGCACCACCCAGATCACCGGGCCGGAGAGCGCCAGCACCCACAGCCAGGACGCCGCGAGCTCGGTGTAGATCCGGCCCGGGTCACCGAGCAACAGCGAACGGTGCAGGTTGTCGACCACCGCCCGGAACGGCAGCCACTCGGAGTAGGTGTCGAGGGTGGCGCGCACCCCGCCGGTCGACGGGTCGACGAACACGGTCCGCGCGTAGCTCGGCGCGAGGTCCGCGTCGAACGAGACACGGGTGGTGGCCCCGGGCTCGGACGCGGGCCGGATCTCGGTGACCGGCAGCCCCGGCTGGGACGCCCTCGCGGCCGCGACCTGGTCTCCCAGCGGAATCGGCGGCCCGGTGACCGGTGCGGTCAGCACGTCGGCGTAGATCGCCCGCTCGATCTGCGGCGTCAGCGTGTAGAGCAGCCCGGTGACGGCGGCGACCAGCAGGAACGGCCCGACGAGGAGCCCGGCGTAGAAGTGCAGCCGCACCAGCAGCGGGCGCAGCCCGGCCCACCACGCGTCGAGAGCCGACGGCGGCCGCGCACCGGGGGCGCGACCCGGGGGCGGGTCGGGGTCGGCCGGAGGCCGGGCGCGTGTGGTCTCGGGCATCGGGGAGGCGCTCCTCGGGTCGGGCGGGATCGGCGGCGTCGGGCGCACGGGACCCGCCCGGGGCGTCCGGGCCGGGGGCGGTGCGTGGCGGTCGTGCCGGGGTCCGGCGCCGGTGGGGCTCGCTCAGTGCCGGTGGGTCACCAGCCGGCGACCATCGCCAGCAGCATCGCGATCATGCCCAGCCCGGTGAGGGCGTGACAGCCCGCGTCGGCGCGCTGACCGAGCAGTCGCGGCGGTGC
>CBIHNM010000255.1:0-5708 GCA_966211265.1 uncultured Pseudonocardia sp.
GCACAGCGACGCCGCCCAGGTCGAGGCCTGCAGCACGCCGACCCAGGTGGCCGCCGCGGCGGGGGAACCGACCACCGAGGCCACCTTCGGGGCGAACAGCACGACCAGGCCGAACACGCCGGCCTGGGCCGCGAGCCCGGCACCGAGCACCCACAGCGTGGCCGGGGTCCGGAGCAGGGTCGCCAGGCCGGAGCGCGTGCCGCCCGTCCGGGCGGCGGGCTCGGCCTCCGGCGCCGGCGGCGGGGCCGGCTCGTAGAGCAACGCCAGCGCGAGCACCGCGGCCAGCACGAGCAGCGCCGCGATCGCGGCGAACACCACGTCGTAGCCGAGCAGGCCGGCCGTGGCCCCGCCGACCAGCGGGCCGACCAGCGAGCCGGCCGCGGTCGCGGCGAACAGGTTGCCCAGCACCCGACCGCGTCGCTGCGGCGCGCTCAACGTCGTGGCGTAGGCCGCGGTGGCGGCGAGCACGCCACCGAACGCGCCCTGGGCCAGCCGGCACGCGAGGAACTCGGCGGGGGTGTCGGCCAGCGCCATCAGCCCGACCGCCACCGCGAGGCCCAGGTGCGCGCGGACCACCATCGACCGGCGTCCCCAGCGGTCGCCGATGGCGCCCCACAGCGGACCGGACACCATCTGGGTGATCGCCGGCGCGGCCAGGCAGGCCGCGGTCCACCAGGGCACCGTGGCGGGCGCGGCGCCCAGCGCCGCGAGCTGGAAGGGCAGCAGCGGCACCACCACGGTCAGCCCGGCCACGGCGCTGAACTGGCCGAACCAGACCACCCGGTGGGCCCTGCCCGCGGTCCGGGCCGGGCCGGGCCGCGGGCGCTGGACGGTGGACGGCCCGCTGGTCACCGCGCTCCCCGTGGCGCGCGCAACGGGTTGGGCGTCGGCACCGCGGCCGCGGGCATGCTCACCCCGTCCGACGGGCCGCGGTCGAGCAGGGGTCCGAGAACCGCCCGGGCCGGCCAGGTCGGCGCCTCGAGCAGGAGCTCGGCCAGCACGTCCCGCACCGGGCCCGGCGGGTCCGCGGCGTCCAGCGCGACCGGCACCAGCTCGCGCACCCGGGCCCACCACGCGGACTCCGGCAGCCCGAAGTGCTCGCCGATCGCCACCGCGACGCCGCGCAGAGCCACCTGCACGACCAGTGTCTGCAGGTAGCCGACGAGCTGCTCCGGACGCTCGAGCACCAGCGACTGGGCCGCCCCGGGGGCGATCCGGTAGCCGGGGTCGGGGGTGCCGGCCGCGTCCGCCCACGCCGGGTGCACCCGCAGCGTGTCGTGGTCGCGCAGCACCATCCGCCGGGCCCGGGCCGGGCGCGCGGCCTCCGGGTCGAACGCGAGGACGACGTTCTGGCCGTGCATCTCCGGCAGCACACCGTGCCCGAGGAAGCCGAACCCGACCGTGAGCACGTCGGTGGTCAGCTCGGACAGGAACCGCTCGGCGCCGTCCCGGTCGGTGACCCCGAGCAGCGGGCCGAGGACCTCCCAGCCCGGCGCCGCGAGCGCGGCCAGTGCCAGCGGGCAGCCGCCGCCGACGTCGGGGTAGTGCCGGAGCTGGGCGGCCAGGCGGCCCGGGCGGTCGGCGAACTCGTCCGAGCCGTCCGGCACCGCGAACCCGGCCCAGTCGCCCTCGTCGGCGATCGTGACCCGTCCGGCCAGCGCCGGGTCGGACCGGAGCACCGCGGAGATCACCCGGGTGGCCCGGTCGCCGTGGTCGAGGTGGCGCGGGGGAAGCAGCCGCGCCGCTCCCAGCGTGGTCACCCCGAGCGGCAGCTTCAGGTGCCGCGGTCCGGGCCCGGGCAGGGCGAGCGTGCGCAGCGACGCCGTCGGGCGGCCGTGCCCGGCACGGCCCAGGGGCACCACGACGCCGTCCCGGATCTCGTCGGCGAACTCCTTGGGCAGCACGTGCTCCCCGTCGAACGGATGCACCGGAATCGCCAGGTACCCGGTCCCGCACCGCTCGGCGAGGGTGTCCGCGACCCGGGCCGCGTCGTGACCGTCGAGCACCAGCTCGGCCAGCCTGCCGGCGTGGCCCCCCGCCCCGACACGCCCGTGGTCCCGGCGCAGGCCCACCCAGGCCCGGGGCACCGGTTCGGCCGCCATCGCCCCGAACCGGGCCAGCTCCTCGTCGGTCCATCCGCCGACCGCGCGGGCCGTGGGGTGGAACGGGCGGCCCCGGGTCGCGGCGAGCCGCTCACCGGCCAGCATCGCGGCCCCACCACCGTCGCGGTCGGTGGGGCGCGGCACCTGGTCGGCGAGGCGTATCCACCCGGCGCGCACGACGTGTGCATGCCGGACGGCGGTGCGCAGGTCGGCGATCACCGCGTCCCGGTGCGGGCGCAGGCCCCGGCCCTCCAGCAGCTCGAGCACCCGGTCCGGACCGACCGGGTAGGCCGACCGGTGCTCGTCGTCCTCCCGGTACCAGACGGGCCCGCCCGCGTGCCGCGTCCTGGTCACCGGCGCGCCGTCGGCCGCCGACCAGGCCAGCCACCCACCGTCCGGCAGGTCGACCCGTACCCAGCCGGTGCCCGGTGCCGGTGCGGCCGGCGGCAGCCCGGACGGGGCCGGGCCGAGCTCGGTCTCGTCGAGACCCCACAGCCCTTCGATCGTGGCGGCTTCGATCAGGTCGGCGGTCACGCCCTGTCCCGGGGAGGTGTCCTCACCCATCAGGTGGCGCCGACCGGGGTCAGGACCGGCGCGGCGGCGGGCAGCGTGACCCGGCGCCCGGCGCGGGCGCGCGCGCGGTCGAGCCACTCGTCGTCGTAGATGCGGTCGAGGTAGCGGTCCCCGCGGTCGGGGAACAGCGCCACCACCCGGGCCGGTCGCTCCAGGGTCGGCAGGATCTGGCGGATCGCGGCCACCACCGAACCGGTCGACCCGCCGGCGAAGATCGCCTCGCTGAGCAGCAGCTCCCGGCACGCCTCGGCGGCCGTCGCGTCGTCGACGTGGACCACCTCGTCGATCTCGTTCGGGCTGTGCAGCTCGGGCACCCGGCTGGAGCCCGCACCGGGCAGCTCGCGGGTACCGGGCGGGGACGCGTTCTCCCCGGAGAAGATCACCGAACCGACCGCGTCGACGGCCACCACCCGCAGGTCGGGGGCGTGCTCGCGGAGCCGTCGGGCGCATCCGAGGATGCTGCCGGTCGTGCTGACCGGGGCGACCAGCACGGTCGGCGGCAGCAGCAGCGCATCGGCGACCTCGGCCCCGGTGCCGTGGTAGTGCGCCAGCCAGTTGCGGTCGTTGGCGTACTGGTTGATCCAGAACGCGTCCGGTTCGACGGCCAGGATCTGCTGGACCCGGGCCAGCCGGGCGGCCAGGTAGCCGCCCTCCTCGGCCGGCTCCTCGACCCGTTCCACGTCGGCGCCGAGCGAGCGCATGATCGCGATGTTGGCATCGGAGGCCATCGGGTCGACCACGCAGGTGAACCGCAGGCCGTGTATCCGGGCGGCCATGGCCAGCGCCACGCCGAAGTTGCCCGAGCTGGACTCGACGAGCCGGCTCCCGTGCGGGATCGACCCGTCGTTCAGCCCCTCCGCGACGATGTGCCGGGCGGAGCGGTCCTTCATGCTCCCGCCGGGGTTCATCAGCTCGAGTTTGGCCATGACCTGGACGTCGGCGTGGGGGAACAGCCGGTCGAGCGAGACCAGGGGCGTCGTCCCGACACAGTCGAGGACGCTGCCCAGGATCGGCTCGACCGAGGCGTGGGTGGGGGGCACTTCCTACCTCCGTCGGTATGTAACACGAGTTACTTACCATATCGTTACGCTAGGCAAACCTAACTTTGATCTACCCGAAGAGTCCATGGTTCGTGACCGCACGTGACCCACGACTCCTTTCGGAGGTCACCGGACGGGGCGTCTCGCGGGGGGTTCGCGACGGTCGCGGTGCCGTCGCGCGCGTGCCCGGGGTGCACCGTCACCCGTCGGGCCGCCCGTCGATCCGCGCAGGACCGGTCATCGTGACAGGAACCGCACGAGCCTGGCGCATGATCGATCCGTGCTGTATTGGTTAGCCTTCGCTTCACCAATGTATGCCGAGGAGTCAATGTGTCACACGCAGCGCGGCTGGTGGCCGCGATCGTCGCAGTACTGGGGCTGACCGCAGCCGGTTGCGGAGGTTCGGCCGGACAGGCCGAGGGCCCCACCCGCCCCGTGCAGCACGCGATGGGTACCTCCGATGTCCCGCTGTCCCCCCAGCGCGTCGTCGTGCTCGACACCGGCGAGCTCGACTCGGTGCTCGCTCTCGGCGTCAAGCCGGTCGGTGCGGTCCGTGCGGACGAGGCGACCGGCCCGCAGGCCTACCTCGAGCAGCAGGCGAAGGGCATCCAGGAGGTCGGGACCATCCAGGCCCCGAACCTCGAGGCGATCAGCGCCCTGAAGCCGGACCTGATCCTGTCCAACAAGGTGCGGCACGAGGACATCTACGAAAAGCTCAGCGGCATCGCCCCGACGGTCTTCGCCGAGTCGGTCGGCAAGTCCTGGAAGGAGAACTTCCGGCTGGCGGGTGACGCGCTGGGCAAGTCCGAGCAGGCCGACCGCGTCCTGGCCCAGTACGAGGCCAAGGCCAAGGCGGTCGGGCAGAAGTTCGGCAAGCCCGGCGACATCGAGGTGAGCATGGTGCGGTTCATGGCGAACGGCATCCGGCTCTACGGGCAGGGCTCGTTCATCGGCACGATCCTGGCCGATGCCGGCTTCGCCCGCCCGCAGATCGCGCGCACGGACAAGACCTTCGTCCAGATCGGCCCCGAGCAGCTCTCGAGCGCCGACGGTGACCTGCTGTTCTACGCCGGCTACGGCAAGGACGGCGCGAGCCAGCAGGCCAAGCTCGCCGCCGACCCGCTGTGGAAGCGTCTGGGTGCGGTGTCCAAGGGCACCGCCAAGCCGGTCAGCGACGACCTCTGGTACCTCGGTATCGGTCCGCTCGCGGCCAACAAGGTTCTCGACGAGCTCGGCGGGTACGCGCCGCGTTCCTGACGCGGGAACCGATCAGATCACGACAGGACGGCGGCCCGGGCAGGGCCGCCGTCCTGCTGTGTGCGGAGGCGCGTACGAACCCCGGGCGGGGTGCGCACCGAATACCATTCCGGTAACGGACCCGCGCGGCCCCACGATCACATGATCGACGCGCACATCGACCGGTGACGGGGAGGTGGCACGGCGATGGCCACGTTGCAGGCGACATTCGAGCTCCCACCCCACCGCGAGGCCCCGCGGACCGCGCGGCGGCTGCTCGAGACGCTGCTGCTCGCGTGGGCGGTCGACGAGGACCTCGGCGCCGACGCCCGCCTGGTCGCGAGCGAACTCGTCGCCAACGCGGTGGACCACGCGGCACGGCCCGGGGCCGGCGAGATCACGCTGGTCCTCGACATCACCGCCGCCGAGGACTGGATCGAGCTCGGCCTCGCCGACGGGTCCTCGATCAGGCCGGTGGTGCGCCAGCTCGACGTCGCCGCCGAACGTGGTCGCGGCATGCAGCTGGTCGCCGGGCTCGCCCAGCGGTGGGGCTGCCACGACCTGCACGGCGGCAAGCGCGTCTGGTGCCAGCTCACCACCGGGCCCACCCCGGTCGAGCCGACCCGGACGGACACACCGGCGGAACCGCCGGCCCGCCGTCTGCAACCCTGACCCACCGCGTCGCCACCCGCCGACGGCCGTCGATGCCGATGCCGATGCGGCGTGCGTATCGGCTGCCGGTTCGGGTATCCGCGGG
>CBIHNM010000256.1:0-5675 GCA_966211265.1 uncultured Pseudonocardia sp.
CGCGGGCGTAGGTGCCGTGCGGGGTCCAGGCGAAGCCGTAGTCCCCGCCGGGCAGCAGCTTGATCCCGCGGCGGTGCATCTCGCGCAGCCCGTCGGTGGCCATCTCCAGTTCCTTCTTGTAGCCGACGGCCTCGGCGGCCTCCTGCGGGAACCCGAAGGACTCGGCCTCGTAGAGGGTGGCGATGAGCCAGTTGATCCCCGGGGCGACGAACACCCAGTCCTTGGCGGCCTCGAGCATGTCCATGCCCTCGGCGTCAGTGAAGCTGGCGTGGTAGACGATGTCGACGCCGTGGCGCACGCACATCTTCACGCTCTCGGCGGAGCGGGCGTGGGCGCAGACGCGCTTGCCGCGGCGGTGGGCCTCGGTGACCGCGGCGGCGGTCTCCTCGTCGGAGAAGTAGGTGTCCTCGGCGCGCTGGGTGCCGGTGATCTCCTCGCCGGTCATGGACAGCTTGATCTGGTCGACGCCGAGTTCGATCAGCTCGCGCACGGCCTTGCGCATGCCCTCGGGGCCGTCGGCGAACTTGGTGATCGAGTGGACGAGCGCGCCGCCGGTGACGGCGATCTCGGGTCCGTTGGCCAGGTAGCGGGGGCCGGGGATGCGTCCGGCGTTGATGGTGTCGCGGCAGACGACGTCGAGGCGGTCCTTTGCCGAGGCTGCGCCGAGGCACATGGTGTAGCCGTGGTCGATGTAGGTCCTGGCCGACTCCATGGCCGCGATGAGGTGCTCCTCGACGGGCATGGTGCCCAGACCGTCGAGGTCGGCGGAGTTGATCCAGGAGAAGTGGGTGTGGGCGTCGCACAGGCCCGACATCAGGGTCCGGCCGCGGCCCTCGATGATCTGCGCGCCCTCGGCACGTGCCGGGTCGACCTCGCCGACCGCGGCGATGCGGTCATCCTCGACCAGGACGTCGCCCGGGTAGGGGTCGGCGCCGGTGGAGTCGAGGATCTGCACGTTGCGGAACAGAACCTTGGACGACGTAGACATGACGTGGCCTCTCATTCCTCTTCGTCGAGGTCGTGACTGAGGTGGTGCCCGGGCGGGTGCGGTCCCGACCGGATCGTGCTGGTCGTCTGCAACGGCCGACGCGCGGCGCGGTGCGCCGAGCCGGGCCGGGGTGGGTCAGAAGAACTTCAGGAGGTGCTCGGTGACCTCGGTGGGCTTCTCCACGGCGGTCCAGTGCCCGCACTGGTCGAAGACCTCGACGGCGGCGGAGCCGTGGGCGTCGGCGAGGGCCTTGCTGGCCTCGGGCGGGCCGACCTTGTCCTCGTCGCCGGTGAGCAGCAGCAGCGCGATCGACGGGTCGATCGGGCCGGGGTCGGTGGCACCGGCGAGGGCCAGGCAGTTGCGGGCGTAGCCCTCGGGGTCCTGTCGGAGCACCATCTCAC
Organism: uncultured Pseudonocardia sp.; assembly: GCA_966211265.1. Classification (GTDB taxonomy): domain Bacteria; phylum Actinomycetota; class Actinomycetes; order Mycobacteriales; family Pseudonocardiaceae; genus Pseudonocardia. The sequence goes on from CBIHNM010000256.1 coordinate 1,390, forward strand.
GCACCAGCGCTGCGGCTGCGGGTTGTTCGCGGCGGGTGGTTTCGCTGGTCGCGTTGGTCATGACCGCGTCGGCGACGGCGATCTGACCCTTCTCCCGCACGGTGGCGGCCCGGTCACGCTGGGCCTTCTGCCCGGCCTCGCCGGGGACGTTGACCGCTCCGAGCAGCGCCAGATGGGTCACCCTGTCCGGGTGCTTCGCGGCCAGGCGACGCACCACCAGCGTGCCCATGGAATGCCCGACGACCCGGGCGGAGTCGACACCGAGGCCGTCGAGGATCGCGGCCAGGTCGTCGGCATGCCCGTCGACGCTCAGCTCTCCGACGGCCGGGGAACGGCCGGCGCCCTCCAGATCCGGGCGGATCACGGTGAACCGCTCGGCCAGAGCGGCGACCTGGGGCTGGTAGAAGTTCGAGGTGCCGCCGAGGCCGTGCACCAGCAGCACCGCGGGGCCGTCGCCGGTGACCTCGATGGCGAGTTCCTTGCCGTTGACCTGCACTGTATTCCCTTTCCGTACTGCGGAGTCCGTGACCGATCCCGCTCCCCGACGCGTCCGCGGGGGCGAGCCGGTCGGGTCAGGCGATGGTGTTGCGGATGGCGCCCAGGCCGGTGATCGCGCACTCGACGACGTCGCCGCGCTCCAGGAACCGGGGCGGGTCGAACCCGATCCCGACACCGGCCGGCGTGCCGGTGGCGATGATGTCGCCGGGCAGCAGCGTGATCCCCGCGGAGATCACCCGCACCAGCTCGGCGACGTCGAAGATCAGGTCTTTGACCGGGGCCTTCTGCCGCAGCTCGCCGTTGACGTGCGAGGACACCTCCAGCGCGCCCAGGTCGGCGATCTCGTCCGCGGTCACCGCCCACGGGCCCATCGGGGCGTGGGTGTCGAGCGACTTACCCAACAGCCACTGCTTGTGGTCGCGCTGAACGTCGCGGGCGGTCACGTCGTTGACGATGGTGTACCCCCACACGTGGTCGAGCGCGTCGTCGTAGGAGATCCCGCGCCCACCGGTGCCGATGATGACCGCCAGCTCGGCCTCGTAGTCCAGCTCCGAGGTCACCGACGGGTGGGACTCGACGTCGTCGAACGGGCCGGTCACCGACGTGGTCGCCTTGGAGAACACGATCGGCTTGTCCGGCAGGTCCTCCGTGCGCTGGGGGGTGTCGTAGCCCGAACGCCCGAACTCCGCGACGTGCTCGCGGTAGTTCTTGCCCACCGCGAACAGGTCGCGGCGCGGCGACGGGATCGGCGCGAGCAGCTGCGGCTCGGGAACGACCGGCAGACCGCTCGCCTGCGCGATCCGGCCCGACCAGCTCGCCCAGTCCTCGATCACCTGCAGCAGACCGGCGTCCCCGGTGACTCCGCGCAGGTCGCGCACCGTGGTCCCGTCATCGTCGACCAGACCCAACGCCGGACCGCCCTCGGCGTGGAACGTCACCAGCTTCATCGCTTCTGCCTCCCGAAAGTTGACGGTCGCCCACGATCAGTCGAACCAATCTACAACCAATACGGGTCTTGGTTTGCTTTGGTTGCTGCTGCCAGACGCTAGCGCGCGGCTCGGCGCATGTCAGTAGTCCCGATGCGCTAATATTGGTCGATAATTGGTTCGCATGGTCGGGCGCTGTTCAGCCCGGAGGAGGGTGTCGTGGCGGAACCGACGACCGGGGAGCGCGTGCGCTCACTGCTGATGGACGGCCTGCGCAACGGACAGCTCGTGGCAGGCTCGAAGATGCCGACCGAGCGCGCCCTGGTCGACCAGCTCGGCGCCCCCCGCACCGCTGTTCGCAGCGCCCTGGCCGCCCTCGAACGCGAGGGTTCGATCACCCGCCACGTCGGGCGCGGAACCTTCGTCGCCGACTCGTTCGCCGCGAACGCCGGCGCCGCTGCGGTCGAGGCGCCCCAGACCAGCCCTGCCGAGATCATGCAGACCCGACTGCTGCTCGAACCCGAGGTGGCCGCCCTCGCCGCGAGCCAGGCCACCCAGGCCGACATCGACCACCTGCACCACTGCCTCGTCCGCAGCGAAGCCGCCGGCACCCATGTCGACTTCGAGGCCTGGGACTCCGCCCTGCACCGCGGCATCGCCACCGCCGCGCACAACACCCTGCTGCTGCGCCTGTTCGACACCATGAACGCCGCCCGCGACCTCCCGGTCTGGGGCAGCATCAAGCGGCGCTCCGCCAGTCCCGAACGCCGCGACGGTTACGAAGGCAGCCACCGCGCCATCGTCGACGCTCTCACCGAGCGCCATCCCGAACTCGCCCGCGAACACATGCGCGAGCACCTGCTCGACGTTCGCGGCAACCTGCTCGGACGGCACTGACGGTCGTCAGGGGGCCACTCGGCACAATCGCCCCCGTCGCCCCTGCCCCGTCCACCGGCGCACACACCGTCGATCGTCGACGAGCCCGTGCGCGACTCGGGGAGTCACCGCAGGAACGGCTCCACCACGCCCATCAGCTCCGGGCGCCGGACGACGTCCATGTGCGTGCACCCCGGCAGGACCGCCAGGCGCGAGTCCGGGAGCAGGGCATGGATCTGCGCCGCGTGCTCGATCCGGACGAAGTCGGTGTCGCCGATGACGAGCAGCACCGGGCCGGTGATCGCGCGCAGCTGCTCGTCCGACCAGCCCCGGAAGCCGGTGACCAGCGGCTGGGCCTTCTCCAGGAACGGGAAGAAGTTCTCCGGGTCGGGGGCGACCGCGACGTAGGCGGCCTGCATCTCGGCGAAGTCCTCGGCGGTGGGCAGGCGCGGCGAGTCCTGGGCCGGGTCCTGGATCTCGGGGTGGTAGCCGTCGGGGCGGAAGTGCGCGGCCGCCAGCACCAGGCGCCCCACCCGGTCCGGGTGCTGCACCGCGACCTCGGTCGCGACGAGCCCGCCCAGGCTGAAGCCGAACACGTCGGCGCGCTCGATCCCGAGGTGGTCCAGCAGGGCGACGACGTCGGCGGCCAGCAGGTCGAGCTGCAGCGGCCGGTCGACGTCCGCGGTGCGCCCGTGGCCCTGCAGCTCGACGCCGATCACCTGGTGGTGCTCGGCGAGGGCGGGCAGGATCGGGCCGAAGGACAGGTCGAGGGTGAGGATGCCGCCGTGCAGCAGCACCAGCGGAGTGCCGGTCCCGTGCACCTCGTAGTACATCTGCAGCCCGTTGACGGCGGCGTACGCGCCCCGGGCCCCGGTCGTCGTGGTCACGGTGATCTCCCTGCGTGCGAGGCTGGTGACGGGTGGACCGTCCGGCCCCGCGCAACTCATCGGTGAGGGCGCGACCACCTACCGCAGCGGGTAGGTCCGCACCCAGTCGACCTCGTAGGTCGCCGGCTGCATGTTGCCGCCGAAGAAGTTGTCGAGCTGGATCGTGAGGTGCCCGCTGGGCATGTCCTGGATCGCGCGGCGGCCTCCCCGCGCCCCACCGGAGTAGGAGAACCACTGCTCGCCGTCGATGAAGCCGCGGACGTGCTCGGGGGTCCACTCGAACGCGACGTTGTGCCACTCGCTCAGCGGGGCTCCGCAGTCCTTCTCCTTGGTGAAGACCTGCTGGGTCGGCCCGGGGCTGTGCGGGTAGTGGATGAAGCTCTCGGCACAGCGCTGGCCCGGTGCCCCGTTCTCCAGGAAGTCGTACTCGCCGTCCTGCGGCCAGCGGTCCGACTCCGGCCAGATGATCAACAACGGGTGGTACCGGCGGCCGTTGTCGGGTCCCGTCGCCTCCGACCGGACCCGGGCCTCCCAGCGGCCGTACTTCTGGTTCGTCCGGCTCGCGATCCAGCCGGAGTCACCGTCGGCCGTGCCGGTCTGCACCAGCTTCGACCCGTCCACCCGGGACTTGCTCGCGCAGCGCCCGCCGTTGCCGGCGTGTCCGGGCCAGCACTCCCCGGCCTGGCTCCACCTCGACGGGTCGGGGGCCCCGGTGTAGTCGAACTCGTCGGACCCGGCGCCGGGCTCGCCCCATCCGTACCGCTGCGCCGCCTCGGTCGAGGCCACGCCCCTCGGTTCGGCGGGGGGCTTCGGCTCGGCGGGCGCCGGGGGCTTCGGTTCGGCCGGGGGCTTCGGCTCGACCGAGGTCGGCGGGTCGACGGGTTCGGGCGCGTCCGGCGGGGGGCCGGACGGGTCGGTGGCCGGCGCGGTGCCCGGCCGGGCCGGGGCGGCCTTGGCGTCCGGGCCGGACGGGTCGGCGACGGCGGGGGGCGCGGGCGGCCGGGTGGCCGGCCCGCTCGGCTGCGGTGGGGCGTCGGGGTCCGCGGGCGGGGCCGGGTCGTCCCGGCCGGTCACGCCGGCCGGAGCGCTCGAGGTGACC
>CBIHNM010000257.1:0-5551 GCA_966211265.1 uncultured Pseudonocardia sp.
CAGGGTCAGCGCACGCCGACGGCGGCGGTGCCGCGGGTGGTCGCGAGGTAGAGCAGCGTCACCGCGATCGCCGTGGCGACCACCTCGGGCGTGGCCGGACCGAGCAGCAGGGCCAGGCCGGCGCCGCCGAGGGCGGCACCGGCCGCGCCGGCGCCGGCACGGACCGCCAGCGCGGTGGCGGCGCGGGTCGGGTGCTCGTCGAGGATCCAGAGCCCGACCCGGGTGACGGCACCGACGAACAGCCCGAGCATGGCCGTCGCGAGCAGGGCGGGTGCGGGCAGGACGAGCGCGACGGCCGCTGCGGTGGTGAGCAGGACCGTCCGGCCCAGGAGCGTGGACAGTGGCGTGGCCGGGGTCTCCGGCCGGATGCCGGGGGTGTGCGGTGGGGTCATGACACCAGCATCCGACTGCCGACCGCGAAAGTCCATTTCACGTTCCTCGATGTGACCGTGCAAACTGTCTTCATGATTGATCTGCGCCGAGTGCAGGTACTGCGCGTGGTCCACCATGTCGGCACGGTCACCGCGGCCGCCCGCTCACTGCACCTCACACCGTCGGCGGTGTCCCAGCAGCTGCGCGGGCTCGCCCGCGAGGTGGGGGTGGAGCTGCTCGTCCCGGACGGTCGCGGGGTCCGGCTCAGCCCGGCCGCGCACGCCCTGATCCGGCACGCCGACGAGCTCTCGGCGCGCTGGGAGACCGCCCGGGGGGAGCTGGCCGACTGCGCCGAGTGGGCCGGGGGGACGCTGACCGTGAGCGGGTTCCCCTCCAGCCTGGACATGGTCGTCGCCCCGGCCGTGGCCGACCTGCGCGTGCGCGAGCCCCGCCTGCAGGTCCGGATCGTCGAGGCCGAGACTGCCGACGCGTTCGAACGGGTGCTGGCCGGGGAGGTCGACGTCGCGGTGATCGTGCCGAACCTGCAGGGCCCGCCGACCGAGGACCCGCGGTTCGAGCAGGCCCCGCTGCTCGACGAGCGGCAGGACCTGCTGGTGCCGGTCGGGCACGAGCTGGCCGGGCAGAGCGAGACGACGCTGGACGCGGCCGCGCAGGAGCCCTGGATCCTGGCCGCCCCGGGCAGCTGCGACCAGTACGAGCTCGCCCTCGTGGCCTGCGCGGCCGCCGGGTTCCGCCCGACCGTCGCGCACGAGGCGCGCGAGTGGGCCGCGGTCGCGGCCCTGGTGGCGCACGGGTTCGGGGTGTCGCTGGTACCCCGGTTCGTGCGGATCCCCGGGGAGCTGCCGCTGGTCCGGGTGCCGCTGTGCGAGGGGACGACCCCGCGGCGGCGCCTGCTGACCTGCGTCCGGCGCGGCAGCGGCGACCAGCCCGCGATCGCCCGGGGCCTGGACGCGCTGGGCGGCGCCGCGACACGGTTGCTCGGTGCCGGGGTCGACCCGGTCGTGCCCGACGCCGCGGCCCCGGGCCCGACCGGGCCGTCCGGGCGGTGACCGCGGCGGCCGTGTGATCGTTCTCCTATGCTCGCGGCAGCATGTGTGCGCCACGACACCCCAGGGAGCCCCGATGACACCGGCCCAGCCCGCCCCCGTCCAGACGATCATGGTGGGGGACATCTCCCTGACCTACCTGCCCGACGGCGAGGGCCACTTCGTCCCGACCGGGATGTTCCCGGCCTCGCACCCGGAGGCCTGGGAGGCCCACACCCGCTGGCTCGACGGCGACGGCCGCTACGTCACCTCGATCGGCGCGTTCCTGATCCGCAGCGGTGACCGCACGATCGTGGTCGACCTGGGCCTGGGCAAGGACGTGGAGATCGAGATCCCGGACTTCGCGCGGGCCAGCAGCGGCCGGCTGCTGGAGAGCCTGCGCACCGCGGGCGTCGGCGCCGACGAGGTCGACACCGTGCTCTACACCCACCTGCACGCCGACCACGCCGGCTGGACCTCCGACGGCGGGGCGCTCACGTTCCCCAACGCCGAGCACCTGATCGGGGCCAGCGCCGAGTTCGAGTTCTGGCGGGACAACCCCGAGGTGGCGTTCGCCCCGTCCCCGGAGGCCGTGCTCGACCCGCTGGAGAGCCGGCTCACCACCTGCTCGGACGGGCAGACCGTCGCCCCCGGGGTGACGCTGCGGGCCACCCCCGGGCACACCCCCGGCCACCAGACCGTGGTCGTGTCCTCGGGCACCGAGCGCGCGGTGATCCTCGGCGACATCATGCACTGCCCGGTGCAGCTGGTGGAGCCGGAGTGGAGCGTGCTGTTCGACGTCGACGCCGAGCAGGCCCGCGCCACCCGGGAGGCGCTGCTCGACGAGCTGGAGGGCACCGACGTCGCGGTGGCCTGCGGGCACTTCCCGGAGGCGGCGTTCGGACGGGTCGTGCGCGGCGAGGGCAAGCGCTACTGGCAGACCGGCTGAGACATGGGTGACGCGGCGCGGCGCTGGTCGGAGCTCCAGGCCGGGCGGGGGATCCCGCCGGAGATCCTGGCGGCGGCCCCCGCCGATCCCTGGACCCACGACCCGCGCGACTTCGGCGCCCCGGACGTCCCGGCCGACACCCCGTCGCGGGAGGCCGGGCTGGCGCTGCTCGCCGGGCGCGGCACCGTCGCCGACGTCGGCTGCGGGGGCGGCGACGCCGCGTTCGCCCTGGTCGGTCCCATGACCCGGGTCACCGGAACGGACCAGCAGGCGGACATGCTGGAGGTGTTCGCGGCGGGCGCGGCGTCCCGGGGCCTGGCCTGCCAGACGGTGCACGGGCGGTGGCCCGACGTCGCCGCCGCGGCCGGGACCGCCGACGTGGTGCTCTGCCACCACGTGCTGCACAACGTGGTCGACCTGGCGCCGTTCCTGGCCGCCCTGACCGCCGCCGCGACCCGCGGGGTGGTCGTCGAGATGCTGCCCGAGCATCCGATGGCCTGGCTCGACCCGCTGTGGGCCCGCTTCCACGACCTGCACCGGCCTCCGTCGGCGACCGCGGACGACGCGGTCGCGGTGCTGGCGGAGCTGGGGGTCGCGGCGCAGGTACGGCGCTGGCCGCGCGCCCGGCGCCACCCGCACGACCCGGCGTGGGTGACCCGGCGGCTGTGCCTGGACCCGGCGCGGTCCGGCGAGGTCGAGGCGGCGCTGGCGCAGATCCCGCCGCGCCGACCCGACGCCGTCACGCTGGCCTGGCGCACCTGAGCGCCGAACCCCGGCCGGTGGGCCCCACGACCTGCGTCGATAGGGTTGGGCCGGTACGGCGCGGAGGTGGGGACGGTGAGCCTGGAGCTGGTGTTGGGCATCGCCGCCGCGGTGGTGCTGCTCGGCGTGCTCGCGGTGCGGGTCTCGGTCGGCCTCGGCCTGCCCTCGCTGCTGCTCTACCTCGGCATCGGGATGTTGCTGGGCGAGTCCGTGCTCGGCTTCCAGTTCTCCGACGCCCGGCTCACCGAGACCCTCGGCCTGGCCGCGCTCGTGCTGATCCTGATCGAGGGCGGGCTGACCACCCGGTGGTCGGCGGTCCGCCCGGCGCTGGGCATCGGGATCCTGCTCTCCACCGTGTCGGTGGTGGTCAGCATCGCCGTCGCCGGCACGGCGCTGCACTTCCTGCTCGGCCTGGACTGGCGGGTCGCGCTGCTGTGGGGCGCGGTGCTGTCCTCCACCGACGCGGCCGCGGTGTTCAGCGTGCTGCGCGGGGTCGCGGTGCCGCGGCGGCTGGCCGGGACCCTGGAGCTGGAGTCGGGCATGAACGACGCGCCGGTCGTGATCGCGGTGTCGGTGCTCGCCTCCACCGCGCCGATCGGCTGGACGACGCCGCTGCTGGTCGGCTACGAGCTCGTCGCCGGCGTGCTGATCGGGGCGGTGCTCGGGTTCGGCGGCGGGTGGGCGCTGCGCCGGGCCGCGCTGCCCTCGACCGGCCTGTACCCGCTGGCCGCGATGTCGGTCTGCGTGCTCGGCTACGCGAGCGGGCAGTGGCTGCACGCGTCCGGCCTGCTGGCGACCTACGTGTGCGCGCTGGTGCTGGGCAACGTCAGCCTGCCGCACCGCGGCGGCGTCGTGTCCTTCGCCGAGGGGACCGGCTGGCTGGCCCAGATCGGGCTGTTCGTGCTGCTCGGGCTCTACGTCAGCCCGCCGCGGCTGCTCGAGGCCGTGGTCCCGGCCCTGATCGCGGCCGCGGTGCTGCTGCTGGCCGCGCGCCCGTTGTCGGTGATGGTCGCGGCGCTGCCGTTCCGGATGCCGTGGCGGGAACAGGCGTTCCTGTCCTGGGCGGGCCTGCGCGGGGCGGTGCCCATCGTGCTCGCGCTGATCGCCCTGGTCGAGGGCGGGCCCACCTACCAGGCGCTGGTCGACGTCGTGTTCGTGCTGGTCGTGGTGCTGACCCTGCTGCAGGGCACCACCCTGCCCTGGGTGGCCCGGCTCCTGGGCGTGTCCTCGCGCACCGACACCCGCGAGGTCGAGGTGGACGCGGCCCCGCTGGACGAGGTCGACGCCGAGCTGCTGCAGGTCAAGGTGCCCGGCGGGTCGAAGCTGCACGGTGTCTACCTGCGCCAGCTACGGCTGCCGACCGGCGCGACGATCAGCCTGGTGGTGCGGGAGAAGAAGGCCTTCACCCCGGACGGCGGCACCCGGCTGCGCGAGGGCGACCAGCTGCTCGTCGTGGCCGCCCGGGACGTGCGGGAGAAGGCCGAACGCCGGATCCGCGCCGTCGACCGGGGTGGTGCCCTGGTCCGGTGGCGCGAGGGGGACAGCAGCTGAGACCGCGCACGGGTGGTGTGTGTGGGGGCGCCGGTACCGGCCGCGCATAATCGGGGGGTGACCGACGAGCGCGCCGAGCCCGCAGGACCCCGCGCCGGACCGGGCGTCGTCGGCGCCGGCGGGGTCGCCCGCCGCGGGGTCGCGCTGCTGGCCGGGATCGCCGCCGCCGTGGTCGCCGCCGACGTGCTGACCAAGGTCGTCGCCGTGGCGTCCCTGGAACAGAGGCCGCCGCTGGAGCTGCTCGGCGGGGCCGTGTACCTGGTGCTGCTGCGCAACCCGGGTGCGGCCTGGTCGATGGCCACCGGCTACACCTGGGTGCTCACGCTCGTCGCGCTGGTCGTGGTCGGGGTGATCATCCGGATCGCCCGGCGGCTGGCCTCGACCGGCTGGGCGATCGGGCTCGGGCTGGTGCTCGGCGGCGCGCTGGGCAACCTGATCGACCGGTTCTTCCGCGCGCCCGGGCCGCTGCGCGGGCACGTGGTGGACATGGTGTCGCTGTTCGCCCCGGACGGGAGCGTCTGGCCGGTGTTCAACGTGGCCGACTCCGCCATCGTCTGCGGCGGGATCCTGCTGGTGCTGATGGCCGTGCGCGGCGTCGAGATCGACGGCTCACGGGAGCCCCGCGAGGAGACCGACCATGGGTGAGCTGCGCCGGATGCCGGTGCCCGACGGGCTCGACGGCATGCGGGTCGACGCCGGGCTGTCCCGGATGCTGGGGCTCTCGCGCACCGTCGTCGCCGGGCTGGCCGAGCAGGGCCGGGTCGCCGTCGACGGGTCCCCGGCCGGGAAGTCCGACCGGCGGCCCCGCGGTGCCTGGCTGGAGATAGAGCTGCCCGACGCCCCGGCGCCCGCCTCGATCTCCGCGCCGCCC
>CBIHNM010000258.1:0-5499 GCA_966211265.1 uncultured Pseudonocardia sp.
GGCGGCGCGCGTCCCCACCCCCCCCACCCCCCCCCCCCCCCCCGGCGTGGCCGGGCCCGCCCCCACCCCGGCCGGCCCCGGCCAGTTCCATCTCCGCGGGCGCACCCGCGCCGTCGACGGTCGGTGGGAGCCGCCAGCAGACCGTCGGGGCGGCGCGGCACTATGGGGAGGTGCACATCTCCCGCGCGCCGGAGCGCCCGGCACCGTCCGGCCCGACGGCCCCGCCCCGCCCGAGCCCGGTCGGGTCGACCGTCCCGCTCGGCGACTTCGGGCCCGGCGACGAGACCAAGCGCCGCGACCTGCGCCGGATGAAGGCGCTGGCGACCGGGTTCCTGCTCGCCGCCACGGTCGTCTTCTTCGTCGCGAAGTACCTCGAGGACGTCGGGGGGCAGGCCTGGGCCGGCTACGTGCGGGCCTCCGCCGAGGCCGGCATGGTCGGTGCGCTGGCCGACTGGTTCGCCGTGACCGCGCTGTTCCGGCACCCGCTGCGGATCCCGATCCCGCACACGGCGATCATCCCGCGCAAGAAGGACATGATCGGCGACAGCCTCGGCGACTTCGTCGGCGAGAACTTCCTGTCCGAGGCCGTCGTCCGGGACAAGCTCGACCGGGTCGGCATCAGCTCCCGGGTGGCCGGCTGGATCGCCCAGGCCGACAACGCCGAGCGGGTCACCGCCGAGCTCACCGCCGCCGCGCGCGGGATCGTCACGGTGCTGCGCGACGAGGACGTCCAGAACGTCCTGGAGAGCGTGGTCGTGCGCAAGCTGCTCGAGGTGCCGGTCGGTCCGCCGCTGGGCAAGGCGCTGGAGGGGGTGCTCACCGACGGGGCGCACCGCCGGCTGGTCGACCTGGTCTGCGACCGCGCCTACGACTGGGTCGCCGACAACCAGGAGATGGTGCTGCGCGTGGTGCACGAACGCGCGCCCGCCTGGACGCCGCGCTTCGTCGACGAGATGGTCGCCGACAAGGTGTTCGCCGAGGTCCGCGGCTTCGCCTGGAACGTCAAGAACGACCCGGAGCACCCGTTGCGGCACGCCGTGGACCGCTACCTGGCCGAGTTCGCCGCCGACCTGCAGTCGGACCCGGCGACGATCGAGCGGGCCGAGCAGGTCAAGCGGCAGGTCATCGAGCACCCCGAGGTGCAGCACTTCATCGGCCGTGCGTGGACCGTCGTCAAGTCGATGGTGCTCGACGCCGCCGAGGACCCGTCGAACGAGCTGCGGCTGCGGGTGCGCGACGGGCTGGTCGGGCTGGGGCGCCGTATCGCCGGGGACGAGGAGCTGCGCGGCAAGATCGACGGCTGGGTCGCCGACGCGGCCGGTTACGTGGTCCGTCACTACCGTCACGAGATCACCACGCTGATCACCGAGACGGTCTCCCGCTGGGACGCCGAGGAGACCTCGAAGAAGATCGAGCTGCAGGTGGGCCGGGACCTGCAGTGGATCCGGATCAACGGCACGGTCGTCGGCGCGCTGGCCGGCCTGGTCATCCACACGGTGTCGGAGCTGATCATCTGACCCGGGCGCCATGCGCCGGCCATCTCGCGGTCATCAACGTGGCGTATGCCACGTGACCAGCGCTAGCGCAGCGCTTGCAATAGCTAGCACCTCCCCGTACGGTCGTTGTTGTCAGCGATCGGAGGTGAGAGACGGATGACCACGAACCCGCACGGCAAGACCCCGCAGCGCGAGCGAGCGGCCGGTGCCGACAACGGTGCCCCCGAGCGCGTCGGCCAGGCGGTCGAGCAGGTCGGGCACGTCGTGGAGCAGGCCGGCCAGGCCGTCGGTCAGACGATCGACGACATCGGCGGCTACATCCGGGCGCAGCGCGAGTCCGCGCAGGTCTCGATGCGCCAGCTCGCCCGCACCGCCGGCGTGTCCAACCCCTATCTCAGCCAGGTCGAACGCGGGCTGCGCAAGCCGTCCGCCGAGATCCTGCAGCAGATCGCGAAGGGGCTGCGGATCTCCGCCGAGGCGCTCTACGTCAAGGCCGGGATCCTCGACGAACGACCGGCGAGCGTTGTCACCGACGCCGTGCTCGCCGACCCCACGCTGAACGAGCGGCAGAAGCGCGTGCTGCTCGATGTCTACGAGTCCTTCCGGCGGGAGAACGGGGTCGAGAAGGGTGCCGGTGCCTCGAGCACCGGCGCTGCCGTCGACGCCGTCGCCGCCCCGCCGCGCACCACGTCCTGAAACCACCCGCCGCAACGGGTCTCCACGAAAGAGGAAGTGATCATCATGGCCGTGTCCCTGCCGACCAGTTCCGATGTCCGCAAGGTCCGTGAGCAGCAGGCGGATGCCGTCCGCACGCCGCTGCTGGCCGTTCTCGGTGTCACCGACTTCGCCTACAGCACCGTGAACAAGGCCGTCGCCGACGCGCGGACCCGTGCCACGCAGCGGGCCGAGGAGGTCCAGACCCGGGTCTCCGAGCTCCCGAACGAGATCGGTGAGCTGCGTACCCGCCTGAGCTCGGAGCACCTGCGCAAGCAGGTCGAGGAGCTGCGTGGCCAGGCCGAGGGCGTCTACTCCGGCTTCGCCGAGCGCGGCGAGAAGACCTGGGGCCGTCTGCGCAAGCAGTCGCAGGTCAAGCAGGCCATCAGCACGGTCGAGACGCTGACCGAGAAGGTCGACGAGTTCGTGGACGACACCCACGACGTCGCCGAGAAGACGCTGGGCACCGTCACCCGCGAGACCCGCTCGCTCGGCGAGCGTGCCGCCCGCGGCGCGCAGCAGTTCGCCGGTCAGACCGCCGAGGCCGTCACCGAGGCCACCTCGGACGCCTCGAAGGCCGTCGCCGAGGCGGGCAAGGACGCCGCGGCCGCGATCGACGAGGCCGGCGACGACGTCGCCAGCACCACCCGCAGCACCGCCCGCAAGTCGGCGGCGCGCACGGACCCGAAGTCCGGCTCGAAGGGTGTCGCGGCCCGCAAGCCGGCCACCCGCCGTGCCTCGACCAACGGCCGGAGCACCACCGGCAAGTGATCGCCCGGGCGCACCCGCCGCGGTGACGCCTGCGACGACGACACGCCCCCGGAACCCGTCGCGGTTCCGGGGGCGTTCGCCGTGCCCGCCGGACCGGGCGGGCGCCCCGGGCGCCCGGCCGAGGATGACCGCGGCTCCCGGTGCACGTAGGCTGGCGGCGTGGCGTTCCTCTACTACCTCGACAGCTACATCGTGATGGGGTTGTGGATCCTGCTCATCCCGGTGGGCGGGTACGCGTTCGTGCACGCGCTGCGTCAGCGCGCGGACGCCTTCACCGCCGTGGGCAAGCTGACCAAGAACGCCTGGCTCGGCATCACCGGCGTGGCGCTGCTGCTGCTGATCCTGGTCCGGAGCGGCCCGATGAGCTCCGGTGCCATCTTCTGGCTGGCCTCGATCGTGGCCGTGCTGGTCTACCTCGTCGACGTGAAGCCTGCCGTCGTCGGGGTCCAGCGCGGTGACCAGCGCTGGTGACCGGGGCCCCGCGGGCGGTCCGGTGAGCTGGTCCGTGCTGGGGTCGCTCGAGGTCACCGCCGCTCCCGGACGCCCGGATCTGCTGGCCGCCCCGACCGCGGCGGCGCTGGCCGCCCTCGACCCCGGCCGGGCCGGGCGCATCGGTGTCGCGGAGATCGACCCCGATCTCGCCGACACGGCCGCGTTCTGCGAGGCCTACCGCTCCCCGCCGGAGCTCTCGGCGAACTGCGTCGTGGTCTGCGGCAAGCGGTCCGGCGAGACCCGCTACGCGGCCTGCCTGGTCCTCGCGACCACCCGAGCGGACGTCAACGGGGTCGTCCGCAGGCGCCTCGACGTCCGGAAGGCGTCGTTCGCGTCGATGGACGCCGCGGTCGAGCTGACCGGCATGGCCTACGGCGGCATCACCCCGCTCGGGCTTCCCCGGGGCTGGCCGCTCTGGATCGCCCCCGAGGTCGCGGCGGCCGGGGCCGTCGTCGTCGGCAGCGGCATCCGGGGCTCGAAGCTCGCCGTACCCGGCGACGTCCTCACCGCCCTTCCCGGTGCCGAGGTCGTGGAGGATCTCGCCCGCTGAGGCGGTCCCGCGCGGCGGCCCGGGTGTTCGCTCCGAGCGGATTTACTTGAACGCTGGAATGAGTTCAACGGTGTAAGCGTTGAGCCGGGCATGACAGAGATGCTGAAGCTGCCGGTGCTTCCGCTCACCGACTCAGTGGTGCTGCCCGGCATGGTGGTTCCCGTCCGGCTCGACGAGCCGGAGACGCAGGCGGCGGTCGACGCGGCGGGCAGCGGTGCCGACGCGGAGGACGCCGAGGCCACGTCCCCGCGGCGGGTGCTCGTCGTCCCGCGCCTCGACGGCCGCTACGCCGCGGTCGGCACGGTCGCCGTCCTCGAGCAGGTCGGCCGGCTCCCGAACGGGGAGAAGGCCGCCGTCGTGCGCGGCGAGCGTCGCGCCCGGATCGGGTCCGGGGTGACCGGGCCCGGCGCCGCCCTCTGGGTGGAGGCCGAGCCGATCGAGGACGGCCGGGTCACCGGCCGTACCCAGGAGCTGGCCACGGAGTACAAGGCGCTGGTGGTGTCGATCCTGCAGCAGCGCGGCGCCTGGCAGGTGATCGACTCGGTGCAGCAGACCTCCGACCCCGCAGCACTGGCCGACCTGGCCGGCTGGGCGTCCTACCTGGGCAACGAGCAGAAGGCGCAGCTGCTCGCCGAGACCGACGTGACCCGCCGTCTCGAGCTGCTGCTGGAGTGGACGAAGGCGCACGTCGCCGAGCAGGAGGTCTCCGAGAAGATCGCCGGCGACGTGCGCGAGGGCATGGAGCGCCAGCAACGCGAGTTCCTGCTGCGCCAGCAGCTCGCCGCGATCCGCAAGGAGCTCGGCGAGGGCGACGGCGAGGACGGGGAGGACGACTACCGGACCAAGGTCGAGAACGCGGACCTCCCGGAGCACGTCCGCAAGGCCACGCTGACCGAGGTCGGCAAGCTGGAGCGCTCGTCGGACCAGAACCCGGAGGCGGGCTGGATCCGGACCTGGCTGGACACGATCCTGGACATCCCGTGGAACGAGATCACCGTCGACACCGACGACCTGGTCGAGGCCCGGCGGATCCTCGACGCCGACCACGCCGGCCTGGACGACGTCAAGGAGCGTCTGATCGAGTTCCTGGCCGTCCGGTCGCGGCGGGGCAGGAAGGGCCTCGACACCGTCGGTGGGCGGGGTTCCGGTGCCGTGCTGTCGCTGGTCGGTCCGCCCGGTGTCGGCAAGACCTCGCTGGGCGAGTCGGTGGCGCACGCCCTGGGTCGCAAGTTCGTCCGGGTCGCCCTCGGCGGCGTCCGGGACGAGGCGGAGATCCGCGGCCACCGGCGCACCTACGTCGGCGCGCTCCCGGGCAGGATCGTGCGCGCGATCCGCGAGGCCGGTTCGATGAACCCGGTCGTGCTGCTCGACGAGATCGACAAGGTGGGCAGCGATTTCCGCGGTGACCCGACCGCGGCGCTGCTCGAGGTGCTCGACCCGGCGCAGAACCACACGTTCCGTGACCACTACCTCGAG
>CBIHNM010000259.1:0-5460 GCA_966211265.1 uncultured Pseudonocardia sp.
GTCGCGGTCACCGCGCAACAGCCCGACCAGGGCCCCCCGGCGCTCGCGCGAGGTGATCGCGACGACCGGGGCCTGCGGGGCCTCGTTGTGCAGGGCACCGAGCACGACACCCGGGTCGGGGCCGGGCAGCTCCATGTCGAGCACGACGAGCGCCGCGGCGGCGGAGCGGATCCCGTCGAGCAGGCCGATGCCGTCGGCGACCGGCACCACCGCGACACCGTCGGAGCCGAGCTCGTGACGCAGCGCGCGCTGCACCGACAGCGAGGTGGCCGACGGCGGGAGCGCGAGCAGCACGGAGTGCGGACGGATCGGGGTCCGGGGCGACGGGATCAGGATGTCGGTCACGGACGGACCCCGTGGGGAGCGGAGGACGTCACCCGACCCACTCTGACGCCACCGGAGGCCGGTAACAATCGGCTAACGGTGCTACGGGCAGCGGCGAGCTGGGCCGTTCGGCCCAGCCTGAGAAGATCGTTGGCCCATTCGGAGTAGATCTTCGCGCCGCGCTACGGCACACGTTCGTTGAGCGCGCCTGGACTACCTGTCGGCGCGAGGACGCAACCATCCTTCTCAGTTTGGGTGGTGACCGAACGTGACCCTCCATAGAGTTCCGCCCCATGCGACGGAAGAGTTCCGCTGCGGTGGATCAGCTCGACCCCCGGGAGCTGATCGCACGAGTCTCCGCAGAGCACAGCTCCCCCTCTGTGCCCACGGGCCGACACCATGCGGCCACCCCCGACCCCGGCCTCGGGACCGCGTACCTCCCCGACGACCCCGAGCCCGCCCCCGACGGCGCCGCCGACCATCTGTCCGTGCCCGCGCAGCGGTCCCACCGGGCCGGTTCCCACCGCGCACCGGGCGAACCGACGGCGGACACGGACGGCTCCGCGGAGACCCCGGCGCCGGAGGCCGACCCCGGCGACACGTCCGTCGTCGAGGTCGACCGCGAGGTCTCGGCCCGCCGGTCCTCGGTGCGACGGCTGGCGCCGCTGGGCGTCGGCGGTGCCGCGGTCCTGGCCGCCGCGCTGGTGTTCACCACGCTGCAGCCCGGGTCACAGGCTCCCGACCTGAACTCGGCCCTGATCAACGACGGCTCCCGGCGGGCGTCCTCGGACGTCACCGGGGCCGCGACGAACGCGTCGAACGGCGAGGCCGGGTCGCGGGCACTGGCCCAGGCCGCCCAGGGTGCCGCGGACCAGATCGACACCGCCGTCGCGGCCGAGAAGGCCGCGGAGCGGCGCCGGGCCCAGCAGGAGGCGGCCGCGGCCGCCGCGCAGGACTCCGACGAGGGCTCGGACAGCGGCGGCACCGCACCCGCCCGGGACGCGGCTCCGGTCGCCGGTGCCGCGCAGGTCGCCGGCGAGGGCGTGCAGGCCGCGCTGCAGCAGGGCTGGGCCGCGGCCGGCGGTGACGAGTTCACCGGCGGTGGCCTCGGTGAGAGCTGGAGCGCCTACGACGGTCCCGGGCACGACGGCCAGGGCACCCGCACCCCGGACGCGGTGTCGGTGCGCGACGGCAACCTGGTGATCAGGGGCGACTCCGAGGGCAACACCGGAGGCATCTCCTGGGGCGAGGGCCAGAAGTACGGCAAGTGGGAGGTGCGCGCGAAGTTCCCGAAGGGCGACAAGCAGTACCACCCGGTGCTGCTCCTGTGGCCGGACTCGGGCGACTGGCCGGACGGCGGCGAGATCGACTTCGCCGAGACCGACAGCGCGGCCGAGGACGTCTCGTTCTTCCTGCACTACGGGTCCGACAACTCGCAGGAGACGGCGAAGAAGAGCCTCGACATCACCCAGTGGCACAACTACGCCGTGTCCTGGACCCCGGAGGGCATCACCGGCTACGTCGACGGGGTCCCGTTCTTCCAGAACACCGACCCCTCCACGCAACCCCCGGGGCCGATGCACCCGACCATCCAGCTCGACTACTTCCCGGACGGCGGGTCGCCGCAGCCCAGCGAGATGCAGGTCGCCTGGATGCGCCAGTACAAGTAGCCCACCGCGGCCCGGCCCCGACCGACGCCGCCGATGAACCGCCCGCCACGCCCGGCGCTCCCCACCGGACGTGGCGGGCGGTTCGCCGTCCGGCGACGTGACCGGCGACGGGGCCTGCCCCCGCTCAGCTCCCGGTGGCGGCCAGCCCGCGCCGCTCGAGCAGCGGCCCGATCTCGGGGTCGCGCCCGCGGAACGCCCGGTAGGCCTCCATCGGGTCGACGGCACCGCCGCGGGAGAGCAGCTCGCGGCGGAACCGGTCGCCGTTGTCCCGCCGCAGGCCCGCGTTCTCGGCGAACCACGCACCGGTGTCCGCGTCGAGCACCTCGGCCCAGATGTAGGAGTAGTAGGCCGCGCTGTAGCCGCCGCCGAAGACGTGGTTGAAGTAGGTGCTGCGGTAGCGCGGCGGGATCTGCGGGTGCGCCACCCCGGCGGCGGCGAGCACGTCCGCCTCGAACGCGAGCACCTCCTCGGCCGAGTCCGGTCCGCCGTCCGGGGCGATCCGGTGCCAGGCGTGGTCGAGCAGCGACGCGGCCAGGTACTCGGTGGTGGCGTGGCCCTCGCCGTACCCGCGGGCGGCCAGCGCGGCCTCGAGCAGCGGTCCCGGCAGCGGTTCCCCGGTCTCGTGGTGGCGGGCGAACCGGGCGAGCACCGCCGGGTCCTCCAGCCACATCTCGTTGACCTGCGAGGGGAACTCGACGAAGTCGCGCGGCACGGACGTGCCGGAGAACGTCGGGTACCGGACGGCGGAGAACAGCCCGTGCAGGGCGTGCCCGAACTCGTGGAACAGCGTGCGGACCTCGTCCAGGGTGAGCAGCGCCGGCTCGCCCGGAGCCGGCTTGACCAGGTTGAGCGTGTTCATCACGACCGGGCGCTGGTGCAGCAGCGCGGACTGGGCGACGAGGCTGTTCATCCACGCCCCGCCGCGCTTGGTGGGCCGGGCCCAGAGGTCGGCGCCGAACACTCCCAGGACCGACCCGTCCGCGTCCCGGACCTCCCAGTACCGGACGTCGGGGTGGTAGGCGGGCAGGTCGGTCCGCTCGGTGAGCGTGATCCCGTAGAGCGCGCCTGCCGCGTGGAACACCCCGTCGCGGATCACCCGTTCGAGCTCGAGGTAGGGCCGCAGGACGGCGTCGTCGACGTCGAAGTGCTGCTTGCGGTAGCGCTCGGCGTAGTAGGCCCAGTCCCACGCCTCGATCGGATGGCCGGCCAGCTCGGCGAGCTCCGCGGCCTCCCGGTCGGCGTTGGCCACCGCGGCCGGGGCGAGCCGGGCCAGCATCCGTCCGGCCGCCTCCGCGGTGCCGGCGGTGGCATCGCCGATCACGTACGAGGCGTGGTCGCGGTAGCCGAGCAGCCGGGCGCGTTCGGCGCGCAGCACCGCGGTGCGGCGGACGATGTCGCGGGTGTCGTGCGGGCCGGGCTCGGAGCCGCGGCGGACCGAGGCCCGGTGGAGCTCCTCGCGCAGCGCGCGGTCGGTCAGCGACGCCAGCGCGGGCTGTCCGGTGGGCAGCACCATCGTGAGCAGGTAGCCGGAGTCGTGGCCGCGGTCGACGGCCGCACCGGCCGCGGCGGTGATCGCGTCCGGGGACAGGCCGTCGAGGCGGGCGACGTCGGTGACGTGCACGGCGGCGGCGTTCGCCCCGGCCAGCAGGCGGCTGCCGAACTCGGTGGACAGCACGGCGAGCTCACCGTTGAGCGAGCGCAGACGCGCCTGGTCGTCGGCCCCCAGGCGGGCCCCGGCGCGCACGGCGTCGCGGTGGTGGCGTTCCAGCAGCCGGGCCGACTCCGGGTCCAGTCCCAGCTCGTCGCGTGCGGCGTGCAGGGCGTCGATCCGGGCGAACAGCCGCGGGTCCAGCCCGATCGTGTCGGCGTGCGCGGCCAGCCGCGGGCCGATCTCGGCCTCGATCTCCTGGATCCGCGGCGAGGTGTGCGCCCCGACCCGGCCGAAGAACACCCGGCTCACCCGGTCGAGGATCCGCCCCGAGCGTTCCAGCGCGACGATCGTGTTCGCGAACGTCGGGTCGCCGGAGGCGACGATGTCCTCGATCTCGGCGAGCTGGGCGTCCATGCCCGCGGTGAACGCCGGGAGGAAGTGCTCGTCGCGGATCCGGGTGAAGTCCGGCAGCTCGTGGGGCAGCTCGCTGGGCGCGAGGAACGGGTTGTCCGACGTCATGGGCCCCAACCTAACCAGCGGCCCGCCGCCGCGCGGACGATCTTGCCCCGCACCGCCGGGGTGAGTAAGTCTGACGGGCGTGACCTTCGACTTCAGCGACGAGCAGATCGCCCTGCGCGGCGCCGTGCGTGACCTGCTCGACGACCACGCCGGGCGCGACGTCGAGCCCGGCCTCGACCGCACGCTCTGGGACCTGCTCTCCGATCAGCTCGGCGTCGTCGGGCTGGCCGTCCCGGAGCACCACGGCGGGGCCGGGGCCGGGCCGGTCGAGCTGGCGGTCGTCGCCGAGGAGATGGGCCGGCGGCTCACCGGTGTGCCCTACCTGTCCAGCGCGGTGCTCGCGGCGACGCTGCTCTCGGAGCTGGGGACCGGCGCCGCCGTGGAGTACCTACCCGGGGTCGCGTCCGGCCGGCGGATCGCGACGGTGGCCCTGGCCGGTGACGACGGCCGCGACCTCGCCGGGACCGGCGTGCTGGGCACCGGCTCGGCCGTGTCCGGGCACCGGCGCTGGGTCACCGACGGTCCGCTCGCCGACCTGCTGCTCGTGGTCGCCGAGGGCCCGCGGGTGTTCGCCGTGGACGCCGGTGCGCCCGGGGTGACGGTGACGGCGCTGGGCACCCTGGACGCGACCCGGCCGCTGGCCGACGTCACGTTCGAGCAGGCACCGGCGCGGCTGCTCGCCGAGGGCCCGGACGCGGCCCGCGCGCTGGAACGGGCACTCCGCACGGCCGAGGTGGTGCTCTCCGCCGAGCAGGCCGGTGGCGCCCGGGCGGTGCTGGACATGGCGGTGGCCTATGCCCGGGAGCGGGTGCAGTTCGGCCGGGCGATCGGCAGCTTCCAGGCCGTCAAGCACCTGTGCGCCGATCTGCTCGTGGACGTCGAGTCGGCGTACTCGGCGGCCTACTACGCGGCGTGGTCACTGGCGCAGGACGGCCCGGACGCGGGCGCCGTCGCCTCGATGGCGCAGGCGTTCTGCTCGGAGGTGTTCGTCCGGGCGGCCGGGGACAACATCCAGGTCCACGGCGGGATCGGCTTCACCTGGGAACATCCGGCGCACCTCTACCTGCGCCGGGCCCGCAGCAGCGCGGCGCTGTTCGGCGGCCCGGTCGAGCAGCGGCAGCGGTACCTGAGCGCGGTCGAGCAGGGCGCGGCCGACGCCCCCGCCCCGGCGGGCGGGCCCGGCACCCCGTCGTCGACCCCGGTTCCGGCCGGTGGAGTGCGCGGCGAGGTCCGCGCCTGGCTGGCCGAGCACTGGGACCCCGAGCACCGGGGAACCGCCGCCGACCGGGCCGCCTG
>CBIHNM010000260.1:0-5457 GCA_966211265.1 uncultured Pseudonocardia sp.
CGTCGGCCGTCCAGTCGTCGTCGTGCTCCTGGTCGTCGTCGAGCTCGGCGTCCTGGCCGGTCGCCGGGTCCCCGGCCGTCTCGTGGACCGCGCCGCTCCCGGCGTCCTCGTCGCGACCGGAGAGCCCGACCTCGCGGCCGCGCCGGGCCCAGTCGTCGAGCTCGGGGTCCTCGGCGGCGGCGCTGCGCCGGGTTCCGGCCAGGCGGGCGGCGCGGCGGTCCCGGATCGCCTCCTCGATCCGGACCTGGCGGCGCAGGTAGGTCAGGTAGGCGGCCAGGCCCGCACCGAGCAGGCCCGCCACCCACCAGAACGCGCCCGAGAGGAGCAGCGCGGTCGCCACGGAGGCCAGCAGCAACACCAGCAGGGCCAGCACGACGCGCTGGCGGAACGCGTACTTGGTGTGGGCGGCGAGGGCGGCGGCATCCGGGTCGTACCCGCCGCGGCCGGGCCGGTACCGGGCCGGCGGGCGCTCCCACTGCCGGTCGTCCTCGTCGTACGGGCCCTCGGCGTCGAACCCGTCGGCGTCGAACCCGTCGGCGTCGAACTCGTCGGCGTCGAACTCGTCCGCCTCGGCGTCGGCGTCGAACCCGTCGGCCTCCGGGTCGGCGTCGACACCGGTCTCGGCGTCGAACCCGCCGTCGGTGTCGTCCGGACCCGGTTCGTCGTGCTCGTCCCGGTCGGTCACCGGGTCCGGGCGCGTCGACGCGGTCGCGCCGGCGCCGGTGTCCCGGGGCGGGGGCAGGTCGTCCCGTCGCTCGACGAGCTCACCCACCGTCGTCGCATCTCGGTCCTCGAGCCGTTCCATCACGCCCACCTCCGGGAATCGATGCCGCATGGGCCGCTCCAACACCCGGCCGGAGAGCACGGCCGGGCTGAGCCGGGCGACCTCCTGCTGGCGCCGGGCGACGGCCGGGACCAGGATGAGCAGCCACAACACGACCAACCCGACGAAGATCAATGAGCTGGGCATGGCTGCCTCCTCCCCGACCGGCGCAGTCCACCCGTGACCCCGGCCCCGACTCCGGGAGTCACGCTCGGATCACCGTAACCAGCGAGCAACCGCCTCCGCGGACGCGACGCGCCGTCATCACCCGGACAGATCGTGATTCACCCGGGGCGGATGTTGCTTCTGGGACTCGTGTGAGGTTGCGGGGTGATCACTGAACGTGTCTGCAATGTCACGTATCGTGATACCCGTCGATCAGTCCCAGGACGCGCGCTGCTCCCGGACCAGCCGGGCGGCCAGGCCGCCCGGCGGCAGCTCCTCCGCGGTGATCGCGAAGCTGTGGTGGTCGCGCCAGTCCCCGTCGACGTCGAGGTAGCGACGCAGCACCCCCTCGTGCCGGAACCCGAGCTTGGCCAGCACCCGCAGGCTGGCCACGTTCTCCGGGCGGACCGTCGCCTCGATCCGGTGCAGCCGCACCGACCCGAAGCAGTGGTCGACGGCCAGCGCGACGGCCGCCGTCGTCACGCCCCGGCCCGCCAGCCTGCTGTCGCACCAGTAGCCGACGTAGGCCGAGAGCAGCGGCTCGCGCACGATGTTGCCCACCATCACGTGCCCGGCGAACCTCCCCTCGACGGTGATCGCGAACGGCAGCGCGGTCCCCCGCCGGGCCGCGGTCCGCAACCCGTACCAGCGGCCCGGCCACTCGATGCTCGCGTTGCGCCGGGACCAGCCGCCGTAGGGCGTCGGTTCCCACGGGGTCAGGTAGGCCTCGTCGCGCAGCCGGATCTCCGACCAGGCGCCCGCGTCGGTCAGCCGGACCGGGCGCAGCGCCACCTCGCCCGCGGCGACCCGGAGCGGCCCGAGCCGGGCCGGCCAACCGGGATGCCCGCCGAGCGGCTCGGGAACGGGTGGGGGCATGCGCGGTCCGCTCGGTCTCGACGTTCGCCGCGCGCGGTCAGCCGCGCCCGCGTGGGAGCAGCTCGACCTGCTCGCCCACCGTCAGCTCGGTGACCGCCTCCGGCACCACCGCGAGCGCGTTGACCTCGGCCAACACCGCCAGCAGGTGCGTTCCCGACGCCCCCAGCGGCTGGGCGAGGTACCCGCCCCCGTTCTCCTCGCGCAGCAGCCGGGACGGCACGAACGAGCGCCGCCCGGCCGGGGAGGCCAGCGGCGAGGTCAGCCGCGCCCCGATCGGGCGCCGGTGCGGGTCCAGCCCCAGCGCGAGCCGGATCAGCGGCCGGGTGAACACCTCGAACAGGATCAGGGCGGTCGACGGGTGCGAGGGGAACAGGAACACCGGCACCGCCTCCGGGCCGAGCCGCCCGTAGGCCTGCGCCGAGCCCGGGTGCATCGCCACCCGCGTGTCGTCGATCCCGCCGAGGTCGGCGAGACCGGCCTTGGCCTCGGCCCCGACCGCGCCGCCCGCGGCCCCGCACACGATGACGATCTCGCTGGCCGGCAGCAGGTCCTCCACCGCCGCCCGGATCTCCCCGGCATTGCCGCCGACGGTGCGCGAACGGTTGGTCGCCGCACCCGCCTCGCGGGCGGCCGCGGTCAGCGCGTGCGAGCAGACGTCGGCGACCTGGCCCGCCGACGCCGAGCGCGACACCTCGACCAGCTCGTCCCCGACCGAGATCACCGAGACCCGCGGGCGCGGGTGCACCAGCAGCTTGTCCCGCCCGGCCGCGGCCAGCATCGCCACCTGCACGGCGCCGACCACGTCCCCGTCCCGCACGGCGACGTCGCCGGGCTGCACGTCCTCACCGACCCGGCGGACGAACCCGGCCGAGGGCACGCCGCGGTGCACCTGCAACCGGGCCGAGCCGCCGTCGGTCCAGCCGACCGGTGCGACGGCGTCGGCCAGGGTCGGCAGCGGCGCCCCGGACGCGACCCGGACCGCCTGGCCGGGCTGCAGCCGCAGCGGCTGCCGGGACCCGGCGGCGATCTCCCCGACCACGGGCACCGCCGCGGGCTCGGCCTCGCTGGCCCCGGCGACGTCGACGCTGCGCACCGCGTAGCCGTCGATCGCGGCCTGGTCGAACACCGGCAGCGGGCGCGCCGCGACGACCTCCTCGGCACTGCGCAGCCCCTGCGCGTCGGAGATCGCGACCCGGACCGGGGCCGGGCGGACGGCGACGTCCAGGATCCGCGAGAGATGCTCCTCGACCGTGCGCACTTCTACCCCTTCAGCCGGTCGTCGAGCCAGGTCCGCAGGTCGTCGCCGTACTCCGGGTCCTGCAGCGCGAAGTCGACGAACGCCCGCACGAACCCGCCGGGGTTGCCCAGGTCGTGGCGCCCCCCGCGGTGCACGACCACGTGCACCGGATGCCCCTCGGAGATCAGCAGCGCGACGGCGTCGGTGAGCTGGAGCTCACCGCCGGCGCCGGGGGTGATCCGGTCCAGCGCGTCGAAGATCGCCCGGTCCAGCACGTAGCGCCCGGCCGCGGCGAAGGTGGACGGCGCGTCCGCGGCGGCGGGCTTCTCCACCATCCCGTGGACCTGCTTGACGTCCGGGTCGTCGGTGGCGCTGACGTCGAACACGCCGTAGGCCGAGATCTGCTCGCGGGGGACGTCGAACGCGCAGAGCACGCTGCCGCCGAACCGGGACCGCACCTGCGACATGCGTTCCAGTACCCCCGTGGGCAACACGAGATCGTCCGGCAGCAGGACGGCGATCGCCTGCTCGTCGTCGGCCAGCGCCGGTCCGGCCTGGGCCACCGCGTGGCCCAGGCCCCTGGGCTCGTACTGGTAGACCGAGTCGACCTCGAGCAGGCCGGGAGCGCGGCGGACCTTCTCCAGCAACGACTCCTTGCCCCGGGCCTCCAGCGTCTTCTCCAGCTCGGGGTCGGACCGGAAGTACTCCGCGACCGACTCCTTGCCCGGCGAGGTGACGATCAGCAGCCGCTGCGCCCCGGCCTGGGCGGCCTCCGCGGCGACGAGCTCGATCCCCGGGGTGTCGAGGACCGGCAGCAGTTCCTTGGGAACGGCCTTGGTGGTCGGGAGGAACCGGGTGCCCAGGCCGGCGGCGGGCACGACGGCGGTGCGGAACGCGGCCGGGGAGCAGGACTGCGCGGTCATGGTCGGCGAGCCTATCTTCGCCACTAGCCTGGAGGCGTGACGGCTCGCGAGGACTCACCCGCACGATCTGCCCCGGACCCGCTCCGCGAGGACAAGCGTGCGCTGCGGCGACGCCTGCTCGACGGGCGCAGGGCCCGCGGGGACGACGACCGCGCGGCGGCCACCGCGGCCCTGACCCGGCACGTGCTGGCCCTGGCCGAGGACGTCGACGGCCCGGTCTGCTGCTACCTGCCGGTCGGCCCGGAACCCGGCGCGGCCGGCTCCGGTTCCCCGACCGTGTCCGACGCGCTGCTCGCCGCCGGCCACGAGGTGCTCGCCCCGATCGTCCCGGCGGAGCCGGGGCCGCTGGACTGGACCCGCTACGAGGGCCCGGACGCGCTGGTCGAGGGCAAGCTGGGCGTCCGTGAGCCGGGCGGGGAGCGGCTGGGGACCGGCGCGATCGCCCGCGCCGGGCTGGTGCTGGTCCCGGCACTGGCCGTCGATCTGCACGGGCACCGGATCGGCCGCGGCGGCGGCTACTACGACCGGACCCTGCCCGCGGTGCCGGCCTCCACCCCGCTGGCGGTGCTCCTGCACGACGACGAGCTGATCGACCGGATCCCGGCCGGCCCGCTGGACGTGACAGTGGCACAGGTCATACTGCCCACGCGGGGCGCGGTCACGGTCCGGAACAACGGCTGACCCGACGGGGTTATGCTGGCACTCGCATCAGCGGAGTGCCAGCTTTGACGTCCGGAGGAAGTTGTGCCGACCTACCAGTACGCATGCACGGCGTGTGACCACCGATTCGAGGCGGTGCAGGCGTTCTCCGACGATGCGCTCACGGCGTGCCCGAGCTGCGAGGGCAAGCTCCGTAAGGTCTTCTCCTCGGTCGGCATCGTGTTCAAGGGCAGCGGCTTCTACCGCACCGACAGCCGCGCGGGCGCGGTGAACGGCGGCGGGTCGTCGGACTCCAAGACCTCGGAGTCCAAGTCCGAGACCGGCTCGGGCGCGTCCTCGGACTCCGGCGCGTCCTCGGGCTCCGGCTCGTCGTCGGGCTCGTCGTCCTCGGGCTCCGGGTCCTCCTCGGGCTCCGGGTCCTCCTCGGGCGCGGCGTCGACGTCCACGAGCTCTCCGGCCGCCGCGTCCTCCTGACCGCGGCCCCGGCACCTCCCGGGTTGTCCACAGCCCGCCGGCTCCGTCCACAGGCCCGGTGACCGGGCCGTCCGGGCCCGCCCCCGCGCCTACCGTCGGAGCACATCGACGGTGGAGGCGGGCGGCTCATGGGCGACGACGATCGGCGCGGGTCCCGGCGGCGCGAGCGCGCGGCGCTGGCCGCCCGTCCCTGGCGTCGGCTGCTGGCCGTCCTGCACGGTCCGGGCTGGGCCCGTACCGCTCTGCTACGACGGGTCGGGGCCGGGATGCTGGCCGCGCTCGCCCTGGTGCTCGCGCTG
>CBIHNM010000261.1:0-5416 GCA_966211265.1 uncultured Pseudonocardia sp.
AGACGCTCATCCCCGTGCCGACGTGGTCGAGCAGCGTCGGGCCGACGAAGAACCCGCCGGCCTCGGCGTCGAACACCGCACCACGCCCGTCCACCACGACCGAGGCGCCCTCGGCCTCACCGGCATCGACATAGCCCGAGACCCGCTCCAGCGCGGCCCGGCTCACCAGCGGCCCCATGTCGACCCCGCGCCGCCCGTCACCGGTACGCAGACCACGCGCCCGCTCGGCGACCTTGGCGACCAACGTGTCCGCGCACCCCCCGACCGCGACCAGCGCCGAGACCGCCATGCACCGCTCCCCCGCCGACCCGAACCCGGCGTTGACCGCCTGGTCGGCGGCCAGGTCGAGGTCGGCGTCGGGCAGCACCACCATGTGGTTCTTCGCCCCGCCCAACGCCTGCACCCGCTTGCCGTGCGCGGTGGCGGTCTCGTAGACGTAGCGGGCCACCGGGGTCGAACCGACGAAGCTGACGCTCTTGACCTCGGGATGGGTGAGCAACCCGTCCACGGCGACCTTGTCCCCGTGCAGGACGGTGAACACGCCCTCGGGCAGGCCCGCCTCCCGCCACAGCTCCGCGATCCACAGCGCGGCCGAGGGCACCTTCTCCGAGGGCTTGAGCACGACCGTGTTCCCGGCCGCGATCGCGACCGGGAAGAACCACATCGGCACCATCGCCGGGAAGTTGAACGGCGAGATCACCGCGACCGGGCCGAGGGGCTGACGCACCGAGTGCACGTCCACCCCGGTCGAGGCGTTCTCGGTCGCGCTGCCCTTGAGCAGGTGCGGCATCCCGCACGCGAACTCCACCACCTCCTGACCCCGCGCCACCTCGCCGGCCGCGTCCGAGGCCACCTTGCCGTGCTCAGCGGTGATCAACGCCGCCAGCTCCGGAGCACGGGCGTTGAGCAGCTCACGGAACCGGAACAGGATCTGCGTGCGCGCGCTCAGCGACGTGTCGCGCCAGCCCGGGAACGCGGCCCTCGCCGCGCCCACCGCGTCGGTGACCTCCTCCGCGGAGGCCAGCGGGACCCGCGCGGTGACCGCGCCGGTGGCCGGGTCGGTGACATCGCCGAACCGCCCACTCGCACCGGGCCTCGCGGTGCCGCCGATCCAGTGCGTGAGCTCCGGCGGGCCGTCGCCCTCCGGGGCCGCGACCGTGGTCCTGAGCGTGCTCGTCATCGGGATCCTCCACCTCGGGTCGGGCGCGGTGCCCGCCCGGCGATTCTCAACCCTCGGTGACGAACGGGCTGGACGCGATCTCGGTGCCGTCGTCCAGGGTCTGGATCTCGAAGTCGGCGAAGACGTTGGCGACCTCGCGCTGCAGGTGGCGCAGGCACTCGACGGCCAGGGCGCGGATCTCGACGTCGGCGTGCTCGGAGGCGCGCATCGCGATGAAGTGCCGCCAGGCGCGGTAGTTCCCGGTGACCACGATCCGCGTCTCGGTCGCGTTCGGCAGCACGGCCCGGGCGGCCTGGCGTGCCTGCTTGCGGCGCAACGTCCGGTTCGGGACGTCGGCGAAGCGACGCTCGAGCCCGGCGAGCAGCTCCTCGTAGGCCTTCACCGACGCCGCCGCGGCCTCGGTGAACAGGGCGTGCAGCTCGGGGTCGTCGGCGATGACCTCGGGCTCGACCATCGCGGCGTCGCGCTCGGGCACGTAGCGCTGGGAGAGCTGGGAGTAGGAGAAGTGCCGGTGCCGGATCAGCTCGTGGGTCAGCGACCGGGAGATGCCGGTCAGGTAGAAGCTGACCGAGCCGTGCTCGAGCACCGAGAGGTGTCCGACCTCGAGGATGTGCTGGAGATAGCCCGCGTTCGTGGCCGTGGCCGGGTTCGGCTTCTGCCACGACTGGTAGCAGGCTCGTCCGGCGAACTCGGCCAGCGCCTGACCACCGTCCGCGTCGGTCTCCCACGGGATGTCGGCCGGTGGGAGGAACTCGGTCTTCGCGACGAGCTGGACGCTCAGCGGCACGGTCTCCGGCATGCCCGCGAGGGTAACCGGCGGCTCGACGACCGTCGGCAGGCCGTCCCGACATCACGATGACGCCGCATGGCGCCATCCCTCTTGCCATGCTGTCATTGATGGCGTCATCATGGCGTCATGGATGTCACCCCGTACGTCGCGCAGCTGCGCGAGGATCTCGCCACCGCGGCCGCGGCCGGGGACGAGCAGACCCGCCGGACCGCGGCCCTGCTCGGCTCGGCCATCGAGCCCGCGGCCCGGCTGGCGATCATGAACGCCCTGTCCGAGATGGCCGCGGAGGTCACCGCCTCGCTCGGTGACCGCTCCGTGGAGCTGCGCCTGGACGGCCGCGACGTGCGCGTCTCGGTCGAGGGCGCCGGCCCCGGCGACCGCGCGGCGGCACCCGAGCCCGAGCCGGCGACCGGCCCCGGACCCGGGTTCGGGCCGGGTGGCGGCCCGTTCGGCGCCGACGCCGGCGACATCAGCCGGGTCACGCTGCGGATCGTCGAACAGATCAAGTCGCAGGCCGAGCAGGCCGCGCAGTCCCAGGGCGTCTCGCTCAACACCTGGGTCGCCCAGGCCGTGCAGGGCGCGCTGTCCGGCGCCGCGGCACGGCACGGGGGGCCCGGCGGGCCGTCCCCGGACCGGGACGGCCGCCGCCTGCGGGGATGGGTGCAGGGATGAGCGGGACGACCGAGGGCCCCGGCGGGCCCTCCCGGGACGACGCGGGCCCCGCAGCCGGGGCCGCCCGGACCGGACACCACCCCTGCACCGGACCGGCCGAGTTGGAGATCGCGATCGCCGCCGGGCGGGTGCGCATCGAGCTCTCCGACACCGCGCAGGAGGTCCGGGTCGAGGTACGGGCCGACCCGTCCGCGGCAGGGCCGCTCGACGGTGGCCTCGGCGGGCTGCTGCGCTGGATCGGCAGCTCGGTCTCGGCGTCCGGGGACGTCACCGGAGCCGCGCCGGGCGGCTTCCCCGGCGGCTGGGCGGGGTTCGACCCGACGCCCGGTGCCACGCCCTGGGAAGTGGCCGGCGACACCGCCGCCGAGGCGGTCGAGGCCACCGAGATCACCTGGTCGGAGGCCGGGTCGCGGCTGGTCGTGCGCGGACCGGAGGACCCCCGGTTGGCCACCGTGGCGCTGGCGGTCACGGTGACCGCGCCGTCGCGCTCGCGGCTGGCCTCGCGGACCGGGCGCGCCGACGTCGACGTGCGGGGCCGCGCCGGCTGGGCCGCGGTGCGCACCGGGGCCGGGTCGGCCCGCCTCGAGGAGGTCGACGGCGACGCCGACGTCACCACCGGCAACGGCGGCATCGACCTCGGCCCGGTCACCGGGCAGGCCCGGCTCCGCACCGGGTCGGGCCGTGTCGAGGTCGCCGCGCTCGGCGGTTCCACGCAGGTCCGCACGGGCAGCGGGGACATCCGGGTCGGCGAGGTGGCCGGGGACCTGTCGGTCAGGACCGGCTCCGGCGACGTCGTGCTGGCCGATGTCGTCTCCGGCGACCTGACCCTGAGCACCGGCTCGGGCAACGTCCGGATCGGCGTGCACGCGGGCGTGACGGCCGAGCTGGACCTGAGCACCGGTTCCGGGCGGGCGCGCAGCGAGCTCGACGTCGGTTCGTCGGCGCCGACGGCGTCGTCCACGGTCTCGGTCAGCGGCCGGACCGGGAGCGGGGACGTGCTGGTCACCCGTTCGGCGCCGGTCCCGGGCTGAGCCCGCGCGGGAATCCGACGGCCGGTGCCCCGGTGGGGTGGGCACCGGCCGGGGACCCGCGGGTCCGCCCGTCGCGACGTCTCAGCCGACCCGGAGCGCGCGCCGCAACGGCACGGCCAGGTCACCCCGGTCCCCCACCACGACGTCGTCGAGGCCGAGCCAGCCGGCCATCTCCCGCAACGCCCCGGCCATCGCGGAGGCGACCCGCGCGGCGTCGTGCCCCTGCTCGGTGAAGGCCCCGGGGGCCCGCAGCGCGCCGCGGGTGCGGTCGGCCTTGAGGTCCACCCGCCCGGCCAGCCGGCCGTCGAGCAGGAAGGGGAACACGTAGTAGCCGTACTCGCGCTTGTGCTCCGGGGTGTAGATCTCGATCCGGTAGCGGAAGCCGAAGATCCGCTCGGTGCGGTCGCGTTCCCACACCAGCGGGTCGAACGGGCACAGCAGCGCCCCGCCGACGATCTCGCGCGGGGTGCGGGCGGCCGGGTCCCGGTAGGCCGGTCTCGCCCACCCGCGCACCGCCACCGGTTCCAGCTCACCGGCCTCGACCAGCTCGGCGACGGCGGTCCTGGTCCGCTGCGGGCCGAGACGGTAGTAGTCGCGCAGGTCGGGCTCGGTCGCCACGCCGAGCGCCGAGACCGACCGGCGCAGCAGCTCCCGCGCCGCGTCGCCCGGGTCCGGTTCCGGGACGGCGAGCACGTCCGCTGGCAGCACCCGTTCGGGCAGGTCGTAGAGCCGCTCGAAGTGGCGGCGACCACCGACCATCAGCGCGCCGGTGGCGAACAGGTACTCGCAGACCCGCTTCACCTCCGAGCGTTCCCACCAGCTCGCCCCGGCCGGGCGCGGACGGGCGGTGCCCGCGCGCCGCCCGAGCGCCTTCTCGATCGCCCCGGCGCCGATCGGGCCGCTCCCGGCGACCACGTCCCGGATGTCGCCGGCCAGCGACGGGTGGCGCTCCAGCAGCGGCGCGTAGTGCCGCCACCAGCGCTGCGGCAGCACCCGGTGCCCGAGCAGCGGCCAGTCGGCCACCGGGACCAGGCTCGCCTCGTGCGCCCACGTCTCCACCAGCAGCCGCGGCCGCCGCGACGTCGGCGACCAGGCCGCGTCGTCGAGCAGCTCCGGCGGGTAGCAGCCGATCCGGCTGAAGATCGGCATGTAGTGCGCGCGGACGGCGACGTTGACCGAGTCCATCTGCAGCAGGCGGACCCGGCCCAGCACCCGTTGCAGGTGCCGGCGGGTGACCTGCCCGGACGGCCGCGGGTCGGCCATCCCCTGCGCCGCGAGCGCGGTCCGCCGGGCCACGTCCGCCGAGATCGTCCGCATGGGCGCCGATCGTGGCACGGACCCCCGACAACGACGCCCGCGACCTCGCCCGGACGTGCCGGCGACGCGTCCGGTAAGCATGCGGGCATGGCCACCGCGACCGTCCGCCCCGCCGTCGACGCCGACGTCGACGACATCGTGCGCATCCAGGCCCGGACCTGGCGCGCCTCCTACGCCGGGCTCGTCCCTGACGCCGCACTCGAGGACCTGAGCAGCGACGACGCCCGCGCGGCCTGGACCGACGCGGTGCACGCCGGCGAGGGCTACCACGTGCTGGTCGCCGTGGAGGGCGAGCACACGGTCGGGTTCTGCGCCGCCGCCTACTACGCCGGCACGCAGGGTGCCTCGATCGCCGAGGTCAGCGCGCTGCTGGTGGAGCCGCGCTGGGGGCGGCGCGGGCACGGCGGGCGGCTGCTGGCCGCCGCC
>CBIHNM010000262.1:0-5381 GCA_966211265.1 uncultured Pseudonocardia sp.
AGCAGGCGTTCTACGCCCGCGACCTGGCCGGCACCGTCGTCCTCGTCGGCGTGCCCTACCCGGACATGATGGCCCCGGAGATCCCGCTGATCGACTACTTCGGACGCGGCGGCGCGCTGAAGTCGTCCTGGTACGGCGACTGCCTGCCCAGCCGCGACTTCCCGATGTACGTCGACCTGTTCCTGCAGGGCAAGTTCCCGCTGGACAAGTTCGTCACCGAGGAGATCGCGCTCGACGCCGTCGAGTCGTCGTTCGAGAAGATGCACAACGGCGAGGTCCTGCGTTCGGTGGTGATCTTCTGATGGCCGGCCCGATCGACCACGTGACCACCTCCGGGACGTTCAACCTCGACGGCGGCAGCTTCGACGTCGACAACAACGTCTGGATCGTCGGCAACGACTCCGAGGTCTTCGTGATCGACGCCGCGCACGACGCGGACGCGATCGCGAAGGCCGTCGGCGACCGCCGGGTGAAGGCGATCGTGTGCACGCACGCCCACGACGACCACGTCAACCAGGCCCCGGAGCTGGCGAGCCGGTTCTCCGCCCCGATCTGGCTGAACCCGGCCGAGAAGGTCCTCTGGGACATGACCTGGCCGGACCGGCAGCCCGACGCCGAGCTGCACGACGGCGACGTCCTGTCCGCGGGCGGGGTCGACCTGCGGGTGCTGCAGACCCCGGGGCACTCCCCCGGCTCGTCCTGCCTGTACTCGCCCGAGCTCAAGGTCGTGTTCTCCGGCGACACCCTGTTCCAGGGCGGGCCCGGCGCGACCGGACGCTCGTACTCGTCGTTCGACACGATCATCGAGTCGATCCGCACGACGCTGCTGACCCTGCCCGGTGACACCCAGGTCCGCACCGGCCACGGCGACTCGACGAAGATCGGCGACGAGGCCCCGCACCTCGAGGAGTGGATCAAGAACGGCTCCTGAGCCGGCCACCCGCACCGGGCCCGGTACCGCGCACGCGGTGCCGGGCCCGACGCGTCGGCCCCGCGGCCGCACCGGCGGGGGAGGCCGGGCTCGCCGACGCCGCGACGGCGCACGGCGTGCGCACCGCCTCATCCGGGGCCGGACGAGCCGTCCCGCCGCACCACCGGCGTGAGCACCAGCAGGAACACCGCCGCCGCCCCGAACGCGGCCGCGAAGCCGAACGGCTCGGCCACCGCGCCGAGCCCGCCCGCCCCGAGCCCGGTGCCGGCGTCGTAGGCGACGTTCCAGGCTGCGCTGGCCGTCCCGTAGCGCCGCGGCCCGGCGGCGGCGAACAGGGCGACCATGGCGTCGTTCTGCACCAGCCCGAACCCGACCCCGACCAGCGCGGCACCACCGACCAGCAGCGCGCTGCCGGGGAGCAGCACCATCAGCGTGCCCGCCGCCGCCGACGTGGTCCCGAACGGGAGGAGCGCACCGGCCCGGCCGAGCCGGTCGGTGATCTGGCCGGCCACACCGCGTCCCACCAGCGAGCCGAGCGCGGTCACGAACAGCGCGAGCGGCACGGCGACCGCGGCCGCCGGGTCGAGCAACGGGGCGAACGTGATGATCCCGCCCTGCGCGGTGGAGCAGGCGAGCATGGCCAGTACCGGCGCCGCGGGCACGGTGCGGGCCCGGCGCCGACCGGCGCCGGCGTGCGGGCCCGGCGGGCGTACGCCGGGGACGCGTGCCGGCGCCCGGCCGGTGCCCTGCCCGCGCAGGAACAGCACGACCCGCGCGGCGAGCACCGGCCCGGCCCCGGCCACGGCGAACACCCCGGTGAACCCGAGCACGTCGGCCACGGCCACCCCGCCCGGCAGGAACACCAGCTGCGGCAGGCCGACCGCGTAGCCGAACCAGGCCGAGGCACGCCCGTGCTCCGAGGGGTCGACGAGCTCGGCGACCAGGGCACTGCCGGCCACCGTGAGCAGGCCGAACCCGACCCCGCGCAGCACCGCGACGGCCAGCACCGGGCCAAGGTCCGCGGACAGTGCCAGCAACGGGGCCGGTGCGCCGAGCAGCACCATGCCCGCGCTCAGGACGGCCCGGTGCCCGACCCGTCGCAGCAACGCCGGCACGCCGAGCTGGGTGGCCACCGTGACCGCCATCAGCACCCCGGTGCTCAGCCCCGCGCCGAACTCCCCCGCCCCGCCGCGCGAGACCCAGAGCGGCACCACGGGCAGCAGCAGCGCGTAGCCGCCGAACCCGAGCGCCGTGGACAGGAGCAGCAGCCGGAACGGCCAGCCCCTCACCTCTCACCCGGCATGGGGCCACGATACGAACCCGCCCGGGGCCTGTTCCGGGCGCTCCACCGTGCCTAGCGGGTCACGTTCCGGCCGACCGGGACGCCGGCCTGCGCGGCGGTGGCGCTCGGCAGCCCGTAGAGCCGTGCCGCGGTGCCCCCGAAGACCGCGCGCCGGACGTCGGCGTCGAGCTCGGGGTACTGCCCGCGCAGCGGCTCGGGATAGCGGAAGGTCGCGAACTCCCGCACCAGCCGCCCGGGACGCACCAGCGGGTACCCGCTACCGAACATCAGCCGGTCCGGGCCGAACGCGGCGAGCAGGTCACCCAGGGCGGCACCGGCGGCCACCGGCGCCCGGCGCAGGGCGACCAGCAGCTCGGTCAGCAGCACGTGCACGTTGGGCAGCCGGGCCATCCGGCACAGCACCGCGGTCGGCAACGATCCCGCACCGAGCACGAAACGCACCCGGGGCAACGCCGCGGCGAGCTCGCTGAGCTCGGTGGCGTCGAACCCGCCGGCGGGTAACGGGCCGCTGTTGCGCGCCCGGACCGGGAGCGCGGACCCGGCCCGCACCGGCTCCGCCCAGCTGGGCCAGCGCGGCCGCGGCAGCGAGCTTCCCTGCTCGACGACGCCGGCGTGCGCCCAGTCGGGGGCGCCCGGCACCGGGTGCGCCAGCGGCCCGACGCCGACGTGCACCACACCCGCCCCGGCCTGCTCGGCGCGGGCCAGGACCCGGCGCAGCCACGGCGTGCCCAGCGGGGTGCGGGCCTCGGGCCGGCGTGCCGGGACGATCGTCAGCCCCCGCAGCCCGTCCCGCCGCACCTGCGCGGCCATCCCCCGCACCCGGGAACGGTCCGCGGCCGGGTCCAGCTCGCCGGTGAGCACGAACCGGCCCGGCCGCTCACGGGCCAGCTCGGTGTGCCAGGCCAGCGGGGCCAGACCGAGCACGAACAGGTCGGAGAAGCCGGCCGGTTGCAGCACCGCGCGGTCCACCCCGGCATCGAGGACGTCGGCGACCAGGGACCGCTCGGTGACCAGGTCGAACGCGTCCACCGACAGCGGACGCGGCGAGTGGTCCAGGGTCCGGTGCCGATGGTGCAGGTCGGCCAGGAACTGCTCCCCCGCCGGGCCGGCCTGGTTGTGCGGTCGCCCGTCCCAGGCGTGCACCTGCGCGTCGACGACGAGGTACTGCTCACCGTCCTCGACGTACACCACGACTCCTCGTTCCTACCCGGCCGCGCACCCCGCCACGCCGGTGGCGGGACGGGGGAGCGCGGCCGGATCGGTCGTACCGCAGCACCGATGATCACTCGGCGTACTGCTCCCGACAGCTAGCCCATCGACGGTCCGAGGCCCATCGACTGCGGCGTGCTGGAGTCCGGGCTGGGCTGCGGGATGCCCTCGTCCAGCGGGCCGTACTCGGTCATCAGCGCCTTGTTCCAGGGCGTGACCTCCTCGGCCACCAGCGAGTTGGTGGTCAGGATCAGCCCGGCCACCGAGGCGCCGTTCTGCAGCGCCGAGCGCACCACCCGCAGCGGGTCGATGATGCCCATCTCGACCATGTTGCCGAACCGGCCCTCGAGGGCGTCGAAGCCCTCGTCGACGCCGAGGTCCCGGACCTGCTTGACCACGTCGGCGCCCTCGTATCCGGCGTTCGTGGCGATCAGGAAGACCGGCTCGGTCAGCGCTGCCCGCACGATCTCGACGCCGGTCCGGTAGTCCCCGGTGACCTCGAGGCTGTCCAGCGCGGAATCGGCGTGCAGCAGCGCCGAGCCACCACCGGCGACGATGCCCTCCGCCATCGCGGCCCGGGTGGCCTGCAGCGAGTCGTCGACGCGGTGCCGGACCTCCTTGAGCTCGGCGTTCGTCGGCGCCCCGACCGAGATGATCGCCGCCTTGCCGGACAGGCGGGCGATCCGGTCGCTGAGGAAGTCCTCGTCGGTGCCGATGCTCGCACGGTGCATCTCCGCGCGCAGCTGGGACAGACGGGTCTCCTTCTTCTCCGCGTCGCCGTGCCCGCCGATGATCGCGGTGTGCTCGTTGGTGGCGCGGACCTGGTTCGCCCGGCCGAGGTGCTCGATGGTGACCTGCTCCAGCGAGAACGACGACGCCTTCGACAGCACCTGGCCCCCGCACAGGGCCGCCATGTCCTCGAGCAGGTGCACGCGCTTCTCGCCGAAGCCGGGCGCCTGGATGGCGGTGACCTTGAGGTGCCCGTTCACGTGGTTGTGCACGAGCATCTGCAGGGCGGTGCCCTCGACCTTCTCGGCCACGATGACCAGCGGTCGCGGCTCGCGCATGATCTTCTCGAGCATCGGCATCAGGGCCCGGACGTCGGTGATCTTCTCCGCGCAGAACAGCAGGTAGGGGTCGTCCAGGACGGCCATCATCGAGCCCGGGTCGGTGACCAGGTAGGGCGAGACGTAGCCGTTGTCGAACTCGAAGTCCTCGACGAAGTTGACGGTCAGGCCCAGGGTCGCCCCGTCGTCGACGGTGATCACCCCGTCGTCGCCGACGGTGTGCAGTGTCTGCGCGACGACCCGGCCGATCGCGTCGTCGTCGTTGGCCGAGATCGCGGCGACGCGGGAGAGCGCGTCCACGTCGTCGACCGGGTGCGCGACCGCGGACAGGTGCTCGACGATCCGCCCCACCGCCACGTCGATGCCGCGCTTGACCAGCACCGGGTTACCGCCGGAGGTGATCGCCTTCATGCCCTCCCGGACGATCGCCTGTGCCATGACGGTCGCGGTGGTGGTGCCGTCACCGACGATGTCGTTGGTCTTGACGGCGGCTTCCTTGAGGATCTGCGCGCCCATGTTCTCGAACGGATCGCGCAGGTAGATCTCCCGGGCGATCGTGACGCCGTCGTTGGTGACCTCCGGGGTTCCCGTGATCTTCTCGAGAATCACGTTCCGGCCCTTGGGACCCAGCGTGGACTTCACCGCCTCGGCGAGCTGGTCGACACCGGCGGTGAGACGGTCCCGGGCTTCCTGCCCGAACTTGAGTTCCTTGGCCACGATGACCCTCCTGGAATGCGTGCGCGGGGT
Source organism: uncultured Pseudonocardia sp. (assembly GCA_966211265.1). Taxonomy (GTDB): domain Bacteria; phylum Actinomycetota; class Actinomycetes; order Mycobacteriales; family Pseudonocardiaceae; genus Pseudonocardia. The sequence continues at coordinate 5,258 of CBIHNM010000262.1, forward strand.
AGTAATGCAAGGGGGGGTTAACGGCCGGGGGGGCGGGCCGCGCCGGGGGGGCGGGGCGGCGGCCGGCGACCAGGGGGGGGACCCGGAGTTGTACGTGGGCGGGAGCCAGTCGCCGCAGAACGAC
>CBIHNM010000263.1:0-5348 GCA_966211265.1 uncultured Pseudonocardia sp.
GGTTCGGCCGCGGCGCTCGCGGAGGGTGGTGATCGAGTCGTCGCCGTCGTCCACGGCGGCCTCGCTCCGCGCGGACCCGCCGGTCTCGGGGTCGTGGTGGGCGCGGCGGCGGCCGGTCGCCGCCGCTGCACCGCCGCCGGCGGCCGCGGCCGCGGCCGCGCCGAACAGGGTGCGCCGGGAACCGTGCTCCTCGGTGCTGCCGTCGGCGGCCTCGTCGGGCCCGGAGCCGGTGTCGCGCGGGTCGGTGACCCCGCTCCGCTCGCCGGTGGCCGTCCCGGTGCCGGTGGAGCCGTCCCGGACGTCGTCGCCCACGGCGGGCCGGTCGCCGGAGCCGGTGGTCGAGCGGTCCTGGTCGGGGACCGCGGGCGTGAACATCTCGGCCGCACCGTCGGTGGTGTCACCCGGGGAGAACGCCTGCGCGCCCCGGACGTCGTCCGCGGTCGAGCCGTTCACCGAGGCTCCCTGACCGGTCGGCGACCCGGTGCCATCGGCGGTCTCGCTGGAACCGTTGCGCCGCAACGCGGACCCCGGGGTCCGGGTGGGCAGCACCGGCGCCGACCCGTTGCGGGCCGGACCCGCCCCGGACGCGAACGTCGGGGTCATCGGTCCGTCGGTGCCGGCGACCATCGAGGGCAGCGCACCGTTGCGGCCCGCGGCGTCGACCGCCATCCGCGGCGGCTGGTCCTCGACCGGGGGCATCGGCCAGGAGCCGGTGGCGGAGCCGCCCTGCGGCCCCGTCGGGGCGTCCGGACGCTCGTTCCGGCGGGGGCCGGTCGCGGCCGAGGGCACGAGCGTCGCCGGGATCGTCACCGACGCGCTCAGGCCGCCGCTGCGCCCGGCCCCGGAGGCCGACGACAGCCGGACGGCGACCCGGTGCCGGGACGCCAGGCGGCCGACCACGAACAGGCCCATCCGGCGGGAGGCCGAGACGTCGACCTCGGAGGGCCCGCCGAGACGCTGGTTCGCGTCCGAGAGCTCGGCGTCGGCCATGCCCACCCCGCGGTCCGCGATCTCGATCAGCAGCGACTCGTCGGTGGTGCGGGTCGTGCTCATCACGACCTGCGAGTCCGGGGGCGAGAAGTTGGTGGCGTTGTCGAGCAGCTCGGCCAGCAGGTGCACCAGGTCGTTCGCGGCGCGTCCGGCCACGGTCGCGGTCGGCGGCGTCTGCACGACGACCCGCTGGTACTGCTCGACCTCGGACACCGCGGCCCGCAGCACGTCCACGACCTGGACCGGGGCGACGTTGCGCTTGGCCAGGTCGGTGCCCGCGAGCACCAGCAGGTTCTCGCTGTTGCGCCGCATACGGGTGGCGAGGTGGTCGAGCTGGAACAGGTTCGACAGCTGGTCGGGGTCCTGCTCGTTGCTCTCCAGCTGCTCGATCAGCTGCAGCTGGCGCTCGACCAGCGCCTGGCTCCGCCGCGAGAGGTTGACGAACATGCTGTTGACGTTCTGCTGCAGCGCGGCCTGGTCGGCGGCCAGGCGGATCGCCTGACCGTGCACCGCGTCGAACGCGCGGGCCACCTGCCCGATCTCGTCGCGGCTCTCCAGCGGTACCGGCTCGACCAGGGCGTTCGGCGCCTGTCCGGCGCGCATGCTCTGCACCGCCTGGGGCAGCCGCCGCTCGGCGACGTCGAGTGCCGAGGTGCGCAGGACGCGCAGCGACCGGACCATCTGGCGGCCCAGCAACAGGATGATCCCGACGGTGACCAGCAGGACCAGCATCAGCAGCACCGAGTTCAGGCCCGCCTCGTTGCCCGCCTCCTCGGCCGCACGGGCCCGCCCGCCGACGAACGCCTGCTCGGCCCCCTGAGCGGAGTCGCGGACGGCGGTCGCGGACCGGTCCACCGCGGCGTTCCAGGCCGCCGGGTCGGCGGTCACGGGCCGGTCGGTCGAGGTGCCCATGATCTGGTCGCGCAGCGCGGCACGGTCGTTGTTGGCCGGGTTCTGCTCGAAGTTGCCGAGCTGCGTGGCCTGCTGCGTGGTCAGCGAGGCGGCGAAGTCGCTCGCGGCCGCCTGGAAGGAGGCCTCGGCGCCGTTGACCAGGGCCTTCTGCGGTTCCTGGAGCTGGGAGGCGGCGATCGCGCCGTTCAGCACCGTGCGCTCGAGTTCGACGGCCTCCAGCGCGTTGCCGGCCGCGCCGAGCGCGGTGCCCAGGCCCGCGGTGTCCGGGGTCTGCAGCTGGCCGAGCACGGCCCGGTCCAGGCCGAGCGTGCGCTGCACGACCGAGGTGTAGCGGTTCGTGAGCTCCAGCGCGGTCGTGGGGCCGGCGGCGACCTGCGAGCGGATCACGGGCAGCTGGGCCAGCGTGGCGTCCGCCTGGCGGCGGGCGGTGGCCAGCTGGGGTGCCTCCCGCTCGGCGGCGTCGAGCTGCGCGGTGGCGCGGTCGACGGCCTGGTCGGTGGCGGCCTGGGCGCCGTCCAGGGCGCCGCGGTCACCGGCCCGGTTGCCCGAGACGAACGTCACGCCGGCGGACCGTTCGGCCTGCAGTGCCCTGCCGAGCTCGCTGACCTGCTGGTGGGCGCCGACCAGGCCGCTCCCCTGGCCGAGCTCCTCGGCCACGTTCGCCTGGTCGATCACCCGGATCGCGCCGATGGTCAGCGCGAGGATCAACGGGACCAGGCCCACGACGGCCAGCTTGGCGACCAGGCTCCAGTTGCGGGGGTCGAGTCGCTCGGACCACGTGCGACGGTGTTCCGTGCTGGTCACAAGGTCTCCCTGTCGGATTCCGGTGCGGGCAGCGGGCTCCCCGGACGACGGCCACGGGCACCGTGGCCGGCGGTGGCACGGTGCGGGCGGTGGGCACTGAGCGGGGCCGGCGGGCCGGACGGACCCGGACGCGGCCTCGTGACGGGGAGGGGGAGCATCGGCTGTTCTGGTGCGCCTTTCCGTACTCGGTGGCCTCGCGCCACGGTCGTCGTCGAACTCCTGTCCGGCGTTCGGTGCGACGTTCCGTCCGCTTCCACTCCGACACGCGCCGACGGGTGTCGGCGGGCCCGGAGAGGATATCCGGATATGATCGCTGTGGGTCTCGTGTAGAACTTCGCGGACGGCTCCGAAGTCTAGCCGCTGTGGCGGGCCGTGCCCGAGTGGCGTAAAGGGCATTCCGGCCCGATCACGTCGTGTGACCCGCGACGACCGCTCGCCGATCCGCACCGTCCGGTGGACCCCGGGTAGTCCGGATCCGCCGTGGAAGGGATTCGCTCCGTGACCGACGGACCACTGATCGTCCAGTCCGACAAGACCCTGTTGCTCGAGGTCGAGCACGCCGACGCCCCGGCGGCGCGTGCGTCGATCGCACCGTTCGCCGAGCTGGAGCGCGCCCCCGAGCACGTCCACACCTACCGGGTCACCCCACTGGCGCTGTGGAACGCGCGTGCGGCCGGGCACGACGCGGAGCAGGTCGTCGACGCGCTGGTGCGCTGGTCGCGTTACCCCGTCCCGCAGGCGCTGCTCGTCGACGTCGTCGACACGATGGGGCGCTACGGGCGGCTGCAGCTGTCCAACCACCCCGCGCACGGCCTGGTGATGACCGCGCTCGACCGCGCCGTGCTGGCCGAGGTGCTCCGCCAGAAGAAGATCGCCCCGATGCTCGGGGCCAGGGTCGACGACGACACCGTGATCGTGCACCCGTCCGAGCGCGGGCGTCTCAAGCAGGCGCTGCTCAAGGTCGGCTGGCCGGCCGAGGACCAGGCCGGCTACGTCGACGGCGAGGCGCACCGGATCGAGCTGGACCAGAGCGACTGGCAGCTGCGCGACTACCAGGCCCAGGCCGTCGACGGGTTCTGGGAGGGCGGCTCCGGGGTCGTCGTGCTGCCCTGCGGCGCGGGCAAGACCCTGGTCGGCGCCGCGGCGATGGCCCGGGCCGGGGCGACCACGCTGATCCTGGTCACCAACACCGTCTCCGGCCGGCAGTGGAAGCGCGAGCTGATCGCGCGCACCAGCCTGACCGAGGAGGAGATCGGCGAGTACTCCGGTGAGCGCAAGGAGATCCGCCCGGTCACGATCGCGACCTACCAGGTCGTCACCCGAAAGACCCGCGGTGAGTATCGCCACCTCGAGCTGTTCGACTCCCGGGACTGGGGCCTGGTCGTCTACGACGAGGTGCACCTGCTCCCCGCCCCGGTGTTCCGGATGACCGCGGACCTGCAGTCGCGGCGCCGCCTCGGGCTCACCGCCACCCTGGTCCGCGAGGACGGCCGGGAGGGCGACGTGTTCTCGCTGATCGGGCCCAAGCGCTACGACGCGCCGTGGCGCGACATCGAGGCACAGGGCTGGATCGCCCCGGCCGAGTGCATCGAGGTCCGGGTGACGCTGACCGACGCCGAGCGGATGGGATACGCCACCGCCGAGGCCGAGGAGCGCTACCGGATGGCCTCGACCGCGCACACGAAGCTGGCCGTGGTCCGGGCGATCCTGGACCGGCACCCGGACGAGCCGACCCTGGTGATCGGCGCGTACCTGGACCAGCTCGACGAGCTCGGCGAGGCGCTGGACTCCCCGGTCATCCAGGGCTCGACGCGGAACAAGGAGCGCGAGTCGCTGTTCGAGGCGTTCCGCCGCGGGGAGATCAACCGGCTGGTCGTGTCCAAGGTCGCGAACTTCTCCATCGACCTGCCCGAGGCGACGGTCGCGGTGCAGGTCTCGGGCACGTTCGGCTCCCGGCAGGAGGAGGCCCAGCGCCTCGGCCGGCTGCTGCGTCCCAAGGGCGACGGCCGGCAGGCGCACTTCTACTCGGTGGTCTCGCGCGACACCGTCGACACCGACTACGCCGCGCACCGGCAGCGGTTCCTGGCCGAGCAGGGCTACGCCTACCGGATCGTCGACGCCGACGACCTGCTGGGCCCGGCCCTGCCCGACGCCGGCTGACCGGCGCCCGCTCCCTCGACCCGGGCGCGGTCGACCCGGGTGCACCCGGTCGCCGCGAGCAGGGCCGTCCGGCCCCGTGCGGGTCATCCGATCCGGTGGGTGGTCTGCGGTCCCGCGGCTCGTTGGGCACACTGGACGGCGGGCCCGGACCGGAGTCACCTCGGATCCCGGCCACCGCCGCTGAGAGGGGGCCGCATGTCGCTCGGACTGTGGATCGGCCTCGGTCTCCTGGTGTGGGTGGTGCTCGCCGTGGGCGTGGCCCTGCTGGTGGGGCGGATCGTGCGGCACCGCGACCGCCAGGTCCCCGGCGACGCCCCGGGGGCGCCGACCTCGGAGCCGGTCGAACCGGCGACCCGGCAGGGCGGCCCGCCGGACCCGCGCACCGGGCCGGTCCCCGGGGCGGGCGGGCCCCCCGGACCGGTCGGGGGCCGGGGGCCACCCGCGGCCCGGGGCCGGCCATCCCGGCCCGCGAGCACGGCTGG
>CBIHNM010000264.1:0-5335 GCA_966211265.1 uncultured Pseudonocardia sp.
GGTCCGCCACCAGCACCGCCTGGTCGCCGAGCGCTCCGGCGCCCCCGGGCTCGTCCGGGCGGTCGAGGCCGCCCCGCCGGTCCACGAGCTGACCGAGTACCTCGTCGACGTGCTCGGCGTGACCGACGTCGGCGCGTACTTCCCGCACCGCGTCACCTACCACCCGACCTGCCACTCGCTGCGGATGCTGGGGGTCGGCGACCGTCCGCTGTCGCTGCTGCGCGCCGTCCGCGGGATCCGGCTCGAGGAGCTGCCCGGTGCCGAGGAGTGCTGCGGGTTCGGCGGGACGTTCGCGATGAAGAACGCCGAGACCTCGATCGCGATGGGCAACGACAAGGCCCGCCACGTCCGTGAGACCGGCGCCGAGGTGCTCGTCGCGGGCGACAACTCGTGCCTGATGCACGTCGGCGGGCTGCTCTCGCGCCAGCGCTCCGGGGTGCGCGTGATGCACCTGGCCGAGGTCCTCGCCCGGACCGAACCGGTCGTGCACGACGTCGCCTCGGCCGGCAGTGCGCCGACCCGCGAGCCGTCCGTGGAATCGGGCGCACCGACCGAGGCGGGCCGGCGATGACGGCGACGTTCGTGGGGATGCCGGCCTTCCCCACCGCCGCGAAGGCCGCGCTCGCCGACACCCAGCTGCGCCGCAACCTCGCCCACGCCACCGGCACCATCCGGAGCAAGCGCGCGGGCGTCGTCGGCGAGGTCGAGGACTGGGAGGAGCTGCGCCTGGCCGGCGCGGCGATCAAGGACCGGGTCCTGCGGCATCTGCCGTACTACCTGGAGCAGCTCGAGGCGTCGCTGCAGGCCGCGGGGGCCACCGTGCACTGGGCGCGCGACGCCGCCGAGGCCAACGCGATCGTGGTCGGCATCGCGCAGGAGCACTCCGCGCGCGAGATCGTGAAGGTCAAGTCGATGGCGACGGCGGAGATCGGCCTGAACGAGGCGTGCGAGGCCGCCGGGATCGACGCCTGGGAGACCGACCTGGCCGAGCTGATCGTCCAGCTCGGCGACGACCTGCCCAGCCACATCCTGGTGCCGGCGATCCACCGCAACCGCGCGGAGATCCGGGAGATCTTCCTGCGCGAGATGGGGTCGGCCGGCCGCGCCGCGCCGTCCGACCTGACCGACGAGCCGGCCCGGCTGGCCGCGGCCGCGCGGACGCACCTGCGGGAGAAGTTCCTGCGCGCGAAGGTCGCCGTGTCCGGGGCGAACTTCGCCGTCGCCGAGACCGGCACCCTGACCGTCGTCGAGTCCGAGGGCAACGGGCGGATGTGCCTGACCCTGCCCGAGGTGCTGGTCTCGGTCGTGGGCATCGAGAAGGTGCTGCCCACCTTCGCCGACCTCGACGTCATGCTGCGGCTGCTGCCCCGTTCCTCGACCGGCGAGCGGATGAACCCCTACACCTCCACCTGGACCGGGGTCACCCCCGGCGACGGGCCGCAGGAGGTGCACGTGGTGCTGCTCGACAACGGCCGCACCGACGTCCTGGCCGACACCGTCGGACGCCAGGCGCTGCGCTGCATCCGCTGCTCGGCGTGCCTGAACGTCTGCCCGGTCTACGAGCGCACCGGCGGGCACGCCTACGGCTCGGTCTACCCCGGCCCGATCGGGGCGATCCTGACCCCGATGCTGCGCGGGGTCGGGCACGACGCCCAGACCGACTCGCTGCCCTACGCCTCGAGCCTGTGCGGGGCCTGCTTCGAGGTCTGCCCGGTCCGGATCGACATCCCGGAGGTCCTGGTGCACCTGCGCTCGGAGGTCGTCGACGCGCACAAGGCGGCGCCCGGGCTGCCCTCGGTGCAGGACATGGCGATGAAGGCGGCGTCGTGGACGCTGTCCTCGCCCGCGCGGACCTCGGCGGCGGAGAGGGCCGCGGGGTTCGGCGGACGGCTGCTGAACCGGCTCGGCGGGCACGGCGCGCCGGGCGGGGCGCCGATGCTGGGCGCGCTGCCCGGCCCGGCCTCGGCGTGGGCGGACTCGCGCGACGTCCCGATTCCGGCGCCGGAGTCGTTCCGGGCCTGGTGGGCACGGACCGACGGCGGGCGGCGCGAGGACCCCGGCGGGGCACCCGGGGGCACCGGCGGACACGGAGCCGGCCGATGAGCGCGCGCGAGGAGATCCTCGGCCGTGCGCGGCGGGCGCTGGCCGACGTCACCGACCCGGACCCGGCCCGCGACGTGCCGATCGTCCGTCCCGCCCCGGCGACCGGGCCGGCCACCCCGGCCGAGGTCGACCTGTTCGCCGAGCGGGTCGCCGACTACCGGGCCGTGGTCGAGCGCCCGAGCGCCGCGGCCGCCGCCGAGGCCGTGCTGGCCGCGGTCCTCGGCTCGCACACCGGCACCCGCCGGATCCTGGTCCCGCCCGGCTTCCCGGCCGCCCTGCTCCCGGCCGAGGACCGGGTCGAGATCGTCCGCGACGGCCCGGAGGTCGGCACCGCCGAGCTCGACGCCTGCGACGGGGTGCTCTCCACCGCCGCGCTGGGCATCGCCGAGACCGGCACCATCGTGCTCGACCACGGCGAGGGGCAGGGCCGCCGCGCGGCGACCCTGGTCCCGGACCTGCACGTGTGCATCGTGCGGGTCGACCAGGTCGTGGCCGGTGTCCCGGAGGCCGTCGCCGCGCTGGACCCGTCCCGCCCGCAGACCTGGATCAGCGGTCCGAGCGCCACCAGCGACATCGAGCTCGACCGCGTCGAGGGCGTGCACGGACCGCGCACCCTGCACGTGCTGCTGGTCGGCCCGGAACCCGGATGACGCCGGTGGACGCCTAACATCGGTCCCATGCGAGGCGGGCGTCCCGGTGGCTGACGCGCAGGACGTCCGGCGGATCGCGGCGGCCCTCGACGGTGTCGAGGAGATCGACAGCGACGGGTTCGACTTCCGGGTGGGCGGGCGCGGGTTCGTCTGGTCCTACCCCGAGCGCGTACCCGGGCGGCGCCGGGTCCTGCGCACCGACATCGCCGTGCTCTACGTCGGCGACGAGGCCGAACGCCAGGCGCTGCTGCGCGGGGAGCCGGACCTGTTCTTCTCCACCCCCGCCTACGAGCACGTGCCGCTGGTGATGGTGCGCCTGGACCGGGTGGACACCGGCCGGCTCACCGAGCTGGTCACCGACGCCTGGCACATGCGCGCGCACGGCTGATCACGGGCGCAGGACCGCGACCACCACCGTCGCGACCTGCTCGGCGACCTGCTCGGGCGGGTGGCGGGGCAGCACGATGTGGCTGACGGTCAGGCGGGTCGCGGTCTCGGCGGCCAGGACGACCGCGGCCGGGTCCAGGTCCGGGAAGGCGCGGCGCAGGTAGGCGACGCTCCGCTCGGTGGCCGCGGTGACGATCGGGCCGGATTCGGCGCCGAGCAGCTCCGGGGCCGCGCCGTCACCGCTCAGCAGGGCCTTGGTCAGGGGGTTGGTGGCGGACTCGGTGAGCGCGGCACCGACCGCGGCGACCCAGGCCGCGTGCAGGTCGTCCTGCCCGGACAGCGCGTTCTCGATCCGGTCCAGGAAACGGTCGGTCGAGCGCAGCACCAGCGCCGAGGCCACGCCCTGCCGGTCCCCGAACTCGCTGTAGAGGGTCTGCCGGCTCACCCCGACCCGCGCCGCCAGCTCGCGCATCGACAGCCCCCGGGGGCCGGAGGCGACGACCATGTCCTCGGCCACGTCGAGGGCCTCCGACCGCAGCACCTCCCGGCTCCGCTGGGCCATCGACCGCCGCTCCACCATCCGACCAGACTGGACGATCTCGATCCAATGGTCAACTGTCTGGACACTTGAAGGCAATCTGTCTAACCTCGGAGACCCGTCGGACGAAGGAGTGGGCCATGACCGTCACCGAACGCCCGACCGTGGGCCGCCGCCTGGTCCGCGCAGCCCGGGAGCGCTGGTCGTCCGTGCTCACGGTGCCCGCGCCGGACCGGTTCGACGCGGCGATGCTCGCCCGCGGTGTCGACGGTCGCCGGCCCGGCCCGTTCGCGCCCGCCCCCGGCGGGCTGCGGGCGGTCCCGGGCGACGAGGGGCTGCCACTGCTCGGGCACGCGCTGAGCTACATCCGGTTCGGGTCCGCGTTCACCCGCGCCCGTTCGGCACGGCTGGGCCCGGTGTGGTGGATGCGCACCCCTCTCGGGCGGGCGGTCGTCGTCACCGGCCCGGCCGCCACCCGGGAGGTGCTGACCAACCGGGACAAGGCGTTCTCCCAGGAGGGCTGGCGCTCCACCATCGACGCGTTCTTCCACCGCGGTCTGATGCTGCTCGACCTCGACGAGCACCGCGCGCACCGGCGGATCATGCAGGAGGCGTTCACCGCGCCGCGGATCGAGACCTACCTGGCGCAGACGACGCCGGTCGTGCGCGAGGTGATCCCCACCTGGGGCCCCGGCGGGACCGGCGTCGACCCGGCGGTACGGCTCTACCCGGTGCTCAAGAGCCTGACCCTCGACGTCGCGCAGAAGGTCTTCATGGACGGCCGCAGCGGGCCCGAGGCGCAGGCGGTGAACCAGGCGTTCGTGGACTGCGTGCGCGCGGCCAACGCGTTCGTCCGCCGGGACCTGCCCGGCACGCGCTGGCGCAAGGGGCTGCGCGGACGCGCCTACCTGGAGAGCTGGTTCCGCGGCAACCTCGACGCCAAGCGGGCCGGGGACGGCGCGGACCTGTTCTCGGCGCTGTGCCACGCCGTGACCGACGACGGCGAGCGGTTCTCCGACGACGACGTCGTCAACCACATGATCTTCCTGATGATGGCCGCGCACGACACCTCGACGATCACCGCCGCCTCGGCGGCCTACCACCTGGGCCGCAACCCGCAGTGGCAGGAACGCTGCCGCGCCGAGTCCGACGCGCTCGGTGACCGGATCCCCGACGTCGCCGACCTGCGCTCGCTGACCGGCCTGGACATGGTCATCCGCGAAGCGTTGCGGATGGACGCCCCGGTGCCGATCGTGATGCGGACCGCGGTGCGCGAGACCCGGGTGGCCGGCTACCACGTGCCGGAGGGCGCGCGGGTCGTCGTCGCGCCCGCGGTGAACCACTACGACCGCTCGTGCTGGACCGATCCGGACCGGTTCGACCCGGAGCGCTTCGGCCCGGACCGCCGCGAGGACCGCTCCGACCGGGACGCGTGGGTGCCGTTCGGGGGCGGGGTGCACAAGTGCATCGGGCTGCACTTCGGCACCCTGGAGGTCACCGCGATCCTGCACGAGATGCTGCGGCGCTACCGCTGGGACGTGGCACCGGGCTACCGCCTGCGCTGGGACAACACCTCGCTCCCGGTGCCGGTGGGCGGGATCCCGGTCCGGCTGCACCCCCGCTGACCCACACCCCAGCGCCCGCCCCCGCCACCCCG
>CBIHNM010000265.1:0-5316 GCA_966211265.1 uncultured Pseudonocardia sp.
CGTGTACCGGGCCCCGGGGGTGGCCCACCAATATAACCTGCGGGTTGGGCGTCCCTGCTTTTTTGCGGGTCTGTTGGCGGGGCGCCCCCCCGCCACGGTCCGACTTCTGCAGGTTCAGGCACGCCCGGTAGGTCAGCCAGTAGGCGATCGGGGGCATCACCAGCATCAGGATCCGGCCCGCCCACGTCGTCGCGTTCAGCGAGATGTGCAGGAAGTAGGCGATCCAGTCGTTGAAGCTGGAGAGCACCAGCACCATGTAGAACGTGATACCCATGATGCCCAGCGAGGTCCGGACCGGCACGTCCCGGGGCCGCTGCAGCAGGTTGTGCAGCGCGTCGTCCCCGGTGAACCGTCGCTCGATCGCGGGATAGGCCCCCGCGATCACGAACAGCACCGGCAGGAACGCCGCGGTCGGGAGGAACACCGACGGGATCGTGTACTCGCCGAACAGGTAGAACTCCCACGGCGGGAAGACCCGGGCCATCCCGTCGGACCACATCATGTAGAAGTCCGGCTGGGAACCGGCCGAGATGTGCGCGGCGTCGTAGGGGCCGAGGTTCCAGATCGGGTTGATCTGCAGGAGCCCGGCCATGATCATCGTGAACCCGGCCGTGACCGCGAAGAACGCGCCGCCCTTGGCGGCGAACGCGGGCAGGATCCGGACCCCGACCACGTTGTGCTCGGTCCGGCCGGCCCCCGGGAACTGGGTGTGTTTCTGGTACCAGACCAGGCCCACGTGGACGGCGATCAGCGCGAGCAGCAGTCCGGGCAGGATCAGCACGTGGATGATGTAGAGCCGCGGGATGATCTCGGTCCCGGGGAACTCGCCGCCGAACAGTGCCCAGTGCAGCCAGGTACCCATGACCGGGACCGACAGCGTGATGCCCGACGCGATCCGCAGGCCGGTGCCGGAGAGCAGGTCGTCGGGCAGCGAGTAGCCGGTGAAGCCCTCGAACGTGCCGATCAGGATCAGCACGACCCCGATCACCCAGTTCGCCTCACGCGGCTTGCGGAACGCACCGGTGAAGTAGGTGCGGAACATGTGCACGAACATCGCGGCCAGGAACAGCAGCGCCGCCCAGTGGTGGACCTGCCGGAGGAACAGCCCGCCCCGGTACTCGAACGAGATCTCCAACGCCGACTCGTAGGCCCGCGACATGTGCACACCGCGCAGGTTGTCGAACGGGCCCTCGTAGACGACCTCGGCCATCGAGGGGTCGAAGAACAACGCCAGCCAGGTACCCGTGAGCAGCAGGATGATGAAGCTGTAGAGCGCGATCTCGCCGAGCATGAACGACCAGTGCGTCGGGAAGACCTTGTTGAACTGCTTCCGCATGCCCGCGGCCGGGTGGTAGCGCTGGTCGAGCTGATCGGCCGCGGCTCCGGCGCGCGCCTCGAGCGACGGTGATGCCGATGCAGTTGCCGGGCTCATGGTGTGCCCCCTCGCACTCCGACGAGCAACCCGCGGATGTGCACGCCCGCGGCCTGCAGACCAAATATCCTTCTACTTCGAGTAGAAGTCAATGGACCCGGCCCGCCTCCTGTCGGGTCCGTCGACCTCCAGTGTGCGGCTGCGGAGCGCGGAGCGCGCGCCATGGTCGCAAACCCGGTCCGGAAAGGCGGCGCACCGTTGTCGGGCCGGCGGCCCGAGGCGCTGCGCAGGGGTGACGGCGCGGACCGCGCCGTGCCCTCGCCCGAGCGCGGGGTGGCCGGGCCCGCCCTACTGCGGCCCGAACCGGTCCCGCAACACCCGCGGCAGTCGACGCCGCGCCGCATCCAGCCGGTCGGCGTCGTCGGGATGGCCCTGCTCCCACCGCACCACCAGCGCCGCCGCGGCGACCACCAGGACGGCGGCCAGCAGCACGTCCCCGAGCAGCCCGACACCGCCCCGCCCCGAGCCCAGCGCGGCGGCCGCGGTCCCCACCGGCGGCAGCCACGAGCGGGTACCGGTCACGACCACGAACACCAGCCCCGCCAGCACTGCCGGGCCCAGGCTGCGGATCATCGGCCGGGCACAGACCAGCCCGACCGCGACCCCGGACAGCCCGCAGGCCAGGTGGCCGAGCAGGCCCTCGAGCAGGATCCCGGGACCGGCGGTGGAGAACGCGGCGACCAGCCCCCAGAGCACGGCCAGCACGGCCAGCACGAGGACCCCGGCGGCGCCGGCCAGCGCGACCCCCGCGACGACCGGACCGCTCCCGCCGGCCGCGGTCACCGTGACCGTCCGCGCGACGTCGTCCTCGCTCTCGGCCAGCGAGTGGGTCAGCACCGCCCCGACCGGGTAGAGCAGCAACGCCGAGGCCGCCCACGGCTGCGGCAGCGCCCCCGGGTCGCCCCCGAACAGCACGGCCAGCACGGCCCCGTACAGCAGCGCCGGGATCAGGAACCGGTACGAGCGCGCGATGTCCTCGCCGAGCATCCGGGCCACGGCCACCGCCACCTCGGCGCGTGCCCGGGTCACCGTCGCGCCCCGTGGCCACGGTGGGAGACGGGGCCGGGCCTCACGACTGCTCCCGCGCGACGTCGTGGACCGAGCAGCCCGCGGCCAGTGCGGCGGCGAGCCAGGCGTCGCTGCGCCCCGGCGGGATCCGGACCACCAGCCGCCCCGGCGCGACCTGTTCCACCCGGGCCGGGGGCAGCCGGTCGAGCAGGACGCGCGGGTCGCCCGGGCACGACACCTCGCCGCGCCCGTCGACGCCCGGCGGTTCGAGCCCGGGTCCCGGCTCGGGCCCGGGGCCGAGCCGCCCGTCCGGGCCGAGCCGTCGGACGTGCGCGCCGGGCAGCGCCTCGGCGCTGCCGGTGTGGTCGGTGAGCAGCATCCGCACCCGGACGGCCGCGAGCCGCTCGTCCAGCGCGGTCGCCGCGTCGGCGTCGAGGCCCGACCACGGCTCGTCCAGCACGAGCAGCTCGGCACCGCAGCCCAGGGCCTGCGCCAGCCCCACCTTCTGCACGTTGCCGGCGGACAGGGCGGCCATCGGTTCCTGGTCCTCGCCGCTGAACCCGAGCGCGTCGAGCACCTCCTCGGCGGCGCCGGCGGCGTCCTCGGCCGGGATCCGACGGATCGCGGCGAGGTGGCGCAGGTAGCGACGGGCGGGCAGCCGCAGCAGCGCCGGGAAGCAGTCCGGCAGGTACCCGACGGCATTTGGGCGGCCCACGACCCGGCCCGCGGTCGGCGTCTCGCACCCGGCCGCGATCCGCAGCAGCGTCGACTTGCCGCTGCCGTTCGCGCCGTGCAGCACGAACGGGACGCCGGGGACGAGCTCGAGGTCGACCCCGGCCAGCACCGGGATCCCGGGCCGGTAGGACTTGCCGACACCGACGAGGCGCATCGTCTGCCACCTCCCGCCGTTCGTCGCTCCGACGGATCAGGCTGCCACACCGCCAGGGCCCGCCGACCTGCCGGGCGCACGAAGGATCGGCAGGTCGGCGCTGGGTGACCGGTGTCGCACGCTGCGCGTCGCCGGATCGTCGCCGTGCCCGCCGGGGCGCAGCTCAGGCACGCCGGCCGGCCTCGGCCGGCGCACGACCGGCACGCAGCCGGCGCACGACGAGCCGGCCGATCGCGATCGCCCCCAGCACCGCGACCGCGGCGCTGATCGGGCCGGTGTACCGCTCGACCAGCTCCCACCGGTCCCCGAGGAACCAGCCCAGGCCCACGAACAGCGCGTTCCAGACCGCGCTGCCGAGCGCGCTGAGCAGCGTGAACCGCATCAGCGGCATCCCGGCGATGCCGGCCGGGACCGACACGAGGCTGCGCACCAGCGGGACGCAGCGCCCGACCAGCACGATCACGCTGCCGTGCCGGTCGAACAGCGCGCGACCGCGGTCGAGGTCCTCCTGGCTGGAGAGCAGGAACCACCGGTGCCCGGCGAGCCGGTGCACCCGCTCGTAGCCGAGCCGGTGCCCGACGCCGTAGAGCACGAGCGCGCCGGCCACCGCCCCGACGGTGGCCGCCGCCCACACCGCCACCACGTCGAGCGCACCGGCCTGTGCCCGGAACCCTCCCAGCGGCAGGATCACCTCGGACGGCACCGGCGGCACCACGTTCTCCAGCAGGATCAGCAGCCCGATCCCGGCCGCGCCGAGACGGTCCACGACCCCGAACAGCCATCCCGTCACCACGTCCATGGTGCCCGGGCGGGCCCGGACGTGCCCGGATCGTCCGGTTCTGCGGGATGGATCACGATCGGGAACCCGCCCGCGGCGGCGAGGACCGTCCCGCTCGTCGGACGCGGGTGTCACGAGGCGGGCGTGACGGGCGTGTCGGCGGGCAGGATGTCCCCATGGCCGTGAACCCCACCGGATCCGACATGAAGGCCTTCCTCGCCGAGTCGCCGGACGAACCCGTCGTGATGCTCAACCTGCTGCGCTTCGCCGAGGGCGGCGCCGAACGCTACGACTCCTACATCGCGCACTTCCGCACGTTCGCCGAGAAGGTCGGCGCCTCGGTCCTCTACTTCGGACACGGCGGGACACCGGTCGTCGCCGAGGCCGGGCAGGACTGGGACGCGGTGCTGCTGGTGTCCTACCCGAGCCGGCGCGCCTTCTCCGACATGGTCCGCGACCCCGGGTACCAGGAGGGGACGCACCTGCGCACCGAGGCCCTGACCGAGGCCGTGCTCCAACCCACCACCCCGCGCTGAGACACGGCACCCCCGCCGGAGACGGCGCTCCGGCGGGGGTGTCGGGTGTCGAGCCGTCCGGTCAGGCCGCGGCGGTGGCCGACTCGCCCTGGGCGGCCCGGCTGCGCAGGCTGTCCGGGACGGCGAAGCGCTCGCCGAACTTCTTCGCGAACTCGTCGGCGCGGGCGACGAACCCGGCCGGGCCACCGGGGTAGCCCTCGATGTACTGCAGCACCCCACCGGTCCAGGCCGGGAAGCCGATCCCGAAGATCGAGCCGATGTTGGCGTCGGGCACCGTGGTCAGCACGCCCTCGTCGACGCACTTGACGGTCTCCAGCGACTCCACGAACAGCATCCGCTCGGAGAGCTCGTGCAGGTCGACGTCGTGGTTGGTGGCGCCGAACTCCGAGCGCAGCCCCGGCCAGAGCCCCGTCCGCTTGCCGTCGGCGTAGGAGTAGAACCCGGCGCCGGTGCTCTTGCCCTTGCGGTCGAACTCGTCGACCATCCGGTCGATGACGGCGTCCGAGGGGTGCCCGACCCAGGTCCCGCCGGCCGCCTCGACACCGGCCTTCGTCTCCTCGCGGATCTTGCGCGGCAGCGTGAGCGTGAGCTCGTCCATCAGCTGCAGCACCGGGGCCGGGTAGCCGGCCTGCGAGGACGCCTGCTCGATCGTCTGCGGGTCGATGCCCTCGGC
>CBIHNM010000266.1:0-5305 GCA_966211265.1 uncultured Pseudonocardia sp.
ACGAGCTCGGTGAAGTCGCCGCCGACCAGGTCCCGCAGCCAGTGCGTGATCGCGCCGGAGGTGGCCATCCCGGCCGCCAGGGTGTACGAGCCCGGCCGGGTGCCGCGGGTGGTCCACATCGTCGGGTGCGGGCGCGGTGAGTCCACGACCTCGATCAGGAACATCGTGCTGCCGTACATCACCATCACCTGGCCGGGTTCGGTGACGCCGACGCTGACCCCCTCCGCCCAGGCGTCCACGGTGCCGGCGGTGACCGGGAGCCCCTGCGGCAGGCCGGTCTCCGCGGCGGCGGCCGCGGTGACCGTGCCGGCGATCTCGGTCGGCCAGAGCAGGCGCGGCAGGGACAGCCCCGGGGCCGTGACGCCCGCCCAGTCCGGCGCCCAGTCCGCGGCGTGCAGGTCGTACATCGGGTCGCACTGGCTGGCCGAGTGGTGGTCGAGCACGTACTCGCCGGTGAGCCGGTGCACCAGGTAGCTGCTGCACATCAGGAACATCTCGGTGCGGGCGAACACCTCCGGCTCGTGGCGGGCCAGCCAGCGCCACTTCGGACCGACGGCCTGCGAGGACAGCGCCGTCCCGGCCCGGGCGAGGATGGCCTCGGCCCCCAGCTCGGTGGTGAGCTCGTCTATCTCGGTGGCCGCCCGGGTGTCGATCCCGTAGAGGATGGCGGGGCGCAACGGGCGGCCCCCGCCGTCGGCGGGCAGCAGCACCGGGCCGATCCCGCTCACGCCGAGCCCGGCCGGGCGGCGGCCGTCGGCCGCGGCGAGAAGGCGGCGCACCAGCGACGTGAAGTCCGACCACCAGACCGTCTCCGCGTCGTGCTCCGACCAGCCGGGCCGGGGGCGTGAGGTCTCGTGCGCGATGTCCTCCCGCGCCAGCACGGTCCCCGCCCCGTCGGCGACCACACCCTTCGAGGCCGAGGTGCCGATGTCGACGCCGAGGTACACCGGATCGTTCATGCCCTCTTCCTACCGGGGGAGCGGGGGCCCGGTCGATGCCGTGGGTGGGCGGTGTCGCGGATCGGGTGCTCCGCGCCGTCCCGCCGGGTGGGGCGCGCGTGCCGGTCGCCGGGACGGCCCGGACGCCGTAGGGAGCGCCCGAACCGGCGTGGCCGGTCGGCATCGGTGGCCGCCACGGGCCACCATGGTCGGATGAACCCGTCCCGACCTGACGCCGACGCCGGCGATCCGTCGGCGCCGCACTGGACGGTGGGTGCGGTGGCCCGTCGCCTCGGGGTCTCCCCGGCGACGTTGCGGAGCTGGGGACATCGCTACGGCATCGGTCCGACCGGGCACCGGGCCGGGCGCTACCGCCGCTACTCGGCGGCCGACGTCGCGGAGCTGGCCACCATGCGCCGCCTGACCAGCCAGGGAATGCCCATGGCCACCGCGGTGGCCCTCGCCCGATCGCAGCACCGCGGCGCGCACACCGGGGCCGCGCCGGGTGCCGCGGCCGGGCGGGCGCCGGCACCGCCCGCCGGTGCCGGGGGGCGCGCCGACGCGTCGCCCACGCACGTCGACGAGTTCGTGCGTGCGGCGCGCGAGCTCGACGAGGACACGTTGAGCTCGATGCTCGAGCACAGCCTCGACACCCGCGGCGTGGCCGCCACCTGGGACTCCCTGTGCCGGCCCGCGCTCGTCGGTCTGGTCGCCGAGTCCGAGAGCTGGTCGGACTGCATCGACGCCGAGTGCACGCTGGCCTGGACGATCAGCACGAGCCTGCGCCGCCTGCCCGTGCTGCCCCCGGCCGGTGAGGGCGCGCGGCACGTGGTGGTGGGCTGCGCGCCCGGCGAGCAGCACACCCTGGCCTCGGAGGCTCTGCTCGCCGCGCTGCGCGAGCAGCACGTCCCGGCCCGGACGCTCGGTCCCGCGGTGCCCGACGAGGCCTGGATGCTGGTGGCGGAGCGGACCTGTCCGGCCGCGGTGTTCGT
Source organism: uncultured Pseudonocardia sp. (assembly GCA_966211265.1). Classification (GTDB taxonomy): domain Bacteria; phylum Actinomycetota; class Actinomycetes; order Mycobacteriales; family Pseudonocardiaceae; genus Pseudonocardia. The sequence continues at coordinate 1,931 of CBIHNM010000266.1, forward strand.
CTGGTCCCACTCCTCCCGCACCGCGCGACCCGGCGTGCTGCGGCGGCTGCTCGAGCACACCGGCACCGTCGTCGCCGCCGGACCCGGCTGGGAGCGACGCTCGCTGCCCGCCGCCGTGCTGACGGCCTCGTCGCTGGGCGAGGCGGTCGGGACGGCGCGCCGCGCCGTCGACGAGGCAGGGCGCCGGAGCTGACGGGCGCGGGTCCGCGCCCCGGAGCCCGTCCCACGGCCGGGTGTCGTCGGCGCGGTGGCCTTGCCCCGGACAACCGTTGCGGTATCGTTGCCGACCAGGAGCGGCGTGATCGTCGCCATCCGGGTTGAGCACGCAGCCCCCACCGCACGGCAGCCTGTGCGCGGAGCGGCGGAGGAGCACGTCGTCGACGTGGCCGTCGTGGCCCCGCGCCTCGATTCCTCGGCGGGAGGGAGCGCACCGAATGTCCGACCAGCTCGCCGCCTCACCTCGTCGACCGCGATGGCCCGCACCGGCGCCGGCGGACTCCGCGGTGCAGTACGGACCCCACACCGGGCCCCGGGAGGTCCGGCTGGTCGGCGAGCTCGACCGGTGCGAGGTGCCGCGCCTGCGGGCCGTCCTGGACCGGGTCGGCCGCCTCGGGCACCGGCCGGTGACGGTGGAGCTGTCCGGGCTGACGTTCCTCGACGCGGCCGGGATGCGGGTGCTCGCCGACGCGCTCGCCACGTCCGACGTGCGGGGACCCGGTCTGTTCCTGCACGACCCCACCCCGTGGGTGCGGCGGATCCTGATCCTGGGCGGTCTGGATCACGCCGTGCGCCCCGGCTCGCCCGACTCCGGTCCGCCGGCGGCCGACCCGGACCGCTACCGCCGGCTGAACGCGGGGTAGCCGTTGGCGGCCTCCTCCTCGCACTTCTGCCGGTAGAGACCGACGCCGCCGATGTAGGACAGCAGGCGGCGCGGCTTGCCGGGCACGTTGGACCCGAGGTACCAGGACGTCGTGTTCATGACGATCGTCGTGCCCGCGACCTCCTCGTGGTGGTCGACCCAGGCGTCCTCGCCCTGCCGGGTGGGCTCGATCGTGCTCTGGCCGTTCTCCCGCAGGTCCCGGATCGCGCCGGAGATCCACTCGGTCTGCTGCTGCAGGCAGGTGGTCATGTTGCACAGCGCGGCCGACGGGGCCAGCGGCACGGCGGTGGTGAGCAGGTTCGGGTAGCCGTGCTTGGCCAGGCCCATCGTGGTCCGGATGTCGCGGCCCCACTCGTCGGCCAGCGACCGGCCGTCCCGGCCGCGGATGTCGATCCGGGTCAGCGCGCCGGTGCCGGCGTCGAACCCGGTCGCCAGGATGATCACGTCGAGCTGGTGCCCGGTGCCGTCGGTCAGCTCGATGCCGGTCTCGGTGATCCGTGCGATCGGGTTGTCGCGGACGTTGACCAGGTCGACGTTGTCCTGGTGGTAGACCTCCAGGTAGCCGTTCTCCAGCGGGACGCGGTGGGTGCCGAACCCGTAGTCGGTCGGGACCAGGGTGTCGATCAGGTGCTGGTCGCCCCTCAGGCGGTCGCGCATCTTGTTCCGGACGAACTCGGACACGGCCTCGCTGATCTCCTCGACGAAGAACATCTCCCCGAAGCTGGCCAGCCACAGCTTGAGCGAGCCGTCCTGGTAGATCTCCTCCAGGATCGCCTCCCGCTCCTCGGGGGTGTGGTCCGCCCAGGCGTGCACGAAGTCGAACTCCATCCCGCTGAACGTGTGCGGGAGCGTGGCCTTGATCTGGTCGAAGCGGGCCTTGTAGGCGTCCTGGTCGGCCTGGGTGAGGGTCGGGTTCTTCATCGGCAGCGTGTACTGCGGGCCGCGGGCGAACACGGTCATGTGCCCGACCTCGGCGGCGATGGTCTGGATGACCTGGATGCCGGTCGCCCCGACCCCGACCACCCCGACCCGCTTACCGGCCAGGTCCAGCCCCTCGGCCGGGTAGGACGAGGTGTAGACCAGCGCACCGTCGAACGTCTCGGCCCCATGGATGTTCTTCAACGGCGCGGACAGCATCCCGGCGCAGGAGACGAAGAACTGGGTGTCGAGGACGTCGCCCCGGTCGGTGTGCACGGTCCAGCGGCCGCGGTCCTCGTCGTAGTGCGCGGCGGTGATCCGGGTGTCGAACTGGATGTCGCGGCGCAGGTCGAGCCGCTCGGTGATCCACTGCATCCACCGCTCGATCTCGGGCTGGCCGGGGAACCGCTGGCTCCAGGACCACTCCTTGTAGAGCTCCTCGTCGAACAGGTACTGGTAGACGTGGCTCTCGGAGTCGAAGCGGGCACCGGGGTAGCGGTTCCACCACCAGGTGCCGCCGACATCACCGGCAGCGTCGAACGCCTTCACCTGCAGTCCCTGCTCGCGGAGCTGGTGGAGCTGGTAGAGCCCGGCCACGCCGGCGCCCAGCACCACCGCGTCGAGCTGTCGGACGGCGGAGCCGGTCTCGGTTGCGGACGTCATCGTCATCGACCTTTCGTGGGCGGCGTCACATCTCGTTCATCGTGGTCGGTGTCCCGGGCCTCGGGGGTGTCCGATATCGGGACACGCTCGGTCCTCAGTCGGTGATGCCGTACTCGCGGATCTTGCGGTAGAGCGTCGACCGGGCGAACCCGAGCGCCGCCGCGGCGGCCTTGCGGTTGCCGCCGGCGTCGCGCAGCCCCGCGACGATGGCGTCGCGCTGCACCTCGTCGACCGGTCGCAACGACCTGCGCGGTGTGCTCTGGCAGTAGGTGGGCAGGTCCGTGACCTCGATCGCGCCGACCGGCCGGGCGCGGACGGCGTCGGCCAGGGCGCTGCGCAGCTGCGCGACGTTGCCCGGCCACCGGTAGGCGGTCAGCACGCGCAGTGCCTCCCGGGTGAGCCGGAGGTCGCGGTGGGGCGCCAGCTCGGCGAGCAGCACGGTCACCAGGCCGGGCAGGTCCGGGCCTCGATGACACAGCGGAGGCACCGTCGCGCAGGCCCGGAACAGACCCAGCAGGCCCTGCTGGGCGCCGCCGCCCCCGATCGTCTCCGCGGACGTCGCGGCGAACAGCCCGATGTCGTGCTCGGCGCGGCGAAGGTGCTCCAGGAACGCCGTCACGGCCGCGTCGGGCACCCGGTCGAGGTCCCGGACGACGTGCAGCACCGAGCCGGTGGATGTGCCGAGGAGGCGGGCGGCAACGTCTCGCGGAGCGTCGCCGAGCTCCTCGGGGGAGATCGCGACCGTCTCTCCCCGGGGGTGGTGCACGCCGAACCGCTCGCGCAGCAGCGCGAGCCGACCGCTTCCGGCCTCGCCGAGGACCAGGACCGGGTTCGCGCACCGCACGGCGTCGTCCACCGTCGAGGCGGCGGCGGAGAACGCCGGGCAGGTGGACCCCGCGGTGGGTGAGGGCGGG
>CBIHNM010000267.1:0-5179 GCA_966211265.1 uncultured Pseudonocardia sp.
GGCAGGATCGTGACCTTGATCTTGTCGGAGTCGGACATCGTTCTCCTCGTCGAGTTGATGCGCCCGCGTGATCGGGATTACACCGGCGGATGCAGCATGCCGCATGGATCGCGTGGGCGACAACCGGACCCGGACCGTGAAAGTCGGGCTCTCCAACTCCCGCGAGAGGGCCCCGGGTCGTAGGCTCGGGCAGATGGCGAGGTACTACGACGTGCACCCGGAGAACCCGCAGCGACGCAGCATCACCCAGGTCGTCGACCTCGTGCGGGAGGGCGGCCTGATCGCCTACCCGACCGACTCGTGCTTCGCCCTCGGATGCCAGCTCGGCAACAAGGAGGGGCTGGAACGGATCCGGACCATCCGCCACCTCGACGACCGGCACCACTTCACGCTGGTCTGCGCGGACTTCGCCCAGCTCGGACAGTTCGTCCATGTGAGCAACGCGGTGTTCCGTGCGGTGAAGGCCTCCACCCCCGGCAGCTACACCTTCATCCTCCCGGCGACCAAGGAGGTCCCGCGCCGGTTGCTGCACCCGAAGAAGAAGACGGTCGGGGTGCGGATCCCGGAGCACGCGACCACCCAGGCGTTGCTGGCCGAGCTCGGCGAGCCGATGCTGTCGTCGACCCTGCTGCTGCCCGACCACTCCGAGCCGATGACGCAGGGCTGGCAGATCAAGGAGGAGCTCGACCACCTCGTCGACGCCGTGATCGACTCGGGGGACTGCGGCGTGGAGCCGACGACGGTCGTGGACCTCTCCGGCGAGGAGCCCGAGATCGTCCGCAGCGGTGCGGGTGACCCCTCCCGCTTCGCCGCCTGAGTCCGTCCGCGGGCGCTGCGGGGGGCGGAGGGGTTGGGGGCGCTGGTGGGGGGGGTGGGGGGTGTGGGGGGCCGGACCACCCCCGGGGGGGGCGGCTCGCCCCGCCTGCGGGGGCAGACTGGCAGTGTGTCGACCTCCGGTCCGAAGTCCTCCGACCGCCGCCGATCGACCCGATCGCCGCGGCCGGTGGCGGGTGCGGCCGGGCTGATCGCCGTCGTCGCGGTCGGCACGTGGATCACCTGGTCGGTGACGGTCGACGACGCATTCATCACCTACCGTTACGCGCAGCACTGGGCGGACGGGGCGGGGCCGGTGTGGAACCCCGGTGAGGATCCGGTCGAGGGTTTCACCAACTTCGCGTGGATGGCCTGGCACGTGCCGTTCGCGGCCCTCGGGATCTCGCTGCCGGTCGTCTCGAAGGTCACGTCGGCGGTGTGCGCGCTGGCGACCGCAGCGATGCTGGTGCGGGAGCCGTCCACGCGAGCCGGGCGGGCCACCTCTCTCGGTGCCTACCTGATGTTCCTGCCCACGTGGGTGCACGTCGACGCCGGCCTCGAGACCGCCGCGTTCGCCATGGTGGTCCTGCGAGCGGTGGTACTCGGTGTCCGGGTCGTGTCCGGCCGGACGATCAGATCGTGGGAGCTTCCGGCGCTGCTGCTGATCGCCGGGATGCTGCGTCCCGAAGGCGTCGTCGCGGTCGCTCCCGCGCTGCTGGTGTGGCTGGGGGCCTCCCGGGGCCGGCACGCCGAACTCGCCTGGACCTCGGCTGCGGTGCTGGCCGGGATCGGGTACTTCCTGTGGCGCTGTCAGTACTACGGACAGCTCCTGCCCAACACGTTCTACGTGAAGTTCGGGGACGTGTCCTCGGGTGGGCACTGGCTGCAGGTCGGTGCGGCAGCGCTGCTGCCGTTGCTGGTGCTCGCCGGCGCGCTCGTGCTGCGCAGAGCCACCTGGGGCGCGGGTCTCGTCGTGGCGGCCACCGTCGTGCTGACCTGCCTTCCGTACGCACTGTCCGGGCCGTCGATGGACTACGCGGGGCGCTTCGCCTTCGGGGTGTTCCCGACGTTGTGCATGGCGGCGGGCATGGCGCTGGACTCCGACGTGCCCCGTCGGTTGGCCGCCGCGATCGGCGTCGTCCTGGTCGCCTGGACCACGGCAGCGGGCGCGACGACCGCCGACATGTCGGTGATCCTCAACTACGGGGCGGATCTCGAACGGACGCACGCGGCGATCGGGCGCGGCCTGGCCGCGGCCGATCTGCCGGCGGCGGCGCGAACCCTCGCGACGTCCGATGCCGGCGCGATCACGTACTACAGCGACTGGCGGGCCGTCGACTACATCGGGCTCAACGACGAGGCCATCGCCGGTGGTGCGGCGCCGACCGCGGTCGTCACGGCCCTCCGCCCGACGGTCGTCGTCGTCACGGCCACCTCGGAGAGGCCACCGGCACGGGCGTACGGGTTGGACGTCGCCGCGGCGACGCGCGGGTACCAGCAGGTCGCCGCGGTGCCGATGCGCCCCGGATACTGGCAGCTCGTCTACTCCGTACCACGGTGGGCAGCTCCGATACGGACGTCGGTGGGCGGCGCCGTCGCCGATGCCGGAGCGCACGGCGACGGCCGCTACGACGAGACCTACTCCCGCTGGTTCGCCCGGTTGTCCTGATCGCGCGGGTCCGGGCTCACCACGTCCCCGCCACCTGCCTGGTCGGCACGTTGACGGTGTTGAAGAAGGTGGTCGTGGCGATCACGAGGACGAGGGCGGCGAGCCCGGTCTCGTCGAAGTGCGCGGCCGCGGCGTCCCACACGGCGTCCGGTACCGGGTCGGCGCGGTCGGCCAGTCGGGTCGCGCACTCGGCCAGCTCCAGGGCCGCGCGTTCGGCGTCGGAGAAGTACGGGGTGTCGCGCCAGGCGGCGACGGCGGCGAGGCGCTCGGGGGTCTCGCCGGCCTTGGCGGCGGCCCGCGCACCCATGTCGACGCAGAACCCGCAGCCGTTGATCTGGCTGGCGCGCAGGTGCACGAGCTCGAGGGTGGACTCCGGGACGCCGCCGCGGCGGCCGGCCTCCAGCAGGGCCTGGATGGCCGGCATCACGCCGGGCAGGATGGTGGCCGGGTTCGCGATCCGTGCGGTCATGGGGGTCTCCTCGTCCGGGATGTCGGCGGCCGGTCGTGTCACACCTGCCGCCGCTGATGGGTCACATCCCTGACACCCGTCGACCCGGGAGTGTGACCGATGGACACCGACGAATTGCTGACCGGCCGGTTCCAGGCCCATCAGGGGCATCTGCGGGCGGTCGCCCTGCGGATGCTGGGCTCGGCCGCCGAGGCCGACGACGCCGTGCAGGAGACCTGGCTGCGACTGCGGCGCTCGGACGTCGCCGACGTGGCGAACCTGGGCGGCTGGCTGACCACCGTCCTCGCGAGGGTCGCGCTGAACATGCTCCGCGCCCGCGGCACCCGCCGGGAGCTGCCGATCGACGAGCGGATCCACGACGCCGGCGGCGGTCCGGACCCCGAGGGTGAGGCGCTGGCCGCGGACGCGGTCGGGCCGGCGCTGCTCGTGGTGCTCGACACGCTCGGGCCGGCCGAACGCCTGGCGTTCGTGCTGCACGACCTGTTCGGGATGTCGTTCGACGAGATCGCCCCGATCGTGGAGCGGACACCGGCCGCGTCCCGCCAGCTCGCCAGCCGTGCCCGGCGCCGGGTGCGCGGGGGCGAGCCGGACGCCGAGGCCGACCCGGCCCGCCGTCGCGAGGTGGTGGACGCGTTCCTCGCCGCCTCCCGCGACGGCGACTTCGGCGCGCTGCTCACCGTGCTCGATCCGGACGTCGTGCTGCGGGCCGACGCCGCCGCGGTCGACCTCGTCGCCGCGAACACCGGTCGGGGTGCGCCCGACCTGGCGGCCGAGGTGCGCGGCGCGGACGCGGTCGCGCGGGTCTTCGCCGGGCGTGCCCGGGCCGCGCGGACCGCGCTGGTCGACGGCGTGGCGGCGGCGGTGTTCGCCGTGGGCGGCCGGATCCGGTCGGTCTTCCGGGTGGTCGTCGTACACGGGCGGATCGTCGAGATCGAGGTGGTGGCGGACCCGGACACCATCGCGGCACTCGAGGTGCGGCCGGTCGATGCCTGACCCCGCCCCGGGGCGTGCCCGTCTCGCGGGTTCGGCGGTACGGGCACGGCCCGTCGCGCGCGGGCGCCCGCCGGGCGTGTCGGTGCCCGGACCAGCGCCGATCGGTCCGGCCGGGATGCCGTCCGGCCCCGCGTGGGCCACCGCCCACCGCATCCGGGGCGGCTCGGAGGCAACCAGCCGGTAGATTCTGAACGCGAACGTGCCCGGGCCGATCCGGTCCGGGCCGGAGGCGTCCGAGGCACGGGCGTCGCACGAGTCGTTCGGAGGTCACCGCGTGCAGCGAGACGACCCGTCGGGCTCCCGGCCGGGCGGTCCCGCGCCAGCCGGCTCTCGCGGGGAGGGCGCTGGCCCCGGGACCGACGGCGACGCCGTCCTGGCCGCCCTGGCGCACCGGCTGCGGGCCCGCTCCGAACGCCAGCAGCTGCTGACCGAGCGCCTGCGCAGCGGTGAGCTGCGCCCGGGTGCCCTCGCCGATCTCGCCGAGTTGGCCGCGGCCGCCCGCCGCGGCGCCCGCGACGGCGACCACATCCTGGTCATGTCCGGCACGCCGCCGACCTCCGGCGGGGGTGCGGTGCCGCTGGGCCAGGCACTGTCCACCGCGGTCGCGGCCAGCGAGGCCGCCTCCCGCACCGTCGTGCCGCCCGCGCCGAGCGTGTCCCTGGACGGGTCGGCCGAACCCGTGTTCGGCCAGATCCTCGCCGAGCTGCTCGCCCACGCGGTCACCACGACCGGCCCCGGCGAGCGTCTCGAGCTGCACCTCCGCTGGGCGCCCGACGGCGGGGTCGTGCTGGAGCTGCTGTGCGCCCGGCCCGCGCAGAACCGTGCCCCGATCGAGGACCTGGACCGGATGTTGGCCGCCGGGCGCCCGGACGGCCCGGTGGCACCGCACGAGATCGGGCTCTACGTCGCGGCCCGGCTCGCCCGCGCGATCGGCGCCCGGCTCGGGACGCGCAGCGCCGCCGGGACCCAGGCCGTCCCCGGGCTGTCGCCGGTCGCGGTGCTGCAGCTGCCGCCGTCGTTGCTGGCCGGCGGTCGTGGCGGCGGACAGGACCCGGTTCGGGCCGAGGACCTGGCCGTGCCCGGTCCGGACGCGGACCCGGGCCGCGCCGGCGACCCGGTGACGACGTCGGTTCCGGCCGCCGGACGACCCGCGTCGCCGTGGCCGCCCCTCCCGGGCGCCGCGGGCGACCCGACACCGCCCGCCGGGCAGGCCCGCACGGGCCGGGTGCCCGCCG
>CBIHNM010000268.1:0-4971 GCA_966211265.1 uncultured Pseudonocardia sp.
CGGTGCCGGGGGAGCGGCGGCGACGGTGGTGGCGGGGTCCAACGCCCGGGCCCGCGTGGCCGGGGACCCGGGGGCGGGGCGGGCGACGGCGCGCACGCCGACCCGGCCCGTCTGCTCCATCACGCCTCCCGAGGTCATTGTGCAAGCACGTCGACAGCCACTGCAACGCTGTGAAACAGTATGAAACAGCGAGAAACACCCAGGACGGGGAGAGGGCATGACCGCGACCGCGAACGACCTCGACTGGTGGCGCGACGCCGTCGTCTACCAGGTCTACATCCGCAGCTTCGCCGACGGGAACGGCGACGGCGTCGGCGACATCGCCGGGCTGCGCGACCGGCTCGACCACCTGGCCCGGCTGGGCGTGGACGCGATCTGGATCAACCCCTGGTACCCGTCCCCGCTGGCCGACGGCGGCTACGACGTGGCCGACTACCGGTCGGTCAACCCGACCTTCGGCGACACCGCGCAGGCCGAGGCGCTGCTGCGGGAGGCGCACGAGCGCGGCCTCAGGGTGCTGCTCGACATCGTGCCCAACCACCACTCCGACGACCACGAGTGGTTCCGGCAGGCTCTGCGCGCGGGCCCCGGCTCGCCGGAGCGGGAGCGCTACATCTTCCGCGATGGCCGTGGCCCGGGCGGCGCGCTGCCGCCGAACAACTGGGAGTCGATGTTCGGCGGGAGTGCGTGGGAGCGGGTGCCGGACGGCCAGTGGTACCTGCACCTGTTCGACGTCCGGCAGCCCGACGTCAACTGGAACAGCGCCGAGGTCCGCGACGACTTCGAGACCACCCTGCGGTTCTGGTTCGACCTGGGCGTGGACGGGTTCCGGATCGACGTCGCGAACTCGATGATCAAACAGGACGGCCTGCCGGACCTCGTCGAGGGCGTGAACGACGCCCAGGACGGGAACCACCCCTACCTCGACCGCGACGAGGTGCACGAGATCTTCCGCTCGTGGCGCAGGATCGGCGACTCCTACGACCCGCCGAAGGTCTTCGTCGCCGAGGCCTGGGTACCCGACCCGGAGCGGCTGGCCCGCTACCTGCGCCCGGACGAGCTGCAGACCGCGTTCAGCTTCAACTTCCTGCGCGCCGCGTGGCTGGCGCCGGACCTCAAGGACAACATCACCGAGGCCGTCGCGGAGAACGCCGCGGTCGGCGCGCCGGCGACCTGGGTGCTGTCCAACCACGACGTCGCCCGGCACGTCTCGCGGCTGGCCCGCAAGCCCGAGTCCGGCCGCGGCTACTGGCTCGACGACCTGCTCGACCTGCCCGCCGACCTCGACCTCGGGCTGCGACGGGCCCGCGCGGCGACGTTGCTGATGCTCGCGCTGCCCGGCACCGCCTACCTCTACCAGGGCGAGGAGCTGGGGCTCCCGGAGGCCGAGAACATCCCCGACGACCAGCTCGACGACCCGACGTGGGTGCTGTCCGGGCACACCAAGCGCGGCCGGGACGGCTGCCGGGTGCCACTGCCGTGGTCCGGCGACGCCCCGCCCTACGGCTTCGGCGGAGGCTCCTGGCTCCCCCAGCCCCCCGAGTTCGCGGCCTGCACGGCCGACCGGCTCGAGGCCGACCCGGAGTCGATCCTGCACCTCTACCGGGACGCCCTGGCCATCCGCAAGGCGCATCCGGCGCTCGGGATCGGCGACCTGACCTGGAAGGACTCCCCGGAGGGGACGCTGGCATTCGCCCGGGAGCCGGGCTTCACCGCGCTGGTCAACGTGTCCTCGGCCCCGGTCTCGCTGCCCGAGGACGCCGAGGTGATGCTCGCCAGCGGCCCGCTCACCCGCTACGGGTCCGTGCCCGCCGACACCACGGTCTGGCTCCGCAACGCCTGACCCGCCACCCGCCCACTCGCCCACCCACGACACCGTGGCACTCATGACGCTGTCGTCGCGCTATGCGGTACGAAAGCCGCATGAGTGCCACCCCGGGCGGGCGGGGGTGGGGGTTCATGCGGCGATGGGCCAGCTCGAGTGGTGCGACCAGGCGTCGTCCCGGACGGCGCGCTCGGAGAGCTCCCACAGCCGCGCGGCGACGTCCCGGTCGAGCGCGTGCGCGGCGACGCCCCGGTCGAGCCCCGGCCCGGCCGGGGTCGCCTCATCGACGTCCTCGAAGTACCGCCCGGTCACGCCGGCAACCAGCGGCGACGCGGCCAGCAGCACGGACGTGGCCGCGCCCTGCTCCGCGGTCCTCCAGCGCGGCGCCGCGGACCCGGTCCGCGCCGAGAGCCGGTCCCGCGCGTCCTCGCCGAGGTGGCGGGTCAGGCGCGTGCGGACCGCGCCCGGGTTGAGCGCGTTGACGCTGATCCCGTCGTCGGCCCAGCGCCGGCCCGCCTCGACCGCGAACAGGACGTTCGCCGTCTTGGAGCGGGCATAGGCGAGGGACCGGTCGTAGGGGCGGTCGCGGAAGTGCGGGTCGTCGAGGTCGACCCCGGCCCGCAGGTGCGCGTCCGAGCTCACCGAGACGATCCGGGCGCCGTCGACCGCGGTCAGCGCCCAGTGCAGGCCGGTGGCCAGCTCGAAGTGACCGAGGTGGTTCGTCGCGAACTGCAGCTCCCGGCCCGCGGCGGTGCGGGTCTCGGGAGTGGCCATCACGCCGGCGTTGTTCACGAGCATGTGCAGCGGCCCGTCCCAGAGCCGGACGAAGCGGGCGATCGAGGTCGGCTCGGCCAGGTCCAGCTCGCCGACCCGGACCATCGGGTTCCCGGTGAGCTCGACGATCTCGGCGCGGGCGCGCTCGCCGGCGTCGAGGTCGCGGACGGCGAGGGTGACCTCGGCGCCGGCACCGGCCAGGGCGCGGGCGGTCTCGAAGCCGATGCCGGAGGCGGCACCGGTGACGACGGCGCGGCGGCTGCCGAGGTCGACACCGGCGAGGACCTCGTCGGCGGTGGTCGTGGCATCGAACGGGGTGCGGCGCAGTGTGCCGATCTGGGTGGTTCCGATCTGGGTGGGCGCAGTCATGGTGGGGTTCCCGTCTGCGAGGGGCCCGGGTCAGCGGGCGCCGTGGCATAGAATCGGAGGATCCTCCGGAACAACCGGAACTCTAAACGGAGTACGCTCCGCTTGGCAAGCCGGAAACTGAACTACCCTGCTCACCGACGCTGTCGTCGCAGGAAAGAGGCCACCATGTCCACCAGCACGCGCCGCGGGATGCGCGCCGACGCCGCCCGCAACCGCGAGCTGCTGCTCGACGCCGCGCTGGCCGCCTTCGCCGCGGGCGGGACCGAGGCGACGCTGGACGGGATCGCCAAGTCCGCCGGCGTGGGCATCGGGACGCTCTACCGGCACTTCCCCACCCGGGAGGCGCTGGTCGAGGCCGTGTACCGGAACGAGCTGGACCGCCTCTGCGACGCCGCGGACGACCTCCTCGCACGAATGCCCGCCGACCAGGCGCTGCGCGCGTGGATGGACCACTTCGTCGACTACATGGTCACCAAGAAGCACATGGCCGACGCCCTGCGCGCCGTCGTCGCCAGCGGCGGGACACCGTTCGCGCACAGCCGGGAACGGATGGGCGCCGCCGTCGGGCGACTGCTGGCCGCCGGCGCCGCGGACGGCACCCTGCGCCCCGACCTCGCCGTGTCCGACGTCGACGGGCCGGCGACCTGCGTCGGCGGGTCCGACGTGCTGGTCGGCATGAGCGGGGTCTGCATGACCGCCGGCGAACCCGACGGCCGCGCCCGGGCCGGACGCCTGCTGAACCTGCTGGTGGACGGCCTGCGCGCCCGGTAGCCGTCCCGGCGATGATCCGGAGACGTACCATCGTGCCGGTGACCAGCGCGCGCAGCACGGGCGCCGGGCAGGCGCCCGGACACCACGGCCGGCGTCCCCATCCGGGCCCGCCCTCCGACCTCGTCGCCGCCCCCGGCTACGGCGCCCGGCGGCTCTACCAGGCCTATCTGGCCGCCTGGAACCGGCACGTCGACCCCCGCCTGACCGGCCCGCAGTTCGCGGTGCTCTCCGCGGTGCGCGCCTACCCCGACTCCGACCAGAGCTCACTCGCCGGGACGGTCGCGCTGGACACCTCGACCATGGCCGACGTGTGCCGTCGGATGGAGCGTCGCGGACTGATCCGGCGCGTCGAGTCCCCGCACGACGCCCGCCGCAAGCTGCTCTCGCTGACCTCCTCGGGCGAGGAGGCCTTCGCCGAGGCGACCCGGCGGACCCGCCGGCTCGACCAGGCCCTGCTCGAGGGCTGCCCGCCCGAGCTGCGACCGCAGCTGGCCGAGCTGCTCAACGCCCTCGGCGAGCACTGGGAGTCCGTCGCCGAGCACGACCTCCCCTGACCCGGCCCGGTCCCCGCCGGCGGACCGGACCCGGCACGGCCCAGGGGTCATCTCCCAGAAACTCTTGCGTCCTCGGATAGTACGTGCTCGGATTAGTTCTGCACGGACGAGCGGCCCGGATCGCGGGCCGTGCGGAGACGAGGAGGGCTGACGTGGCGCCGAGCCAGTCGTTCCAGGTCACGATCGCCGGCGGTGGCCTGGGTGGCCTCACCGCCGCACTGTCGCTGCGCCAGAAGGGCCTGCGGGTCACGGTGCTGGAAGCGGCCCCCGCGCTCGGCGAGGTCGGGGCCGGGATCCAGACCGCGCCGAACGCGAGCCGGATCCTGATCGGGCTCGGCCTGCGCGCGCAGCTCGAGCGGATCCACACCGAGCCGGCCGACCAGGTCCGCAGGCGCTGGGCCGACGGGAGCATCATCGCCCAGCTCCCGCTCGCCCGGCGGGTGGTCGACACCTACGGCGCGCCCTACTGGCACTACCACCGCGCCGACCTGCACCGGGTGCTGCTCGAGGCCTGCCTGGACCCGGACGGTCCCGGGCCGGTGGTGGCCGTGCACACCGATGCGAAGGTCGTCGGGATCGACCGCTCCGACCCGTCCCGGCCGGTCGCGGGGCCCGCCCCCCGGGGGCGGGGGGCCGGGGGCGGGCGCGGCCGCGGGCGCCGGGGGCGCCCCCCCGGGG
>CBIHNM010000269.1:0-4970 GCA_966211265.1 uncultured Pseudonocardia sp.
ATGGTCGGCGGGCCTCGGTTCAGCTGTCCGCAGCGGCGTGGACCGGGAGCCCCCACGCCGGCCCGGCCCCACTTCTCGATCGGGCAACGGTGTGACCACGTCGGGGTGAAGAAGGCCGTACCCGGCCTGCTACGCGTGGTAAAACTTGGTGCTCTGAGCTGGGGAGAAGGGGGTCCGCGGTGATGCGGTTGGCAGGGGTGGTCATCGGGATGGCGGCGGGTGCGTTGCTCGTCGCCTATCTGGCTTTCGGGTGGCCCATGCTGGTGGTCGGGGGACCGCTGTTCGTGGGGGTCTCGACGGCCCTGATCGTGCTCGCCGTCACCGAGGGGCCGCGGCGCGCGCTGCTCGACCGGCGCAGCGGGGTGGCCGCCGGGAGCCCGTGGAAGACCGCCGCCGAGCGCGGCGAGACACCCAGCGTCGGTCTGATGAGCGGCTTCTTCGAGATCAGCCCGCAGACGCCCGTCCCGCCGATGGGTGCGCAGGTCCCGGAGCAGTCGGGACGGTCGCGTCCCGCCCGCCCTGCGGGTGTCTGAGGCGGTCGGCGAGAATCTGCGTCGTGCTCATCGCGACGTCGGCCGATCTTCGTGCGGGTAGGGCTCCGCGGTGCTGACCGGGATGGCCTTCGCGCTCGTCGCGATGGTCTTCAACAGCGTCGCGGCGATCCTGCAGGCCGATGCCGCCGGGCAGGCCCGGCGTACCCGCTCGATCCTGGCCCGCCCGCGCTTCCTGGCCGGTCTCGGCGTGGACGCGCTGGCCTGGACCTGCACGGTCGTCGCGCTGCGGCACCTGCCGGTGTTCGCGGTCCAGGCCACGCTCGCCGGGTCGATCGCGCTGACCTCGCTCTACGCCAGGTACTACAAGGACGAGTGGCTGCGCCCGGTGCACCGGCTCGGGATCGTCGCGAGCATCCTCGGGCTGGTCCTGGTGGCCAGCAGCGCCGGCGAGGACCGGGTCGCCCCGCGCTCGGGTGAGTCCTCGACGGTGCTGATCCTGGTCGGTGCCCTGGTGGCGCTGCTGCTGATCTCGGTGGGCCTGCGCAGGGTCAGCCGCCCCTGGCCGTCGGCGATCGTGGCCGGGCTCGGGCTGGGTGGCGGCGCGGTCGCGGTCCGGGCGATGCACCTGTCCGAGGACGGGCTGCTGCTGGGGCTGCTCACCGAGCCGCTGGTCTACGTCCTGATCGGCATGTGGGCGACCGGTCTCTACAGCTACGCCCGCGCGCTGCGGCTGGGCGACGTGTCCACCGTGACGGCGCTGTTCATGGTCACCGAAGTGATCGTTCCCGGAATCGTGGGGATCGCGCTGCTCGGCGACACGATCCGGGACGGCTGGTACGTCCCGATGGTCCTCGGCCTGCTCCTGGCGGTCTACGGCGTGTCCATCCTGGCGCGTCGCAAGAGCGAGAAGCGCACGCCCGCACGGGTCGTCTGAGCCCGCATCCCGCCGCCGGCGCCGGTACCGTCCGCTCCCGTGCCGATTTTCGAACGCCCCGGTGTGTCGATCCGCTACGAGGAGCGGGGCTCGGGATTCCCGATCCTCCTGATCGCCCCCGGCGGGATGCGGTCCGCGATCGACTTCTGGGAGAACGCCCCCTGGAACCCGATCGAGCACCTCGGCGACCGCTACCGGGTCATCGCGATGGACCAGCGCAACGCCGGTGAGTCCGTCGCCGACATCCACGGCAGCGACGGCTGGCCGACCTACACCACCGACCAGCTCGCGCTGCTCGACCACCTCGAGGTCGGCGAGTTCGCCGTGCTCGGGATGTGCATCGGCGGCTCCTACACGGCCAACCTGCTGGCCACCGCCCCGCAGCGGGTCCGGGCCGCGGTCACCCTGCAGCCGATCGGACGTCACGACAACCAGGAACGTTTCCACGAGATGTTCGACCAGTGGGCCGAGACACGGCGCGAGGAGCACCCGGAGGTCACCGAGCGGGACTGGGCCGGCTTCCGGGCCAACATGTACGACGGCGGCGGGATGCTGTTCAGCGTCCCGGACGCCGCCCTCGCGCGGTTCACCACGCCGTGGCTGGTGCTGATGGGCGGGGACCTGTTCCACCCGGAGCCGGTGTCGCGGCGGCTCGTGGAGCTCGCGCCGGGCGCCACGCTGGTCGAGCGGTGGAAGGAGGGCGAGCACGTCGAGGAGGGCAGGAGCGCCGTCGACGCGTTCCTGGCGGAGCACCTCGCCGACTAGCGCTCCGTTCCGTCCACGACGTCCACGGCGCACCGGGCCAGGATGGCTCCATGCCGAGCTGGGACGACGTCGTACGGATCGGGTGCGCGCTGCCGGAGGTCGAGGAGTCGACGTCCTACCGCACTCCCGCGCTGAAGGTCCGGGGCAAGGGTTTCGCCCGCCTGCGCACCGAGGCCGAGGGCGGGCTGATGCTCGCCTGCCCGATCGAGGAGAAGCAGGCCCTGCTGTCCTGCGGGGACCCCGCCTTCTTCACCACGCCGCACTACGACGGCTACGGATCGATTCTTGTCGATCTGACGAGGATCGGTCTCGACCAGCTGGCCGAGATGATCGAGGACGCCTGGCGGGTGAAGGCCCCCACGGCCGTCCGGCGCCGCCACGACGGCACCTCGTCCTCCTGACGAGAACAGGTCGGACGCTCCGCGCGCCCGCGTGCCAGGGTGGCCGGCATGCGGTACGTGGTGGTCGGCGCGGGCGCGGTGGGCGGCACGATCGGGGTCCGCCTGGCCGAGGCCGGACGCGACGTCGTGCTCGTCGCGCGGGGCCGGCACCTGGACGCGATCCTGGAGCACGGGCTGCGCCTCGACGATCCGGAGCGCTCCCGCACGCTGCGGATCCCGGCCGTCGCGTCGGTGGCCGAGCTCGACTGGCGGCCCGGCGACGTCGCGCTGCTGGCGACCAAGACCCAGGACACCGCCTCGATCCTGGACACCCTCGCCGCCCACGCCCCGGACGTCGTCGTCGCGTGCGCGCAGAACGGTGTGGCCAACGAGCGGATGGCCGCGGCCCGGTTCGACCGGGTGCAGGCCGTGCTGGTGATCCTGCCGGCCGAGCACTACGAGCCGGGGGTGGTGATCGCGTCCTCGGCCCCGGTCCCGGGGGTGCTCGACGTCGGCACCCACCCGCGGGGCACCGACGAGATCGGCGCCGCGATCGCCGCCGACCTGACCGCCGCCGGCTTCTCCTCTGCCCCCGACCCGGCCGTCATGCAGGGCAAGTACGGCAAGCTGCTGACGAACCTGGGCAACGCCGTCGAGGCCGCGTGCGGGTGCGACGACCCCGCCTTCGCCGACCTGCTCGCCGCCGCCACCGCGGAGGGTGAGCGCGCCCTGGCCGCGGCCGGGATCACCGCCCGCACCGGTGACGACGACCGGGTCCGACGCGACGGCCTGATCACCCAGCGGCCGGTCGGCGGGCGGGAGCGGGGCGGCGGCTCGTCCTGGCAGAGCCTGCGTCGCGGCGCAGGGTCGATCGAGGCCGGGTACCTCAACGGCGAGATCGTCGCCCTCGGCGCGTCGCATGGTGTCGCGACACCGGTGAACGGGACGCTGGTCCGCGTCACCGGGGAGATGGCCGCAGCCGGGGAGCAGCCGGGCTCCCGCCGCGGCGCGGACCTCCTGACCGCGGCACGCCGGGCCTGACCACCGCCGGGCGGCGATCGGAGCAACCCCTCGCCACCGGTCGTCGCAGGTCCTAGCGTCGAGGGCGTGCACACCGACATCGACGCCGAGATCCGTACCGTCGAACAGCTCGAGGCCCTGGTCGGACCGGTCATGCCGGCCGCGGCGAACAAGGTCCGGGACCGTCTGGGCCCGATCCACCGGGAGTGGCTCGCCACGTCGCCGCTCTGCCTGCTCGCCACCAGCGACGCCGCCGGGGCCTGCGACGTCTCGCCCAAGGGCGACCCGCCGGGTTTCGTGCATGTGATCGACGACCGCACCGTCGCGGTACCGGAACGCCCCGGCAACCGGCGCGTCGACGGCTGGCGCAACGTGCTGGCCAACCCGCACGTGGGCCTGCTGTTGCTGGTCCCGGGACGCACCGACACGTTGCGGATCAACGGCCGCGCCCGCCTGCTCACCGACGCGCCCTACTTCGAGGAGATGGCGGTCCGGGGACGCCGTCCGATCCTGGCCTGCGAGATCGCCGTCGAGGAGGTGTTCTTCCACTGCCCGAAGGCGTTCATGCGGTCGAAGCTGTGGGAACACGGGCAGTGGCCGGCGGACACGCTGCCCTCGGTCGCGCGGATCGCGAAGATGCTCACCCGGCCGGAGACGCCGCTGGCCGAGCTGGAGGAGTACTACGGCCCGTCCTACGCGGAGCGGCTCTACTGACCCCTGCCCCCTGACGCCCGTCCGGCCGCGGCCGGACGGTGCGGCCCCCGGGGCCTCAAGATCGAGCCGAGCGGGCGAGCGGTCCGGCGAGCGGTCGCCCGTCATCGGAATTGAGGATGCCGGGCAGGAGGGCGCGCCCGCGGCGGCGGCGCACCCGGCACTGATCGGGATCGACGGTTCGCCGAGGATCACCGGGGACCCCGGAGGGGCCGGGTACGACGACGGCCCAGCTCCGGAGTGGACACCCCGTGAGCTGGGCCTTCATTCTGGAGCGGATGACGAGAATCGAACTCGCGTATTCAGCTTGGGAAGCTGATGTTCTACCATTGAACTACATCCGCAGATCGTTGCCCGACTCTAGCACCCCCTGCTCCGGACGGGCGCAGGCCCCGGGGCCGGACGTCGGATGACGGCGACCACCCGGCGAGCGGGCCTCGACGCACGGATCCCCTGGCCGCACACTCTTCCTCGGCGGTCAGCTCCCCGGCCGGGAAGGATTCGGATGTCGATGTTCGACCCCTCGTCGGGCGACCTGGACCATGAGCACGACGTCCTGCTGGTGGCCGGGAGCCGACCCGAGGCCGCCCGTCTGGCATCGGTCGCCGCCGCGATCGCGGCGGCCGCCCGGCTCCGCGCCGTCACCGTGGCCACCGGCCCGGACCC
>CBIHNM010000270.1:0-4968 GCA_966211265.1 uncultured Pseudonocardia sp.
TCCCGGTGCGTCATGGCTCCACGACGCGAGGTGGTGGGCGGTGGTGACGGGAGCGGCGGTGCGCCGGGGGGCGTTGTTCGCCGGGGCGTTCCTCGGGCCCTTCGGCGGCGGGGTGACCGCCGCGATGCTGCCCGAGCTCGGGGCCGACTTCGGGGTGTCGACCGGGGCCGCGGCGACGTCGATCACCGCGTACCTGCTCCCGTTCGCGGCGTTGATGCTGGTCAGCGGCACACTCGGGGAACGCTGGGGCCGGCGGCGCACGGTCGTCACCGGCTACGCGGTGTACGTCGTGGCCTCGCTGGCCTGCGTGCTGGCCGCGTCGTGGTCGTTGTTCCTCGCCGCCCGCGCGCTGCAGGGCGTGGCGAACGCGTTCACCACCCCGTTGCTGCTGGCCACGCTGGCCGGTTCGGTCGAGCCCGAGCGGCTGGGACGCGCGCTGGGCTGGTTCGGCTCGCTGCAGGCCGCCGGGCAGACCTCGGCCCCGCTGGTCGGCGGGCTGGCCGCGGAGCTCGACTGGCGGCTGGCGTTCTACGGGGTCGGCGCCGTCGCGCTGCTGCTCGCCCTGGCCGGGCTGCCCGACCCCGCCCCGCGCCCCGCCGGGACCGGGTCACGGCCCTCGCTGCGCTCGGCGTGGACGCCTGCGGCGGTCCGGGCCGGGCTGGCCGCGGCGCTGGGCTGGGGCGCGCTGGCCGGGTTGAACTTCCTGGTGGCACTGCGGCTGGAGGACGTGTTCGGGCTGAGCTCCGGGGCCCGCGGGCTGGTCCTGACCGCGCTCGGGCTGACCGGGATCCTCACCGCGCGGTTGATCGGCGGCCTGGTGGACCGGGTCGGGCCCCGGCGCTGCGTGCTGACCGGGGCGCTGACCGGGGCGGTGCTGGTGGCCGGCATCGGGGTGGTGCCGGTGCTGGGGGTGGTGGTGGCGCTGTGGGCGCTGGCCGGGGTGTCGAGCCAGCTGGTGCTGGTCGGGGTGAACGCCCTGGTCCTGGGCGGTGGCGGGCCGAACACCGGCGGCGCGGTGTCGGTGGTGCAGGCGCTGCGTTTCGGCGGGACGTCGCTGTCCCCGGTCGGGCTGACCCCGATCTACCACGCCGACCCGGTGGCCGGATTCCTCGTGCCGGCCGCGCTGCTCGCGGCCGGGGTCCCGGCGCTGCTGGCCCGGCGCACGCCTCGCGACGCCCCGGCGCGGACGCCGCAGCACTGACCACTCGCGCACGCGGACGCCACCGCCGGGGAAGGGAGCTCAGGTCACGGCGTGGCGGCGCAGGTCGTCGAGGTCGACCCATTCCAGGGTCCGGGCGTGGGTGGCCTCCAGGACGACCGGCGGGGCGAACCCGGCCGCGTGCGCCTCGGCCCAGCGGTCGGCGCACAGGCACCACCGGTCGCCCGGCCTCAGCCCGGCGAACCCGGCCGCGGGGCGCGGGGCGCGCAGGTCGTTGCCGCGGCTCGCACTGAACTCCAGGAACTCCGCGGTGACCTGCGCGCACACGGTGTGCACGCCGGCGTCGTCGCCGCCGGTGTCACAGCACCCGGTGCGGAAGAACCCGGTCATCGGGTCGGTTCCACAGGTCTGCAGCTCGCGGCCGAGCACGTTGTGCGCCATGGGGACCATGCAACCAGACGGGGGCACCGGGCCCCCGCCCGGCGCTCAGACGGCGACGCCGAGCAGCGCGTCCAGCGCCTCGCGGGCGCTGCCGGGGGCGTAGGTGTCGTTGCCGCGGCGGGTCAGCGCCTCCTCGACCCAGGCGTCGACGGCCGCCAACGCACCCGGGGTGTCCAGGTCGTCGGCGAGGTGGGTGCGGATCTGGGAGACCAGGATCTCCGCGGACGGGGCCGCGTCGAGGGTCAGTGCCTCCCGCCAGCGGTTCAGACGCGCCTGGGCGCGGTCGGCCAGCTCGTCGGTCCAGGAGCGGTCGGTGCGGTAGTGACCCGACAGCAGCGCCACCCGGATGACGTTCGGGTCCAGGCCCAGCCCGCGCAGCTTCGACACGAACACCAGGTTGCCCTTGGACTTGGACATCTTCGCCCCGTCCAGGCCGATCATCCCGGCGTGCGTGTAGTGCCCGGCGAAGGGGTGCTCCCCGGTCAGTGCCTCGGCGTGCGCGGCCCCGCACTCGTGGTGCGGGAACGCGAGATCGGACCCGCCGCCGTTGAGGTCGATCCGGGAACCCAGCCGGTTCAGCGCGATCGCCGCGCACTCGACGTGCCAACCCGGGCGGCCGCGTCCCAGGTCGGACTCCCACGCCGGCTCGCCTTCGCGCTCCATCCGCCACAGCAACGGGTCCAGGCGGTGCCGCTTCCCGGGCCGGTCCGGGTCTCCCCCGCGCTCGCCGAAGAACTCGAGCATGGTCGCCTCGTCGTAGTTCGACTCGTAGCCGAAGTGCCCGGTGGCGGAGATGTCGTGGTAGACGTCGGGGTACTCCGGGTCGTCGAGGCGGTAGGCCGCGCCCGAGGCCAGCAGCTTGCCGACCAGCTCGGAGATCTCCGGGATCGCCTCGACGGCACCGATGAACTGTCGCGGTGGCAGCACCCGCAGCGACTCCATGTCCTCGCGGAACAGCGCCGTCTCGCGCATGCCCAGCACGACCCAGTCGTCCTGGTCGCGGGCCGCGCGCTCGAGCAGCGGGTCGTCGATGTCGGTGACGTTCTGCACGTAGTGCACGTCGTGGCCGAGGTCGAGCCAGAGCCGGTTGATCAGGTCGAACGCGAGGTAGGTGGCCGCGTGCCCGAGGTGGGTGGCGTCGTAGGGGGTGATCCCGCAGACGTACATCGTGGCGGTGTCGCCCGGGGCGGTCGGCCGGATCCGGCCGCTGGCCGTGTCGTGCAGTCGGAGGGGAGGACCCGCGCCGTCGATGGCGGGGACGTCGACGGAGGACCACGTACGCATGCCTGACAACCTACGCGTCGGGAGCGGTCCGGGCGGTAGGGCTCGGGTCACCGCGGCCCGGGGACGGAGGAGGACCGGTGGGCGGGTTCTCGATCGCGGCGGGGACTGTCCGGGACCGGTGGCCGCCGGGCTCACCACCACTCGTGGGCGAGCCCGGCCTCGATGTCGCGCAGGTGGCGGCGGGCGCAGGCCGGGCAGAGGCTGCGTTCCCGGCCGCGCTCGTCGCGCTCGCGGGCCCAGGTCAGGGCCGCCGCGCCGGGCCCCGGCGCGACCCGACCGCAGTGCAGGCAGGATCCACCGGGCCCGGCGGGGCCCGGTCGCGGGGGTGTCGCCGACTCGGCCACCGGGTCATGATGCCGCGACCGGCTCCGCCCGCGACACCTCCCGCCGGCGGGCCAGGCGCGCCGCGATCGCCGCGCACACCATCAGCTGGATCTGGTGGAACAGCATCACCGGCAGCACGACCAGCGCCACGGCGTGCCCGGCGAACAGCACACCGGCCATCGGCAGCCCGCTGGACAGGCTCTTCTTCGACCCGCAGAACAGGATCGTGGTCCGGTCGCCCGGGTCGAACCCGAGCCCGCGGGCGCCCCACCACGTCAGCGCCAGCACGACCGCGAGCAGCACCACCTCCACCGCGAGCAGCACGACCAGCGACGGACCCGTCAGCTCCCGCCAGACTCCGGCGACCATGCCCGCGCCGAACGCCGAGTAGACGACGAGCAGGATCGAGCCGCGGTCCACGACCAGCAGCCGGGCCCGGTGGGCCAGCACCCACCACCCGATCAGCGGCCGGGCCAGCTGCCCGGCCACGAACGGCGCCAGCAGCCGCAGGCCGATGTCGAGCAGTGACGCCGCGGAGAACCCGCCCCGGGTGGACAGCAGCAGCGCGGCCAGCAGCGGCGTCACGACCACGCCGAGCACGTTGGACAGCGACGCCGCGACGACCGCGGCCGGCACGTTGCCCCGCGCCAGCGAGGTGAACGCGATCGAGGACTGCACGGTCGAGGGCAGGCAGCACAGGAACAGCACCCCGGTGGCCAGCGGCACCGGCAGCAGCCGCTCCGGCAGCAGCGCCACCGCGAGCCCGAGCAGCGGGAACACCACGAACGTCGCCGCCAGCACGGTCGTGTGCAGCCGCCAGTGCCGCAGCCCGTGCACCGCCTCGCGGGTGGACAGGCGCGCGCCGTAGAGGAAGAACAGCAGCCCGATCGCGACGGTCGTGGCCGCGTCCACCACACCCGACGCCGCGCCGCGGGCCGGGACCAGCGCCGCGACCCCGACGGTCACCGGCAACAGGACCGGGAACGGGTCGGTCCGGGCCCGGCGCAGGACGTCCATGCGGCGATTCTCGACCCGTGGCGATCATCGGGAAACCGGGCCGGCACGATCATTGCCATCACGGACTACGATGACCGGGTGCTGGATCCGGTGCTGCTGCGCTCGTTCGTCACGGTCGCGCGGACGCTGAGCTTCACCGGCGCGGCGCGGCGCCTGGACCTCGGCCAGTCCACGGTCAGCCAGCACGTGCGCAAGCTCGAGGGCCGCGTGGAGCGGCCGCTGCTGCGCCGGGACACCCACTCGGTGGAGCTCACCCCCGACGGCGAGGCGATGCTGGAGTTCGCCGCGACGATCCTCGACGCCGGCGACCGCGCGCTGGCCCACTTCCGCGAGACGCGGGTGCACGGACGGTTGCGGTTCGGGGTCTCGGAGGACCTGGTGCAGACCCGGCTGCCGACGATCCTGGCCGACTTCCGCCGGCGTCACCCGCAGGTCGACCTCGAGCTGACGGTCGGGCTCAGCGAGAACCTGGAGCAGCAGGTCGACCGCGGGGAGCTGGACCTGCTCTTCGCCAAGCGCTCCCCCGGGCGCACCGGCGGGACGACGGTGTGGCGGGACCGCTTCGCCGCCTTCGAGGTGCGCGCCGCCGCGGCCAACAAGGGTCTGGCGACCTCCATTATCGAAGGCGTGACCGAGGTGGTCGGGGCGTCCGGGCGGGTCATCGTGCTGGAGGATGACCTGATCGTCTCGCGCGACTTCCTGCGCTTCATGAACGACGCCCTGGATTTCTACCGCGACGATCC
>CBIHNM010000271.1:0-4859 GCA_966211265.1 uncultured Pseudonocardia sp.
CCACCGGCACCCCGTCGGCGACGGTGCGTGGGTCCCGCGAGCCGTCGTCGACGACGACGAGCCCGCCCAGGTTGCCGGGCAGGGCCGCCAGCAGGCGGGCCACCGGCCGGTCCTTGACCGGCACCACGACCGTGACCTGCTCGGCACCCGGGACCGCGGCCCCGTGCGCCGCCCGGTCGCCCGCCGGGAGCACCGGGTGCGCCAGGCCGGAGTCGAGCAGGCGTCGGGCGAGCGCGCGCGTCGTCGGGTCGGTGACGGTGAGCGCGGCGCGCGGCCCGGCCGGGAGCAGGCCGCGGGCGGTGCGGCTCAGGTGCACCAGGCGGGGCGGGGCTCCGCCGAGCAGCGCCGCGCCCCCGTCGATCCGGCGCGCGCGACGGTCCAGGGCGATCCGGAACCCCTCGGGCAGGCGGAGGTCGTGCGGTCCGTCGGGCGCCGGGGGGAGATCCACCCCCGGAGCCTCGCATCCGCCTTGCCCCCTCGGGGGGCGGACTCGTCACACTCTGCGGTGTGACCGCCACCGGCATGCCCGAGCCCCTGCTCCCCCGTTACGGCGCGGGAACCCTGTCCGACGTCCTGCCTGCGCTGCTGACCTCGCTGGGCACCGGCATCGGGCCGGACGTGGGCGCGTTCGGCCTCCCGCCCTCCCGCGCGGCCGGGTTGCTGCTGATCGACGGCCTCGGCCACGAGCTGCTGGCCGCGCACGCGGCGGACGCGCCGGTGCTGGCCGCGATGGCCGACGCCGGACCGTTGACGGTGGGTTTCCCGTCCAGCACACCGATCAGCCTGACCTCGCTGGGGACGGGCCTGCCCCCGGGAGCGCACGGCACCCTCGGCGTGCGGTTCCGCGTCGAGGACACCCTGCTCGACGCGCTGAGCTGGTCCGAGGGCGACACCGACCTGCGCGAGCGCCTGGTGCCCGAGCGGGTGCAACCGGAGCCGACGCTGTTCGAGCGTGCCGCGGCCGCCGGGGTGGAGGTCTCGGTCGTGTCCGGGCGGCAGTTCCGGGGCTCGGGCCTGACCCGGTCCGGCCTGCGCGGCGGGCGCTACCGGGGCGTGTCCGCGCTCGGCGACCTGGCGACCGCGTTCCTGGACGGCCTGACCGGCCCGGGGCCGCGCCTGGTCTACGGCTACCACTCCGAGCTGGACCTGCTGGGGCACGTGAACGGCCCGGGATCGGCACCGTGGCGCTGGCAGCTGCGACTGCTCGACCACCTGGTGGGGATGCTGGTCGAGGCGCTGCCGGCCGGTGCGCTGCTGGCGGTCACCGGTGACCACGGGATGGTCGGGCTGACCCGCGTCCACGACGCCGACGTCGAGGAGGGGCTGCGGTCCGGGGTCGCGCTGCTCGGCGGGGACCCGCGCTCGCGCCAGGTCTACGCCGTGCCCGGCGCCGCCGACGAGGTGCTCGCCGCCTGGCGGGAGACCCTCGGCGACGACGCGTGGGTGCTGTCGGGCCAGGAGGCGGTGGACCGCAACTGGTTCGGACCGGTCGGGCCGGGTGTGCGGGAGCGGGTCGGGGACGTGGTCGTGGCCATGCGCGGCACGGCGGGGGTCGTGCGGTCGGAGGCGGAGCCGGTGATGGCGAGGATGACCGGTCAGCACGGGTCGCTCACCCCTGCCGAGCAGCTGGTACCGCTCCTTCTCACCCCGCCGGGGTGACCCTCCGGCATCGACACGGCCGCCCGGTCAGTGGACCACCCGGGACGGCCCGCCGGGCGATCCGATGTGGTTGTCCGGGTCGAGACCGCCGGCGAACGGAACCGGGGTGGGCCCGTCGCGCAGCTCCCGCAGGGTCATCCCCCGGCGCCGCCGGACCACGTCGCGCAGGGCGCCGCCACTGAGGTAGCCGACCCGGGCGGCGATCGCGTCGATCGTCATCGAGGAGGTGCGCAGCAGGTAGGTGGCCTGCTCGAGCCGGATCTCGGTGATGAAGTCCAGCGGCGACATGCCCAGGGTGGCCGCGGTGACCCGTTGCAGGTGACGTTCGGACAGTCCCAGCGCCCTCGCCACGTCGGCCACCGAGAGCGGCTCGGTCAGGTGCTCGCGGACCCAACGCTCGAACGCGGCCATCACCGGGTCCGACTTGGCCAGCACGGCCGGGATCGCGAACTCGGCCTGGGGCTTGCGGTTGCCGATGAGCAGGTATCGGGCGACGAGCTCGGCCAGCGCCGGGCTCGCCGACTGCACGACCGACAGCGCCATGTCGATGTGGGCGAACGCGGCCCCCGCCGTGGTCACGTCGCCGGAGCGGCACAGCGTCTGCCGCTCGTCGAGCCGGACACGCGGGTAGCGACGGCGGAAGACGGGGCCGAGCCACCAGCTGGTGGTGGCGCAGTGCCCGTCCAGGGCTCCGGCCTCGGCGAGGAAGAAGGTGCCGGTGCACGCCGCGGCGAGGCGGCTCCCGCGCTCGCCGGCCCGGGCGATCATCGCCAGGGCGGAGGTGTTGGGCGAGGCGGTGACCGTGGCGAGCAGGTCCGCCTCCTCCTTGACGTTGGTCGCGGGCACGACGAGCAGGTCCGGGAGGGCGGCCAGGTCGGCGAGGGCGGTGGCCGGCACCAGGTGCCCGGCGCCGGTGCGGACCTGGGCGGACGTCCCCAGCGTGGTGATGTTCCACGGCGGCGGTGGCGCGGCGATCTGCTCCCGCAGCGAGTTCGCGGTACCCAGCACCTCGAGGAGGGCGGCCAGCCCGAAGTCCGCCACCCCGTCGACGACGAAGACACCGACATCCATGGCGGGAAAGGTACCGAACGAACGGAATCCGTCCAGGTTACGGCGGATTCCGTGCGTTTCGTGGCGGTTATGCCCCTAGGAACGGGCCGGTGGGGCCCATACGATCCGGATGCTTCCGCTCCCCCGCTACACCGATCGTACCCGTTTTCCCCGGCGTCAGCGCGCCACAGTCGCATTCGGACCGTGATCTGGACCTCGCTCCACATCAGGTGCCCGGTGCTCGCCCGACGACGTGCGAGTCACCGACCCGGGTCGGCCGTGGGGCCTGCGGGGTGAACACCCGAGCCGCCCGACCCGCGGCCGACTCGACGTAACCCAACGGGCTCTCGCACCCCCGGCGATGCCCGCGACGGCCCGACCAGCACCTCCTCCCCAG
This sequence comes from uncultured Pseudonocardia sp., assembly GCA_966211265.1. GTDB lineage: Bacteria > Actinomycetota > Actinomycetes > Mycobacteriales > Pseudonocardiaceae > Pseudonocardia. The sequence goes on from CBIHNM010000271.1 coordinate 3,107, forward strand.
TCCCTGTCGTCCGGAGCGGACACACCACTGGAGCACACCCATGGGTCTCAAGAGAGTCCTGACGCTGACCGCGGCCGTCGCCGCCGCGATGCTCGCGGCATCCGCGGTCGCCGTCGCCCAACCCGACAGTTCGAAGGGCGGCAGGCCCGACACCGCCGGCAGCAACATCGTCGAGCTGCCGGTCACCTTCTCGGTGGACAACACCAACCGCACCACGGTGCCCTGCGCGTCCGACGGCAAGCCCTACACGATCCGCGGCCACATCGTCGCGCCCAGGGCGGCCCTGAAGGACCCCCAGGCCGCGACCCTGTACCTGCACGCGGTCACCCAGGGCGAGTTCTACTGGCAGTTCGACGCGGTCCCCGGCTACAACTTCGCGCGCCAGCAGGCCGAGGCGGGTCACGTCGCGGTCACCATCGACCGGCTCGGCTACGGCGCGAGCGACAAGCCCCCGGGCCTCGACAGCTGCTTCGGGTCGCAGGCCGACACGGCGAACCAGGTGGTCACGGCCCTGCGTGAGGGCGACTACACGGCCGACGGCGGGGACGCGGTGGCGTTCGACAAGGTCTTCCTCGCCGGGCACTCGGCCGGTGGCCTGACCGCGACCATCGCCGCCTACTCGTTCCCGGACAACATCGACGGCCTGATCAACTTCGGGTGGGCCGACCAGACGACGGCCCCGTTCACCGCGACCGAACTGGCCGACACCACGGCACGCTGCCTCAGCGGGGGTGACCCGGGCGCACCGCCCAACTACGCCGAGTTCGGCACCGACGGGGACCGGATCCTGTTCCACAGCGCGACGCAGGAGGTGCGCGACGCGGTGGCCCGGATGACGAACCCGGACCCCTGCGGGGACATCCTGTCCTTCGGTCCGGCGGTCACCGCCGACCAGATCGGGATCCCGCGGACCACCGCACCGGTGCTGATCGTGGCCGGTGAGAAGGACGCGCTGTTCCCGCCGCCGGCGCTGCAGCTCCAGGGCGCCCGCTACGTCGGCAACCCCGATGTCCGGGTCGAACAGCTGGCCGACACCGCGCACGGCTTCAACTACGAGGCCTCGCACCTGGAGTCGGTCGCGCTGGTCGACTCCTGGCTCACCGAGCACGGGGGCTGATCGCCCCCGGGGCGTCCCGCCGCACCCCCCCGGCGGCGGGACGCCCAACCCCCTACCTCGTGGATCGCCGACGCGGCTCGTGGCGTCGTGCGCGTCCCCGCCGCACATCGAAAGGACACCTCATGGACGAGTTCGCGACCGTGGACGCCGACCAGGGAAACCCGCCGCCGGAGAAGCTCCAGGCGCTGTTCAACGACCCCGAGAAGGCACGCGTGCAGAAGCTTCCCTGCGCGCTGGAGGGGCTCGACTCGAAGGCCGTGCACTTCCCGGCCGGTGTGCGCACCAACCCGCACGTCCACACCAAGGGCCAGCACATCATCGTCACCGACGGCGTCGGTGTGGTCGGCGACGAGAACGGCGTGCACATCGTCCGGGCCGGTGACGTGATCACCAGCCCGGCCGGCGGCTGGCACTGGCACGGGGCGCTGCCGACCTCGGCCATGTCCCACGTGACCGTCGAGGACCCCGGGCTCGAGCTCGACGTCCCGCGCGGCGACTACGACGAGGTCTACACCACCGACCTCGGCTCCTGAGCCCGCCCCGATCCCGGCACCGCGTCACCGCAGGCGACCCGTGCCCGGATCGGGGTCCCCCATGCGCCCCGCGGCCGCGGTGGCCGCGACCATGCCCGCGAGC
>CBIHNM010000272.1:0-4820 GCA_966211265.1 uncultured Pseudonocardia sp.
TGACCTACAAGGAACTCGCCACCCGCGCCGCCACCAGCAAGGACGCCACCGCCGCCGCGTCCGAGGCGAGCATGGAGCGCCGTACCGGCGGGGCGGGCGGCACCGGTCCGGCCACCGGGGGGTGAGGCGGTTCAGGTCGGGTGCGGGAACTCCTGCCCGTGGTAGGGCTTCGGCTCGACGAGCACCAGCCAGTTCCCGGAGTTGTCCCGCATGACCGCCTCGACGCCGTAGGGCCGGTCGGACGGCGGCTGCACGAACTCGACGCCCTGCGCGACGAGCTTCGCGTGGTCTCCGTGGCAGTCGTCGGTGGTCAACCCGAACCCGTTCATGGTGCCGGCCGCCAGCGCGCGACGGATCGACTCGGCCATCGCGGCGTCCAGCGGCGGACCGGGCGTCATCAGCGTCACCTCCAGCTCGGGGTGCGCCGGATGCAGGATCGTGCACCAGCGGAACCCGTCGCCCATGGACACGTCGGTGCCCTCCACGAACCCGAGCACGTCGATGTAGAAGCGCTTGGCGGCGTCCTGGTCGGTGACCCACAGGGTGACCAGCGAGATGTTGGTGAGCATGGGAGCCAACCTAGGACGGCGGCGCCCCCGGCGGCTTCTCCGATCTTGCGGCGTCGACCGGGGCGGCGTCGACCGGGGCGACGTCGGAGAGCCCGTGCATGAACACGTAGCAGCCGGGGATCCGCGGGGGGCCGTGTGCCGCCCAGCGCGCCTGGTACTCCGACGGGGTGGCCCCGACCAGGCGCCGGAACCGGCTGCTGAACGACCCGAGGCTGGAGTAGCCGACCAGCATGCAGATCTCGGTGACGGTCAGGTTGGTGGCGCGCAGCAGATCCTGCGCCCGCTCGATCCGGCGCCGGGTCAGCAGCGCGGCCGGGGTGTGGCCGTAGGTCGCGGCGAAGCAGCGCAGGAAGTGGTACTTCGACACCCCGGCGACGGCGGCCAGCGCGTCGAGGTCGAGCGGCTCGGCGTAGCGGCGGTCGATCGTGTCCCGGGCGCGGCGCAGGTGCACCAGCAGGTCCTCCGCCACGTTCGCCACCCGAGCACGCTAACGCGGTGCCCGGACGGTCTTGTCGATCCCGCGCGAGGTCGACAGGATCGACCGATGCAGGTCGTCGAGTACCGCCCCGGACGTGACGAGTACGCCTGGACGTTCGGTGGGGTCGCCCCGACCCATCGGATCTCCCCCGGCACGTGCCTGCGGCTCTGGACCGAGGACGCGTTCTCCGGGCGGCTGACCCGCACCACCGACCGTCCCGGCACCGTGCTGAACATGGCCGAGGTGAACCCGCAGACCGGGCCGTTCTTCGTCGAGGGCGCCGAGCCGGGCGACACCCTGGCGCTGCACATCGTCGACCTGACGCCGGCGCGGGACTGGGGCGCGTCGACGACGATCCCGTTCTTCGGCGCGCTCTCGGTCACCGACCGGACGGCGCTGCTGCACGACCCGCTGCCCGAGCGCACCTGGATCTACCAGCTCGACCGCGCCGCGGGCACCGTCCTGTTCGAGGCGCAGAGCATCGAGCTGGCACTGGAGCTGCCGTGCAACCCGATGCTGGGCACCGTCGGGGTCGCCCCGCCCGGACGCGAGGTGCGCAGCTCGCTGGTGCCCGACGTGTTCGGCGGCAACATGGACACCCCGGAGATGAAACCCGGCGCCACCTGCTACCTGCAGGTCAACGTCTCCGGCGCGCTGTTCTCGGTCGGCGACGGGCACTACCGCCAGGGCGAGGGCGAGAGCTGCGGGACCGCGGTCGAGGGAGCGATGGACGTGGTGCTCCTGGTCGAGCTGATCAAGGCCTCGCCGGAGCACCCGGCCCCGGCGTGGCCGCGGATCGAGAGCGACACCCACTACGTCGTCGTCGGGTCGTCGCGGCCGCTGGAGGACGCCTGGCGGGCCAGCCAGATCGGCATGATCGCCTGGCTCGGCGAGCTCTACGGGCTGGACCGGCTCGACTCCTACCAGCTGCTCACCCAGATCGCGGAGTCCCCGCTGGCCAACGTCGTCGACACCAACTACAGCGCCGTCACCAAGGTCGCCAAGGGCCTGCTCCCCTCCGGTGCCGCCTACGGCGGCATCCATCGCCACCTGCGCGAGCAGTCGCGCTCCCTCTGAGACCCGCGGAGTCGAACATGGACATGCACCTGACCGGACGCGTCGTGCTGGTCACCGGAGGTTCCCGCGGGATCGGCCGCGCCGTCGTCGAGGGGCTGGTCGCCGAGGGCGCACGGGTCGCGTTCTGCGCCCGCGGCGAGGACGGCGTGCGCGCCACCGAGTCCGCGTTGCGCGCCGGCGGCGCGGACGTCTCCGGGACCGCGGTGGACGTCGCCGACGGCGCCGCGGTCGCCGCCTGGGTGGAGGCCTCCGCGCAGCACTTCGGTCAGGTCGACGCCGTCGTGGCCAACGTCAGCGCGCTCGCGATCGGCCCGGGCGAGCAGAACTGGCGCGACAGCTTCCAGGTGGACCTGATGCACACCGTCGCACTGGTCGAGGCCGCGCTCCCGCACCTCGAGCGCAGCGACGCCGCGTCGATCACCGCCGTGTCCAGCGTGTCCGGCCGGGAGATCGACTTCGCGGACGGCTCCTACGGGGTGATGAAGGCGGCGCTGGTGCACTACGTGTCCGGGCTGGCCTACGACCTGGCGCCGCGCGGGGTCCGGGCCAACGCGGTCTCCCCCGGCAACGTCTACTTCGAGGGCGGCGTCTGGCACCAGACCGAGCAGAACGCCCCGGACTTCTTCGCCGACGTGCTCGCCCTCAATCCGACCGGCCGGATGGGGACCGCCGAGGAGACCGCCTACGCCGTGGTGAGCCTGGTCAGCCCGCGCGCGAGCCGGATCAGCGGGACGAACCTCGTCGTCGACGGCGCGCTGACCAAGGGCGTGCAGCTCTAGGACGGCGGGCGTTCACGGCTCGACCAGCAGCGTCGCGGTGAACGAGTGCCCCACCCCGAGACCGGCATCGGCGGCGTCGCGCTCGCGGGCCAGCAGCTCCCCGGCGAGGCGGGCCGCCTCCGGCCGGGCGAGCGGGCGCCCGGCGTAGGGCTCGAGGGTGGAGTTCCAGCGCCGCGCGAACGCCGCCAGGTGCGCGAGCACCGGTTCCGGGGCGCCGTCGACGGCCGGGACGAAGTGCAGCTGCTCGGCCCGGACCCCGGCCGGGTCCCGCACGAGCGCGTTGACCAGGCTGCGGAAGCGCGGGGCCTCGGGATGGAACGAGCCGGTCGCGGTGTGCCGCCCGACCAGGACCGACCGGTCGGTGTGGGCCCGCCGGGTGATCCGCGCACCGGTCGCGGCCGCGGCGGCGTCGACGACCCGGTCCAGCGCGGGCCGGTCGTAGAACGTCATCGGCTCCTCGATGTGCTCGCCGCTCCCGGCGAAGAAGCTCATCGCGTAGTCCCACCGGTCCAGGTGCCAGCGCGGCTGCCACTCCACCGAGTACCGGCCGAGCACGTCGAGGACCACGACCGCCCGACGTCGGTGCCCGGTGATCGAGCCCAGCACCGACGCCACCGCCTCGCCCAGCTCGTCGGTGGTCAGGTGCGAGTACGGGACGCCGCAGGACAGGTAGAGGTCGAAGCCGCCCTCGGGCAGGGCGTCCCGGACGTCGCCGAGGACGAACGAGGCCCGCGGCGAGGTCGTGTGCGCGGCCGCGGTGGCGACCATCTCCGGGTCGACGTCCAAGCCGACGTAGCGGCACCGGGCCTCGGGCAGGACCACCGCGCCGTCGGCGTCCGGAGCCGTGAGCAGTGAGAACCCGTCCGCAGTGCCGCTGCCGACGTCGAGCACGGCGACCTCGCGGTCCGCGGGCAGCTCCAGCCAGGACAGCGCGCGGCCGATGATCCGGCGCGACACGGGCTCCTCGGACCCGATCTTCACCGGGTCCCGGCGCTGCGGGGACAGGTAGTGCGCCGACGCGCCGCCGTAGGAGGCGGTGGCGCGGGCCGGGGCGTGGTCGGTGTCGTGTCCGTTCGGGCTCACGATCCATTTCTTACACGCTCGGACCGGCCCTACGGGACGAGCACGATCTTCCCCACGTGGACCGCACGGCCGAACGACTCCTGGGCGGCGTGGATTCCGGTCAGGTCGTGGCGTTCGGCGACCCGGGGCCGCACCCGGCCGGCGACCGCGTCGCGGGCGAGGCGGGAGAAGTGCGCGGGGGTGTGCATCGACGACCCGATCAGGCTGATGTTGTGCAGGTAGAGCCGGCGCAGGTCGAGGCCCACCTCCGCCCCGCCGACCGCACCGGCGATCACCCAGCGCCCGCCGTCGCGGACCGAGCCGAGCAACGCCGGCAGCAGCGGCCCGCCGGCCACGTCGGCCACCGCGTCCACGGTGCCCGCCGCCCGCGCCACGGCCGCGGCGAGCTGCTCGGGGTCACCGCGGCGCGCCACGACGGCCGCCGCCCCCGCCTCGCCGACCGCGTCCTGCTTGCCCGGGGCGGTGACCGCGACGACCCGCGCGCGCCGGGCGGCGGCGAGCTGGACCAGCGCCAGGCCCACCCCGCCGGAGGCCCCGGTCACCACGACCGTCTCCCCGGCGGCGACCTGCGCGCGTTCGAGCATCCCGGTCGCGGTGCCGTAGGCGACCGGCAGGCAGGCCAGCTCCTGGTCGGACAGCGGCGAGGAGGTCATGTCGTGCACGCGGTCCGCGGCCGCGACGACGAGCTCGGCGAACCCGCCGTCGGCCTCGCTGCCGAGCAGGCCGACCGGGTGCGCGTCCGGGCCGGGACCGTCGTAGAACGCGGGGTCGACCAGGACCCGCCGCCCGACCCGGGACGTCTCGACCCCGTCCCCGGCGGCGACCACCTCGCCC
>CBIHNM010000273.1:0-4741 GCA_966211265.1 uncultured Pseudonocardia sp.
CGGGCGGGGGCCGGGGGCGCCGGCGCCCGCGGCCCCCACCCCCCGCGGGGCGGGCGGGCGGGGGCCCCCCGCCCGCCCGGGGCCGGCGCGCGGGCACCGCCGAGTCGCTGCGGATCATGGTCGACGAGCTCGCCCACGGGGCCGTCGGCGCCGGCCCCGCCCTGGCCTTCTGACACCCTCCGGGTCTCCTGCCCCACCTCGGCCGGGTCGCGGTCAGGCCGGCTGGACCTGCCCGGTGCGGCGTGGCCCGGCGGTCGAACCCTGCAGGGCCGGGGACCTGACCAGTATCAGGGTGCCCGCCACGAGCAGCGCGGCACCGGAGACCGAGCCGATCAGCCAGGGGCCGGTGCGGGCCTGCTCGCCGAACACGACCAGGCCCCAGGTCACGGCGACGATCGGGTTGAGCAGCGTCAGTCCGGGTTCGGTGGCGACCAGCAACCCGGAATTGAGCGAGTTCTGCAGCAGGTAGAACGAGGTCAGCCCGACCGCGATCGAGGCGTAGGCCTGCCAGGAGCCGAGCGCCGCCGCGGCTCCCTGTGCCGCGGCGGCGCCGGCCGCGGCGAACAGCACCGCGGTGGCGCCGTAGCCGATCCCCGCGGCCGCACCGAGCAGGCCGGCCCGCAGGTCCGCCCGGGCCCGCCAGCCGGCCACCGCCGAGACCGCGACCACGACCCCGATGGTCCCCAGCCCCGCCGCCCAGGCGCCACCGGACACCTGGAGCGGTGCGCCGCCGGTGGGGGACAGGCAGAACACGAACAGGGCCAGACCGACCGCGAGCATGCCGACCGCGCACCAGTCGCGACGGGTCAGGCGCGCGCCGAACAGCAGTGACCCGCCGAGCACCGCCAGCGGTAGCTCGAGCACAAGGACCGGTTGCACCATGGCCAGCTCGCCCAGCGACAGCGCGACCACGTGCACGCACAACCCCAGCAGGCTGGCCACCACTCCGGCGAGCCAGATCGGCCGCCGGAACAGGTTCCACATCAGCCGGGCCGACCCCGACAGCTCATCGGGCTGGTCGCGGGTCGCACGTCGCTGGGCGAGGTCGCCGGAGGCGTTGAGCACGGCGGCCAGCATCGCCAGTGCGAGGGCGAAGATCACTCGGGCGTCCGATCGTCGGGGATCGCCCGCCCTCGCCGCCGCCCACGGGTGGCGGTCGCGGGCGGACTCGGGACCACCGCCGGCTACCCGGGTCGGTCGGGGGCAAACGGCCCGGTCGACGGGCGGCCCCGCGGCCCGGGGCGGTGGCGCTGGGTTTTCCGGCACCGCGGGCGGGAACGCACCGGGCGACCACCGTCGACGGGAGCGGATGTGCAGTGTGCAGGGCAGCGGTGACCGGGCAGGCGCGGGCGATGGCGAGCACCACGGTCGCGGTGTGACCGGGACGCCGGCCACGGACCGGGCGGACGCGGCACCGGACGTCGCGGCGAGACGACGACGGCTGGTCGACGCCGGGCGGGCAGCCTGGGCGGTCATCGGCCTGGCCGCGGTGCTCATCGGCGCCTACCTGGTGCTGTCCCGCCTGTCGGTGGTCACCGTCCCGATGGTGCTCGCGTTCTTCGTCGCCGGTGCCCTGAACCCGCTGAACCAGATGCTGCGCCGGCTGCGGCTGCCGCCCTCCTTAGCCGCGCTGCTCGCGTTGCTGGTCGGGCTCGGGGTGGTCGGTGGCGCGTTCGCCCTGGTCGTGCCCGTGGTCGAGGCGCAGGTCCCGGCCCTGGTCGGCGCGGTGCAGCATGCGGCGGGCCAGCTGCAGGGCCTGCTCAGTGGCCTGCCCGGACCGCCGGTCGACCTGCGGTCGGTCCTGGCCGGCTTCGCCGGGCCGCAGGACGGCGGGGGAGGGGTCCGGGCGGCGCTGGGGACCACGGCGACCGCGCTCACCGGCCTGGTGCTCGTGTTCGTGGTGGCGTTCTTCTACCTGACCGAGGGCCGCTGGCTGGTCCGCGGGGTGATCGGCTGGTTGCCCCGGGTCCGGCGGGCGGGGGCCGGCGAGATCGCCGAGCGGGTCTGGGACACGGTCGGGCGCTACATCCGGGGCATCCTGCTGGTCGCGTTCGTCGACGCCCTCGGCATCGGCCTGGGGCTGTTCCTGCTCGGGGTACCGATGGGGTTACCGCTGGCCGTGATCGTCTACCTGGGCGCGTTCGTGCCGGTGGTCGGCGCGTTGGTGTCCGGACTGCTCGCCGTGCTGGTCGCGTTCGCCGCGGGCGGGCCGGGACTCGCGCTGGCGGCGCTGGCGGTGGTGCTACTGGTGCAGCAGCTCGAGGGCAACGTGCTGCAGCCGGTGATCATGGGTCGGGTGATCCGGCTGCCCGCGTTTGTCATCCTGGTCGCGGTCGCGATCGGCTCCGCATGGCTGGGCGTGCTCGGCGCGTTTCTCGCCGTCCCGGTCGCCGCCTCGATCGCCCGGGTCCTCGAGTACCTCACCGACGAGCCGATCGGCACCAGCCCGGGCGACGGCAACCGCTCCGGCCCCGTGCCGCGCCACGACGGCGACCGCGTCCCGACGGGTCACACCGGCCGGTGAACCCGCGACCTCTGGCCGGAGGTGCCCGGGCGCGCCGGCGTCACCTCGTCGCGAGGTGGTCGCGCCCGCACCCGGCAGGACCCAGGGTGCCAGGACGTCGCCGTCGGCACGGGTCTCCACCACGACCGGGTGTTCGATCAGCGCGGTGCCCGATTCCCGGGCCGTGCGGGTGGTAGGTGGTGTACCCGTCCGATGACACGATCCCGACGACCAGCGCCACGGCACGAGCGGGGAGCCTCCATGACATCCCTCGAACAGGCGGTCGACCAGTTCCGCCGCACGCCCCACGGGGTGGGCCAGTCCGAGGAGAGCCGCGAGCAGCTCCGCGAGGCGCTGCGCTCGGTGGGCCTGCTCGACGATGCGCAGGGGTGGACGGTGCGCGACCTCGACGACGACGAGGCGGCGTTGCTGGGACACGACGGCGGCGAGGTCGGTACCTGGCGCGAGGACTACCCCTACGCCGAGCGGATGGGCCGCGACGAGTACGAGGCGCTGAAGCGGAGCCTGCAGATCGAGCTGCTCAAGATGCAGTCCTGGGCCAAGGACACCGGCCGGCGGATCGTCGTGCTGTTCGAGGGCCGCGACGCGGCCGGCAAGGGCGGCACCATCAAGCGGTTCACCGAGCACCTCAACCCGCGCGGGGCCCGGGTGGTGGCCCTGGAGCGCCCGACCGAGCGCGAGCGGACCCAGTGGTACTTCCAGCGCTACTTCAGCGAGCTCCCGGCGGCCGGCGAGATCGTGCTGTTCGACCGGTCCTGGTACAACCGCGCGGTCGTCGAGCGGGTGATGGGGTTCTGCACCGGTGCGGAGTACGACGAGTTCATGGCGCAGACGCCGTCGCTCGAGCGCGCGCTGGTCGACGACGGGATACACCTGGTCAAGCTGTGGTTCTCGGTGTCGCGCCCGGAGCAGCGCACCCGGTTCATGATCCGGGTCCTCGATCCGCTGCGGCAGTGGAAGCTCAGCCCGGTGGACCTGGCCGCGCTGGACCGGTGGGACGACTACACCGCCGCGAAGGAGGCGATGTTCGCCGGCACCGACACCCCGCAGGCACCGTGGACGGTGGTCCGGAGCAACGACAAGAAGCGCGGCCGGATCGCCGCGCTGCGCTGGGTGCTGTCCACGCTGGACTACCCGACCAAGGACGCGACCGTGGTCGGCACGCCGGACCCGCTCATCGCCGGGCCGCCGAGCCAGGTCTACGAGTCCACCGAGGCCCCGGCGGCGGACGGCGCGGGACCCGCGGGTCCCGGTTGAGCGCGGCCAGGACGGGTAGTCGGTTACCCGGTGCCGCGGCGATGCGCGGCCGGGACGAGGGACCGAGGTGTGTCCGGATGACGGTCGAGGTGTGGCGGAGCCCCGCAGCGGTCGGGCCGGCAGCGTTCGCGCGTGGCCCGGACCCGGCTCCCTGATCGGTCGAGCGACGATGGCCACGTTCCACGGTCTGGTCGAGGGCGTCGCCGCCCGGGCGCGGTTCACCGGTCCGGAGGAGGTGCCCGAGGCCACCGGTGCCGTCCTGGGCTCCCTGGTGCGCCTCGTGCCCGAGCCCGACGGCGACGGTGACCGCAACGCCGGGGCGGCCCCCGGCCGCTCGGGGCCGGAGTCGGCCCGGCTGGTGCTCGAGGAGATCACCCGGTTGCTGGGCTGCTCGCACGCGCGCGCCCGGCACCTGGTCCGCGTCGTCCTGGCCGAGCTGCGCCGCCGTGACGGCGAGGTCGTCGCCCGGATGGCCGCCGGGCTGCCGGTCGGCACGGTGGCCGCGCTGTGCGGCGACGACGACGCGCGCGACGGGCCGCGCGGCCCCACTGGGGCGACCTGAGCGCGCGACGCGGGCTCAGCCCTCGGCCGAGCACAGCGGGCAGGTGACGTCCCGCCGGTCGTTGTAGACCTCGATCACCCGCTGCCCGCACACGGTGCGGCCGCCGGACGGGTCGACGAACGCGTCGGGCCCCACATCGGCGCGGTGCACCCCGTCGTCGGCCTCGCCGCGGGCCGGGTGCCCGTGCCCCTGTGTCGCCGTGGTCATCGGCGCCTCCTCCCAGCTCGTGTCGCCGCCCGGGTACCTGGCCGGTCGCCTGCCGAAACCTCGCCGGCCCCGCGGCCGGGTGGTGTGGTCGCCCGCGGTGCCGGGTAGGCGCAGGGCCCACGCCGCGACCGAGCGGAAGGAGTGACCACCGGTGACCCGGGATCCGCAGCCCTACGCCGCCGCCACCGAGA
>CBIHNM010000274.1:0-4713 GCA_966211265.1 uncultured Pseudonocardia sp.
GGTGAGGCCGAGATGGCTCCACGCCGCCGGCGTGGCGACACGACCGCGCGGGGTGCGGGCCAGCATTCCGGCCCGCACCAGGTAGGGCTCGCAGACCTCCTCGACCGTACCGGCCTCCTCACCCACCGCGACGGCGAGCGTCGAGATTCCCACCGGTCCGCCGTGGAAGCTGCGCACCAGGGCGCCGAGCACGGCCCGGTCCAGACGGTCCAGGCCGAGCTCGTCGACGTCGTAGACGGCCAGCGCGTCCTGGGCCACGTCGCGCCGGATGACGCCGTCCCCGCGGACCTCGGCGAAGTCGCGGACCCGGCGCAGCAGCCGGTTCGCGATCCGCGGGGTCCCCCGGCACCGCCCGGCGATCTCCTCGGCGCCGTCGGCGCGCAGGTCGATCGACAGGATCTGGGCCGAACGCCGCAGCACGAGCTCCAGCTCGTCGGGCTCGTAGAACTCCATGTGCGCGGTGAAACCGAACCGGTCGCGCAGCGGCCCGGTCAGCGAGCCGGCCCGGGTGGTGGCCCCGACCAGGGTGAACGGCGCGACGTCGAGCGGGATCGAGGTCGCCCCGGGCCCCTTGCCGACGATCACGTCCACCCGGAAGTCCTCCATCGCCAGGTAGAGCATCTCCTCGGCCGGCCGGGCGATGCGATGGATCTCGTCGATGAACAGCACGTCACCGGGAACCAGGTTGGACAGCATCGCGGCCAGGTCACCGGCCCGTTCCAGCGCGGGGCCCGAGGTCAGACGCACCGACGCGCCCAGCTCGGCGGCCACGATCATCGCCAGGCTGGTCTTGCCCAGCCCGGGCGGACCGGAGAGCAGGATGTGGTCCGGCGGGTCGCCGCGCCGCCGCGCACCCTCCAGGACGAGGTCGAGCTGCTCGCGCACCCGTGGCTGCCCGATGAACTCGGTGAGCACGCGCGGGCGGAGCGACACGTCGAGGTCGTGGTCCTCGGGATGGCCCTGCGGGTCGACCTCGCGCAGCTCGTCCCCGTACCGGTCGCCGGCGGGCATCTCGTCCCGGGCCACCTCCTCACCCCCGATCACGGCGTCGTCCCCGGCCGGGCCGGGATCACCGCGAGCGTCCCAGCGACGACAGGGCCGCGCGCAGCAGCCCCGCCGCGTCCGCCTCCGGCGTCGCGGCCAGCACCGCGTCCACGGCCTGCTCCGCCGGGCGGGCGGTGAAACCGAGCCCGACGAGCGCCTCCACCACCTGGTCGCGCTGCCCGAGCACCGGGGTGGGCCCGGGCGCGACGACTCCCGCCGCGACCGGGGACGGCGCGGTGACCTTGTCCCGCAGCTCCAGGACCAGGCGTTCGGCGCTCTTGCGGCCGACGCCGGGGATCCGGGTCAGGGTGGCCAGGTCGCCGTCGGCCAGCGCGCGGCGCAGCGTGTCCGGCTCCAGCACCGCGATCGTGGCCAGCGCCAGCCGCGGGCCGATCCCGGACACCGTCTGCAGCAGCGTGAACAGCTCGCGTTCCTCGGTGTCGGCGAACCCGAACAGGGTCAGCGACTCCTCGCGCACCACGAGCAACGTCGCCAGCCGCGCCTGCTCGCCGCGGCGCAGCCCGGCCAGGGTGTTCGGTGTGGCGTACACGGCCAGCCCGACGCCGCCGACCTCGACCACGGCGTGGTCGAGGCCGATCTCCAGCACCGGGCCGCGGACCGAATGGATCACTTGTCTCGTCCGTTCGTCGTACTGGTGGGGGTGACCGTGCCGCGGGCCGGGTCACGAACACCCGTTCGACCGCGCACGCTACCGCGCGGGTACGACACCGCGGTCCGTGACCGTGCGGCCTCCGCGAGCCGGGCCTTGTGGATTCTGGCCATCTCGTCGGCGCGAGCCTTGGCCTCGGCCATCCGGTCGAGCATCGGGGCCCGCCAGCAGTGGCAGATGGCCAGCGCGAGCGCGTCCGCGGCGTCCGCCGGGCGGGGGGCCTCGGCGAGCCCGAGGAGCTTCGTCACCATGGCCGTGACCTGGGCCTTGCCCGCCCGGCCCTCGCCGGTGACGGCGGCCTTGACCTCGCTGGGGGTGTGGAAGACGACCGGGAGCCCGGCCCGTGCGGCGATCAGCGCCACCACCCCGCTGGCCTGCGCGGTGCCCATCACGGTGCGCACGTTGTGCTGGCTGAACACCCGCTCCACGGCGATCACGTCCGGGCGGTGCCGGGCCACCCAGCGCTCCACCTCGTCGGCGACGCCGAGCAGCCGGCGCTCCAGCGGCGTGTCCGGCGTGCTGCGCACGACCCCGACGTCGACGCAGGCCACGGCGCGTCCCGGTCCGCCCTGGACGACCCCGATCCCGCACCGGGTCAGCCCCGGGTCGACCCCGAGCACCCGCACACGCACCCCTCCCGGCGAACAACGGTTCGAGCCCCGGAGGCTACCGGGCCCGCCCCGCCCGTCCCCGCGGGACGCGCCGGGCCCGGGGCGGGCGCGCAGCGCGGCGGCGGCAATGGTGAGGTGAGCGGGTCGGACGGGATCTCGGGAGGCGTTGTGGCGGCCTGGCTGCTGCGGGCGGCGGGCGGGCTGTGGAGCCTCGGCCTGGTGACCGTCGTGCTCGGAGCGTTCGCGCCGCGGATCCCGGTCGTGGGCTTCGCGGGCTCGTTCGTCACCGGGCAGTACCCGGTGCACGCCGGCCTGGCCGCGGTGCTCGGCATCGGGGTCGGCGCCGGGGCGTGGGCGGCCGGGGCACGCGGCACCGGCGTGGTGACGGGTGTGGTCTCGGTGGTGGCCGCGGCCGGGATCCTCGTCGTCCTCACCGCGCTGGCCGGAGCCGCCCGTTCCGAGGGGGTGCGCCTGGACTGGGCCACGGCGCTGACGACCCCGGGCCAACCCGACGGGCACCCCGACCTGACCACCGAGTACGCCCCCGGCCGCTCGCTGGACCTCTACCTGCCCCCGACGGCCGGGCCGCACCCGGTCGTCGTGTGGCTGCACGGCGGGAGCTGGGTGCGCGGCGAGCGCACCGACCGCACGGCGCTGAACCGCTGGCTGGCCGAGCGCGGGCACGCCGTCGTCGCCGTGCAGTACCGGCTGCCCCCGCCGAACCCGGTGGGTGCCGAGCAGCGCCGCGACGTCGCGTGCGCGGTGTCCTGGGTCCGGGCGAACGCCGCGGCCCGGCACCTGGACGCGGACCGGATCGTGCTGGCCGGGCAGTCGGCCGGGGCGACGCTCGCCCTGAACACGGCATCCGGCCTGCTCGACGGCTCGCTGCGCTGCCCGGACGACCCGACTCCGCCGCCGTCACCGCGCGGGGTCGTCGCCTACTACCCGGCCGTCGACCTGCGCCTGATCGCCCCGCAGCTGCAGGAGGCGCTGTTCGGCGGGCGCGGTGACGATCACCGGGAGCTGCGGCGCGAGCTCTCCCCCGTCGACCACGTCCGGCCCGGGTTCCCGCCGACCCTGCTGCTCGTCGGTTCCGCCGACCATTTCGTGTTCGCCGACCGCCTGGCCGCCTACGACCGGCAGCTGCGCCGGGCCGGTGTCCCGGGGCGGATGCTCGTCGTCCCCTACGCCGACCACGTCTTCGACCACCCCTTCGGCAGCCCGGGCGCCCAGATCACCCGGCCCGCGGTGGCCCGCTTCCTGCAGGGCCTCTAGCAGCTCGGCCAGGGCCGCGGCGGCGGGGACAGGAGCTCGTGCAGGCGGGCGAGGGTCAGGACGCCGACGTCGTCGAAGCGCGGCCCGACGATCTGCAGGCCGATCGGGAGCCCGTCGCCGGTCCAGCCGCAGTTCACCGACACGGCGGGCTGGCCGGACATGTTGAACGGCACGGTGAAGCCGATGTGCTCGAAGGGGCGCTCGCCGTCGTCGGAGGAGAACGCCTGCTCGACGCCGAACGCCGGGATCGGTGCGGTCGGGGTGAGCAGGTAGTCGATGTCCTCCCACAGCGCGGCCGCGGCGCGGGCCATCGCGTCCATCTGGCTGAAGCCGTGGAAGACCTGTTCCCCGGTCAGCCCCTGCCCGCTGCGGGCCCAGCGCAGGATCTCCGGCAGCACCCTCGCCGCGCGCGCCGGGGGTAGCGCACAGACCTCGGCCCAGGCGCGGGCCCGCCAGAAGCGGTCCAGCCCGTCGAGCATCTCCCGGCGCAACAGCGGGCCGACCGGCTCGACGACCGCGCCGGCGTCGGCGAAGCGGCGGGCGGCGGCGTTCACCGCGCCGGCGATATCGGGTTCGACGGCGAACCCGACGCCGCAGTCGGCCATCACCCCGATCCGCAGCCCCTCCAGCCGCGACTCGTCGGCGCGGGCGACGGCGTCCCAGTCCAGCTCCGCGGCCGGCAGCGAGGTGTGGTCGCGGGCGTCGGGGGCGGACACGACGCGCATCAGCACCACGGCGTCGGCGACCGTCCTGCTCAGCGGCCCGACCGCGCGCCCGGGGTAGGGCGGGTCGACCGGCACCCGGCCCTGGCTGGGTTTGAGGCCGACGAGCCCGCAGCAGTGCGCGGGCTGGCGGACCGACCCGCCGATGTCGGTGCCCAGGTGCAGCGGCCCGTAGCCGGCCGCCGCACCGGCGCCCGCGCCGGACGACGAGCCGCCCGGCGTGCGCCGGGGGTTCCACGGGTTCGCGGTGCGCGGGTGGAAGCTCGACACCGACGACCCGAGCATCCCGAAGTCCGGCATCGTCGTCTTGGTCGTGATCACCGCGCCGCCGGAGCGCAGCCGCGCCGCGGCCGGGGCGTCGCGCTCGGCGGGGACCAGGTCGGTGGCCGCG
>CBIHNM010000275.1:0-4702 GCA_966211265.1 uncultured Pseudonocardia sp.
AGGTAGCCGGTCGAGAGAGTGGCGATGGCCTTCGTGCCGACCATCATCCGGGCGTACTCGATGACCTGGAACATCTGCGCGATGCCGTCGTGCACCTCGCCCAGCAGCCAGCCCCGGGCGGGCACGCCGTGCTGCCCGAACGTGAGCTCGCAGGTGGTGGAGGCCTTGAGCCCCATCTTGTGCTCGACGTTGGTCACGAAGGCGCCGTTGCGCTCGCCCGGGGCGCCGGTCTCGGTGTCGAAGTGGAACTTCGGCACCAGGAACAGCGACAGGCCCTTGGTGCCGGCCTTCGCGCCCTCGGGCCGGGCCAGCACCAGGTGCATGATGTTCTCGGTCAGGTCCTGCTCGGCCGAGGTGATGAAGCGCTTGACGCCGTCGATGTGCCACGAGCCGTCGTCCTGCTGCACGGCCTTGGTGCGGCCGGCGCCGACGTCGGAACCGGCGTCGGGCTCGGTGAGCACCATCGTCGCGCCCCAGGCGCGCTCGATCATGAGCTCGGCCCAGTGCTTCTGCTCGTCGGTGCCGTTGGCGTGCACCACCCCGGCGAAGTTCGGGCCGGCCATGTACATGAACACGGCCGGGTTGGAGCCGAGCATCATCTCCGCGGCGGCCCACTGCACCGACGGCGGGATGCCGTACCCACCCAGCTCGACCGGCAGGCCGAGACGGAACCACTCGCCGTCCCAGAGGACCTTGTAGGCGTCCTTGAGGGCCTGCGACGTGGTGACGGTGAACGTCGCCGGGTCGTAGACCGGGGGGTTGCGGTCGAGGTCGGAGAACGACTCGGCCAGCGGGCCGGTGCACACCGTGGACAGCTCGGACAGCACGCCCCGCGCGGTGTCCTGGTCTACGCCCTCGAAGGGCCCGGTGCCCAGTGTCTCCTGGATGCGGAAGACCTCGAACAGGTTGAACTCGAGATCGCGCAGGTTGCTCGTGTAATGACCCATGTCGCTGCACCGCCGTTCGCGCTCTGACCCGGACGATGGACTTACCGGCCGGTAACTGGACCCAGAATATTACTCGTCGGTAACCAAATCAAGGTCGGATCCGCCGGCCGCTCGCACCTGTTCGTGTGGGCCGGTCGACAGCGTGGTGGGCTGGCCGTCACCGCGGCCGTGCCTGATGATCTCCATGGGACGCAGGGGACTCATGTGACGTCTGCGCCATCGCTCGCGGAGGTCGTGATGGACGGTGCTCGGCTGACCCGGCGAGGCGTGCTCGCGGCCGGTCTGGCGGTGGGAGCGTCCTCGACGCTGGGTTCAGGGGCGTTGCCCGGACTCGGCGGGCCGCGGGGAGCCGAGGGCGTCCCGGCCCCCTACATCGTCGACTGCCCGGGCTGGGGCGCGCGCCGGCCGAGCTCGCCGGTGCGGATCTGGGACCGGCGACCGATCCGGATCCTGGTGCACCACACCGCCACCGCGAACGGCCGCGACTTCTCCCGGCCCGCCGCGGACCGGCTGGCCCGGGGCATCCAGAACTACCACATGGACCACAACGGCTGGCTCGACTCGGGCCAGCACTTCACGATCAGCCGCGGCGGCGTGGTGCTCGAGGGACGGTCGCTGAGCCTGGGGGAACTCAACGGGGGCCGCCGCCAGGTCGAGGGCGCGCACTGCACCGGCCAGAACGTGATCGCGGTCGGGATCGAGAACGAGGGCACCTACATCCGGGCGGACCCGACGCCGGCGCTGTGGAACTCGCTGCGGGCCACCTGCGCCTACGTCTGCTCGCGCTACGGCATCGCGCCGACCGAGCTCTACGGCCACCGCGACTACAAGAACACCGCCTGCCCCGGCGACCGGCTCTACCGGATGCTGCCCCGGTTGCGGACCGAGGTCGGCGCGACCCTCGGACGGCGGGTCTCGCGCACCGAGGCGCAGAAGGCTACCTGGCCACTGCTGCGCCTGGGCGACACCGGGCCGGAGGTCACCGCCGCCCAGTACCTGCTGCGCGACGCCGGGGCGACCGGGGCCGGCCCGACCGGGCGGTTCGACGCCGCCACCGCCGACGCCGTCGCCGGGTTCCAGGTCGCCCACCGCGCCGAGGACGTCAACGGCATCCTCGGCGGCGAGTCCTGGCCGGAGCTCGCGCGCACGGTGCGCCGGGGCCCGGACGGCCGTGACGGCGACGCCTGGCGTGCGGTGGAGGTGCTCGCGCGGCACCGCCGGGTGGAGAGCGTCCCGGACCGGGTCACCGCTCCGGTGTGGCAGCGGCTGCTCGGCACCGGGGGCACCGCCGTGCCTCCGGCGACCGATCCCCCGGGCACGGCCCGCCGCTAGGCGCGGCCGGCAGCGACGACGTCGTCGGGCGCGGCGCCGCCGGGTCTCACCAGCGCGGGCCCTGCTCGGACCAGACCTTCCACGGTGCGTCCCCGGCGGCCCAGCGCTCGTTGAGGCCCTGGTAGTCCTTGTAGGTGTCCATCGCGGCCCAGAACCCCTCGTGCCGGTGGACGGTCAGCTGGCCGTCCCGGGCGAGGCGGCCGAGCGGCTCGTGCTCGAGGAACAGGTCCTCGGCGTCGTCGAGGTAGTCGTCGAGGAACGACCGCTCGAACATGAAGTACCCGCCGCTGACCCAGCCGGTGACCCGGGTCGGCTTCTCGTTGAACTCCGAGACCGCGTCGTCGGTGACGTGCATCTCGCCGAACTTCGACGTCGGGTGCACGCCGGTGACGGTGCCGATCCGGCCGCCGTGGTCGTGCGCCTTGACCAGCTCGTCGATCGGCACGTTGGCGACGCCGTCGCCGTAGGTGAGCATGAACTGCGGGGTGTCGATGTACTGGCGGACCCGGCGCAGGCGGGCGCCGGTGCCGGCCTCCAGGCCGGTCTCGGCGAAGGTGATCTCCCAGTTCTCGTCGGCGGCGTCGTTGTGGAACCGGGGGGTGTGGTCCCCCTCGGCCAGCGACAGCGTGAAGTCCGACAGGTGCGCCCGGTAGTCCAGGAAGAACTGCTTGATCTCCCAGCTCTTGTAGCCCAGACACAGGATGAAGCGCCGGAACCCGTGATGGCTGTAGAGCTTCATGATGTGCCAGAGCACCGGCCGGCCGCCGATGTCCACCATCGCCTTGGGCAGCCGTTCGCTCACCTCGCGGATGCGGGTGCCCTGCCCGCCGCAGAGGATGACGACAGGGGTGTTCGGATCGGTCGCGGTCATGGCTGCCTCCGAGGTCGGGGAGCGGTGGGCACACGATCGCTGCCGCGAGGGTGCCCGAGCGGTTGTCTGGTGATACGCGCGGTGCTGGTCGTTTCGTCGGGTTCTGACGGTCAGTTCTATCGCGATCGGACGGGTCGCGGCGACGGTTCCGTGCGGACCGACACCTCCGGGCAACCCAGCCGCCGCACCGCGGACAGGTCGTCGTCCGTCGCGACGTGCAGGTTCGCCGGGTCCCCGCGGACCGTGACGACCCGGTGGCCGCGCTCGGCGAGGAGGCCGGAGTTCTCCACCGGGCGCGGCCGGTCGGCGTGCGCGGCCCGCAGCACCGCGGCCCGGAACGCCTGCGGTGTCTGGGTGATCACCGTGCCGTCCTTGGGCAGCGTGGCCACCACCTGCCCGTCGACGACCCTTTGCACGACGTCGAGCACGGGCAGCACCGGGACGGCGCCGTCGGCGCCGTCCCGCACGGCCGCGACGACGTCGAGGTAGACCCGGTCCGGCGCCAGCGGGTGCGCCGGGTCGGCCACGACCAGGATCTGCGCCTCCTCGGGCACCACCGCGAGCGCCGCCCGCAGCGACTCCGCCTGGTGGTCCCCGCCGACCGCGAGGGCGTCGACCGGCTCGCCGTCCCACTCCACGCCTGCGGGGAGCACCAGGGCGACCCTGTCACAGGTCCGCCGCGCGGCGGCCACGGCGTGGTCGACCAGACGCGCACCGTCCAGCGGCTCGAACTGCTTGAGCCGGCCGAACCGGACGCCGCGGCCGCCCGCGAGGACGATGGCCCAGATCGGGCCGGCACGGCTGCTCATGTGGTGATCTCTCCGGTCGGGTGGTGGGCACCGTGCAGGGTGGGCGGTCGTGCGGAGAACCCCGTACGCGAGACCGATGACGATAGGCGACCCGCTACTCTCGCTCGCCGGAGCTCTCGGTGAGGGGACACATGACGGTGCGACCGGACGTGCGGAGCACGACGGGCACGGCGCCGTCCGGTCCGGACGCGGTGGCCGGTGCTCCGGCCGCGCAGCAGCTGGTGCGCGAGGTGCTCGCCGACCCGGGCACCCCACGGGCGGTCTTCGTCGTCGGGCCCGCCGGCAGCGGCAAGTCGGTGACGCTGCGGGTGCTCGCCGACGCGTGGTCCTCGGCCGGTGTCGAGGTGCGCACCGGCCCGGACGACGGGGACCCGGCCGAGGTGGCGCTGCTCGTCGACGACGCCCACCTGCTCGACGAGCCCGGGCTCGACCGCCTGCGCGCCTGGGCCGCGGCGCCGGCGGCCCGGATCGTGGTGGCGGGCCGCCCGTGGCCGCGCGGGGTCGGGGTGGCCCGCCTCGGCGCGGCGCTGGCCGCCGCCCGTCCCCCGCTGGTGCTGGGCTCGCTCGACCGCGCGGGGGTGCAGACGCGGGCCGCCCGCGTGCTCGGCCGCCGCCCTGCGGGCTGGCTGGTGCGGCTGGTGCACGAGAGCACCGCGGGGTCACCGCTGCTGGTGGACCGCCTGGTGGCTGCGATGCGGGACGAGGCAGGCGCCGACACCGCGCGCCTGGGCGAGGGGGACGGG
>CBIHNM010000276.1:0-4631 GCA_966211265.1 uncultured Pseudonocardia sp.
TGTCGGACACGGCCCGGGCGCTCCCGTCCGTACGCCGTCCCCCGACCCGCCCCGCCGGACGGCGACGTCGCGGCGCGCCGGACGTCGATCGACGTCCGGCGTGCCGCGTGCACCGTGTGCGCGACCGACCCGATCAGCCCAGCCGGTACTCGGCGTACCCGGCGGCCTTCACCTCGTCCCACCTGCCGAAGTACGCCGGCACGCCGCCCGAGTAGTTCAGCATCTGGGCCGGCTTCCCCGGGACGTTGGCGCCCCAGTACCAGGAGCGCGCCTTGGTGAACAACGAGCCCTCGAACAGCTCGTCGACGTGCGCCGTCCACTCCTTCTCGGCCTCCCCGGTCGACTCGAAGCGAGTGTGACCGTGGGTCCGGACGTGCTCGAGGAACTCGACGACGATGTCTCCCTGGTACTCCGCGGAGGTCGGTCCGTTGCAGAAGCCCGACGGGCTCTGCGGGCCGTAGAGGAACAGCATGTTCGGGAAGCCCTCGGTCGACAGGCCCATGAACGTGTCGACGCGGCTCTGCCACTTGTCCTGCAGGCGCTGCCCGTCGACGCCCTGGATGTCGATGGCCAGGATCCCGCCGCGGTTGTTGTCGAACCCGGTGGCCAGCGCGATCACGTCGCACTCGATCAGGCCGTTCCTGGTGACGACGCCGGTCGGCGTGATCTCGAGGACCGGCTCGTCGTTCTGGTCGACCAGCCGGACGTTGTCCTGGTTGAACACGTCGAAGTAGTCCTGCTCCAGGGCCGGACGCTTGACACCGAACGGGTGCGGCGGCCGGGCCGGCGCAAGCAGCTCGGCGGTGGCGGCGTCGTGCACCCGCTCGTGGACCTTCTCGCGCCAGAAGTCGTAGAAGGTCCTGTTGGCCTCCTCGTCCCCGAGCAGGTCCTGGTACATGCCCAGCCAGAGCGGGAAGCCGCCCTCGGCCCAGAACCGCTCGTAGGTCGCGCGGCGCTCCTCCGCGGTCTTCTCGGACGCGTTCTCCGGCATGAAGCTGAAGTCGAACCCGGCGAACGCGTCGTAGCGCGCCGAGAACCTCTCGGGGAGCCCTTCGCGCTCCGCGTCGTTGTCGGCACGGTAGAGCGTGCGCTGGCGCATCGGCAGCGCGAGGTTCGGGGTCCGCTGGAAGACCGTCACCTCGGCCGCGTCGCGCGCCGCCTCCTGGACGACCTGGACACCGCTGGCCCCGGTCCCGATGACCACCACACGCTTACCGGACATGTCGAGTCCGGCCTGCGGCCAGCGCGCGGTGTGGTGGCACTCGCCCGCGAACGTCTCCATACCGGGGATGTCGGGGTAGAGCGGCTTCGCACCGAAACCGGTGGCGACCAGGACGTTCCTCGCCTTCTGCTGCTTGCCGTCCGCGGCGAACACCGTCCATTCGCGGCGGTCCTCGTCCCACCGGGCCTGGGCCGCGAACGTGTTGAACTCGACGTCGCGGGTCAGGTCGAGCTTGCGGTCGACGTGCTCGAAGTAGTCCCGCACGCCCTCGAACGAGGGGTAGCGCTCGGACCAGTCGTAGTCCTTCCACAGGTCCTTGTAGGAGAACTGGTAGATGCCCCCGACGGTGTCGGTCCGCGCGCCCGGATAGCAGTTCCACCACCAGATGCCGCCGAGCCCGCCCGCGGAGTCCCAGACCTTCACGTCGAAGCCCAGGTCGCGCAGACGGTCGAGCTGGTAGAGGCCGGAGAACCCGCCGCCGATGACCAGTACATCGAGAACGTCGGAATCCGCGTCCCCGGTCCGGGCGTCTGATGGAGACTTCGCTGTCGTCATTGCACGCTCCCTTTCGTCGATGGCTCTCGCCGTGCAGGAAAAGTAGGACGCACGATGTGTCAGAACTGTCCGAAAACGAGTCGGTGGATGCGACAGAACACCAGCCGCAGAACCGCGCGACGTCCGTGGTCGCGCACGCCGGAACGGCGGCGCGCACCTCTCCGGACAGGCGCGCCGCCCCTCGGCGCCGGTCGACCTCGCGGTGCGACGACCTACGGGGTCCCGGCGTGCGGGACCTCGACCCGGACGGCGTGCACCTGCCCCTCCCGAGCGGCGGAACGGGCGGCCTCGTCGAAGTCCGGTGCGACGCAGAGGAACAGGGTCCTGCCGTTCTCGCCACCGAGCCCGACGGCGAACACCCCGTTCGGGGCGGTGCTGATCTCGTCGAGGATCGTGCCGCCCTCGGCGATGCGCAGGGCGCGCTGGTGGGCGCAGTCGGCCACCCAGATCGCGCCCTCGGCGTCCATCGTGAGCCCGTCCGGGACGATCGTCGACTCCTCGACGCGCCGGTGCCAGCTCTTCTCCTCGCCCAGGTCGCCGTAGGCGGCGAAGTCCCGGCGCGGACCCAGCGTGCCGTCGGCGGTGATGTCGAAGGCCGACACCCGGTTGCCGAACAGCTCGTTCACGACCAGCGTGCCGCCGTCCGGGGTGATCACCATGCCGTTCGGGAACGACAGGCCCTCGGCGACGGTCCGCGCCGTGCCGTCGGGCTCGACCAGGATCACCGAGGCGAACTCGTGGTCGGCGCCGCCCATGAGGTCGAACCCGAAGTGCCCGACGTAGGCCCGGCCGTCGCGCGCCACCACCATGTCGTTCGCGTGGCCCGTGCACAGTGCGGAGATGTCGGCGTGCTCGACCAGCGATCCGTCGGCCTCCCGACGCAGGATCCTGCGGTCCTTCATGGACACGATCAGCATGCGGCCGTCCGGCAGCCAGCCCAGCCCGGACGGCTGCTGCGGGATGTGCGCGACCTGCTCGACCCGGCCGTCGGGCTGCACGACGTTCACCGAGTAGGTGTAGAAGTCGACGAAGTAGAGCTTCCCGTCGTACCAGCGCGGTCCCTCGGTGTAGGTGAAGCCCTCGGCCACCACCTTCACGTCCCTGTCGATCATCAGCGCACGACCTTCCCCGGCCACTCGAAGGAGGAGAACCGGGCGGTGAGCTCCGGCTCCGAACCGGGCATACGTTCCGGTACGCGGGTGCCGGTCATCTGTCCGAGATCGCTACAGGGCAGATCGGCGGAGTAGCCGACCTCGAACACGAGGCCACGCCGCGCCTCTACGCGGCCGGGGACGGCCCCCGTGGACCGTCCGTCAACGCACGCGGCGGGCGCCGAGTCCTGGTCGAGGTCCGTGCCTGGGCTCGACCCGCGACGCGTTGGTCAGGGACGCTGCCGCTCGTCGACGACACGACGCGCCTTGAAGGTCGTCTCGGGCAGCGTTCCCGGCTCGAGCAGGGTGACGGGCACCCGGATCTGGACCACCTGCCTCAGTGCGTCCTCGGCTTGCCGGACCAGGGCATCGCATCGTTGCCTGCGGCCCTCGGTGGACAGTTCGGCCAGTGCCGAGGCCGCCGCGTGGCCGAGTTCGGCCTCGACGGTGAGCTCGTCGAGGGCACCGACCTTCCGGACCAGGATGCGGAACTCTGGTCCGAGCCCGGCGACGGTCCGCAGGCCGGTCTCGATCGCGCTCGGGAACACGTTGGCGCCGCGGATGACGAGCATGTCGTCGAGCCGCCCGAGGATCCCCTCGGGAAGGCGCGGATAGGTGCGTCCGCAGGGGCACGGGTCGTTGGTCAGGTACGTCTCGTCGCCGGGGGCGAATCGGATCATGGGCTGCGAGTCGCGCCAAAGGTGCGTGTACACCACCGCTCCACGCTCGCCGGCCGGGATCGGGGCGTTCAGGTCGTCCGCGGCAACAACCTCGGTGAACACCTCGTCGTTGATCAGGTGGGTACCGGTCCCCGCCTCGCAGCCGACACTGGTCTGGAAGGGATACATCTCCGACGTGGAGCCGGCATCGACCGCGATCGCACCCCAGCCGTCCTCGATGATCTTCCGGGTTCCAGGAAGGCTTCCCCCCGGTTCCCCGCCGACGAGCAGACGCCTGATGGTGCTCCGCTTCAGGTCGACCCCGAGCCGGTCGGCCACCGAGAGCAGGTGGATGCAGTAGGACGGGGTCGCGCTGAACACCGTCGACCCGAGTCGCGTGATGAGGTCCAGGTGCTTCTCGGAGTCCGTCACGCTGATCGGGAAGATCGTCGCACCGATGCGTTCGGCTCCCTGGAGCACACCCCACCCGCCGAAGAACAGGCCGAAGGGGAAGCCGACCTGGACGATGTCGTCCGGACGGACCCCGGCGCACCACTGCGCCATCGCGTGCACCTCCGCGGCACGGTTCCAGTCCGTGCGGGAGACGGCGTACATCGTGGGGGTGCCCGATGTCCCGGACGACCCGTGCACTCGCGCGATCTCACCGGCGACGAAGGGCGGGGTGTAGCTGCCGTACGGCGGGTGCTCACGCTGGTCGGCGATGAGCATCTTCTTGGTGATGACCGGGACCTTGGTCGTGAAGTCGTCGAGTGTTCGGACCTGGTCGGGGTGGAACCCGTGTGCGTCATAGTGGCGCCGGTAGAACGGCAGCTCGGTATAGACGTAGCGCAGCTGCTGCTGGACGCGGTCGAGGATGATCCGGTCGCGGGTCGCCACGGCACGCGTCTCACGTTCCTCGTCCCAGTAGCGGGGGAACCCGCGTTCGTCGCTCGTACGGGAACGGGGTGCGGCGTCGGCGTTCATGTGGTCTGTCCTGTCCTGTCCTGTGCGGTGCGGGCCACCGGCCGGCGACATCTCGTCGAG
>CBIHNM010000277.1:0-4571 GCA_966211265.1 uncultured Pseudonocardia sp.
GGGCGCGGTCCGCCGCCTGCGCGAGCGCGGCACCGTCTTCGACGCCGAACCGGGGGCCACCCGCCCGGCACGGCTGGAGCGGACCCGCGAGGGCGGGCACTCGGCGTTGCGGGTCGTGCACGCCGGGGGCGACGCCACCGGAGCGGAGATCGAGCGCGCCCTGGTCGCCGCCGCCCGGGACTCGCAGGTCACGGTGCTGACCGGGCACGTCGCCGTCGACGCGTTGCGCGACGCCGGTGGCCGGGTCGGTGGCCTGTCGGTGCTCGACGACGCCGGGCGCCCCGGCCTGCTGCGCGCCCCGGCGGTGCTGCTGGCCAGCGGCGGCTACGGGCAGCTCTACTCCAGCACCACGAACCCCGCGACCTCCACCGGGGACGGCGTCGCGCTCGCGCTGCGGGCCGGGGCCCGGGCCTCGGACCTGGAGTTCGTCCAGTTCCACCCGACCGTGCTCTACACCGGGCCCGCGGTGGGCCGCCGACCGCTGGTCACCGAGGCCGTCCGCGGCGAGGGCGCGGTGCTGCGCGACCGGACCGGGCACGCGTTCATGGCCGGGGTGCACCCGCTGGGCGACCTCGCGCCGCGCGACGTCGTCGCGGCCGCGATCACCCGGCGGATGACCGAGACCGGCGCGGACTGCATGTACCTCGATGCCACCGCGCTGGAGGGCTTCGCGGCCCGCTTCCCGACCGTGTTCGCCTCCTGCGGCGAGGCCGGGATCGACCCGCGGACCGAGCCGATCCCGGTGACCCCGGCCGCGCACTACGCGTGCGGCGGCGTCGTGGCCGGTACCGACGGGCGGACGCGGGTGCCCGGGCTCTACGCGGCCGGGGAGGTGGCCCGGACCGGCCTGCACGGGGCGAACCGGCTGGCCTCGAACAGCCTGCTGGAAGGACTCGTGGTGGGGGAGCGGGTGGTCCGCGCGGTGCTGGCGGATCGGGCGCTGCCCCGCCCCGCCTCGCCCGAGCTCGTCGCGCCGGCCCCCGTGGTCGGGATCGCCGACCGCGGCGTCGTGCAGCGGGCGATGAGCACCTGCGCCGGGATCGGGCGCGACGCCACCGGCCTCGCCGCAGCCTCCGACGCGGTGGAGTCGGCGACCTCGGCGGCCGTCCCGATCGACCGGGCCGGGGTGGAGGACGCGGCGCTGACGCTGCTCGCGCAGGGCGTGCTGGCCGCGGCCGGGACCCGTCGCGAGAGCCGCGGCTGCCACGTGCGCACCGACTTCCCCGACCGCGACGACGTGTGGCAGCGGGAGAGCCTGGTGGTGACCCTGGACGAGACCGGGCAGCCGGTCGTCGGCCGCGACGCGATGGAGGGTGTGGCATGAGCACGCGGACCGGTTCCTCCGGACGGGTCGCGGCCGGGGTCGGCGGGGTCCGCGAGATCGGTGTCCCCGACCCCGACGACCTGGCACGGGTGGTGGGCACCGCGCTGGCCGAGGACCTGCGCTACGGCCCGGACGCGACGACCGCGGCGACCGTGCCCGACGACGCGGTCGCGGTCGGCGAGTTCACCCCGCGGACCGCGGGCGTGCTGGCCGGGGTCCCGGTGGCGACGGCGGTGCTCGACGAGGTGCTCGGTGCCGGCGGCTACGAGCTGCTCACCGCGCTGACCGACGGGTCCCGCCTGGTTCCCGGCACACCCGCGCTGGCCGTGCGGGCGCCGGTGCGCGGCCTGCTCACCGCCGAGCGGACCGCGTTGAACCTGCTGTGTCACCTCTCCGGGGTGGCCACCGCGACCCGGGCCTGGGTGGACGCCGTCGCGGGCACCGGGGCGCAGATCCGCGACACCCGCAAGACGCTGCCCGGCCTGCGGCTGCTGGAGAAGTACGCGGTCCGCTGCGGCGGCGGGGTCAACCACCGGCTCGGGCTCGGTGACGCGATCCTGATCAAGGACAACCACGTGGCGGCCGCCGGGTCGGTGTCCGCGGCGCTGGCCGCGGCCCGCGAACGGGCCCCGGACCTGCCGTGCGAGGTGGAGGTCGACTCCCTGGAGCAGCTCGACGAGGTGCTCGGCCTCGATGCCGAGCTCGTGCTGCTGGACAACTTCACCCCGGCGCAGACGGCCGAGGCGGTGCGCCGGCGGGGCACCCGCGCGACGCTGCTGGAGTCCTCCGGCGGGCTGGTGCTGGCCACCGCGGCCGAGTACGCCGCGACCGGGGTCGAGTTCATCTCGGTCGGCGGGCTGACGCACTCGGTGACGGCCCTGGACCTGGGCCTGGACCTGCGCCCCTGAGCGCCGGCGGGGGCCGCGGAGGCGGCGTCGGCGGCGGGCCGGGAGGGCGCGCCGGGCTCACCGGGCCAGCAGGTGCCGCAGCACCCGGACCTGCGCGGCCCGGTTGTCCCGGCGCCGGTCGAAGACGGCGTCGAGCAGCGCCAGCACGTCCTCGCGCGCACCGCGGGTGCGCATCACCCGGCGCCACAGCCACAGGTGCAGCGCGTGGCGCCGGTCCGAGGCCCGGGCCAGGGCCGTCACGCTGCGCACGTTGCGGCGGACCCGGCGCGGCAGGTCGCTGCGGGCGCCGGGGCGCTCCTGCGGGCCCAGGAGCCGCTCGGGCAGGACGTCGAGCCCGTGGCCGGTGATCGAGTCGAAGTCGGTCCGCCAGGCCGCGGCCCACAGGAAGTCGACCATCCGGCACCAGCCGCGCAGGAACTCCGTCTCCTCGGGCGGGTGGTACCCGCCCTCGTCCCGGGCGATCCGCCCGGCGACGACGTCCAGGCACGTCTTGTGCGCCCTCCACAACGCCCGGCGGACCGGTTCGTCGTCACCGCCCGCGCGGGCCGCGGCCACCAGCTCGAAGTAGGCCCGCCAGTCGGCCACCCCGGCTACCAGCTCGGCCGGGACCCGGCGGGGCCCGCTCCCGCCCCCGTGCGGGTAGTCGAACGGGGACGGCGACCCGGGCCCGGCGATCTCCCGGTCGGTCACGGTCCCGGCCTCGACCGCGCCCAGCCACGGCACCACGCACAGCAGGTGGTTGCCGTAACCCCACGGCGCCGCGGGGTCGATCCGGCGGTCGGTGCGCGAGGTGGGGCCGAGGCGTCCGGTGCGGAACTGCCACTGGAGCTGGAACATCAGCCCCCACAGCGGGTTGCCCCGGTTGTCGGCGCCGAACAGGCCCTCGTGGTGGGTGCCCTCGATCAGCATCCGGTAGAGGGCCATCCGGTGCGCGAACGCGAACGGGTCGACGCGCGGCCCGGGATCGCCCGCACCGGTCCAGCTCCCGTGCAGGTCGTGCGCGGCGAGCTCCGGCGGGTGGGTCACCGGCACGGCCGGGTCACCGCCGGCACCGTCGTCGCGGTCCGCATGCCCCGAGCATGCCCGCTCACGCCCGCAGCCGCGCCTGGATCGGCGCCGGGAACCGGACGGTGAACCGGGCCTCGCCGAGGAGCTCGCGCAGCGCGTGCGCGGCGGCGTCCACCGCGTCGCGGGCCTGCGCGCCGACGTCGGCGAGCAGCCGCACCGCGATCTCGCCGTCTGGGCGCTGGACCCAGCCGCCCGCGATCCGCCCGTCCACCCAGACGGCCGGGCCGCCGTTGCCGTTGCGGTCGAACAGGTCCCCGGCGATCCGCGGGTCGAGATGGAACCCGCGCGAGCGCCAGCCCATCGTGGTCGGGTCCAGGCCGGGCAGCAGCGCCACCGACGGGCCGGGGTCCGGGAGCGGTGCGAGGTCCTCGGGCAGGACGTGGCCGACGCCGTCGTCGAGGGTCACCTCGACGGCGCGGGTGTCGGCGAGCGCGGCCCCGGTCACCGAGGCGGTCCAGCCCGCCCACCACCTCAGGTCGTCGCGGGTCGCCGGGCCGAAGGCCCGCAGGTAGGCCCGGGCCAGCCCGGCCGCGGCGCTGCGCCGGTCCTGCGCCGCACCGACGCCGCCGGGCACCCACTGCCGGGCCGCCGCCCAGCGGTACTGGCCGTTGATCCAGGTGCCGGTCGGTCGGGCGCGCAGGACCCGGCCCTCGAACCCCATCAGCAGCAGCACCCGCGTGTGCCCGGGCGCGGCGCCCGGCCCGACCGGGACCGACGTCGCCGCGAGCTCGGGCAGCCGCAGCCCGACCTGCCGGGCCGGAAGCGGGCCCTCGGCCAGG
The DNA here is from genome assembly GCA_966211265.1 of uncultured Pseudonocardia sp. Lineage (GTDB taxonomy): Bacteria > Actinomycetota > Actinomycetes > Mycobacteriales > Pseudonocardiaceae > Pseudonocardia. The sequence continues at coordinate 4,080 of CBIHNM010000277.1, forward strand.
AGCAGCTCGTGCACCGAGGCGGCGGCGTGCTCCAGCCACGCCGCCGGGTCGGGCACCCCGCCCGCGGCGAGCTGGGCGAGCAGGGTGCGGTGCGCCGCGGCGGCGACGTCGACGGTCGCGGCGTGGTGGGCCAGCCGCGCGTGCTCGTGGCCGAACACCCACAACGTGCGCCGCATCGCGTGGTGGCGCAGCAGCGTGCGGTCGGCGTAGAGGGCCCGGTCCACGGCCTGCAGCGACGGCACGGCCATCCGGGCGGCGGCGGAGAGGTACACGGTCACCGGGTCGCTGGAGTGCAGGGCGACCAGGTCGTCGGCGATCCGGACGACGTCGTCGGTGCGGTGTGCCGCGGTGAGCCGTTATGTCGGTGTTTGCTTCGGGCGCCGCGGTAGATACCGCCGCGTGTGCGCGCTAACACCTGTGTTACGCCGCGCCGCGACGCGGCGTCGGCTTGGACGAATTGTTAGGGCTCACGCTACATGGCCGGCAGCAGCA
>CBIHNM010000278.1:0-4488 GCA_966211265.1 uncultured Pseudonocardia sp.
CCTGCGACCCCTTGACCCCCAGTCAAGTGCGCTACCAAGCTGCGCCACGTCCCGGCCACCCCCGAAAGGGCTTCGTCAGACTACCCCACGCCGACATCGCCCCCGACAAGCGGTGCCGTCAACGATCTTCCGCCCCGCCGGCGACGGATCCACGTCGTCGACCGGCGCTCCGCACAGCAGCAGCACCAGGGCTCGGTGTCGGGTACGTCGGCCCCGGCCGCGACGCGAGGCCGCCTGGGTGCGCCCACGGGTGCCGTGCTGTTCCGCGGCCGGCATCTGCGCCCATGCCCTCGTCGGGAGGTGGCGGCCGGCGGCCCCGCCGCCGGGCTTCTCGCACGGCTACCCCGGGCCCGGGCCGCCCGCCGCCGCGTCGCCGACGGCGGTGTCGATCAGCGCGTGCAGTTCGCGACGGCGGGGGTCGCCGACGAACGCGGCCTCGACCGAGTTGCGGGCCAGCTGCTCGGCGAGGGTGTCGTCGATGCCGCAGGACTCGCGCAGGGCCGCCATGTTGTCGTCGAGGTACCCGCCGAAGTAGGCGGGGTCGTCGGAGTTCACCGTGACCGCCAGGCCTCGGCGCATCATCTCCGGCAGCGGGTGCCGCGCGAGGTCGTCGATCACCTTCAGGCGCACGTTCGACAGCGGGCACACCGTCAGCGGCGTCGCCTGCCGCACCAGCCGGGCCACCAGCTCGTCGTCCTCGAGGCTGCGCACGCCGTGGTCGATGCGCTCGGCCCTGAGCAGGTCCAGCGCCTCCCACACGTACGACGGCGGCCCCTCCTCCCCCGCGTGCGCGACCCGGTGCAGGCCCTCGGCGCCGGCCCGGTCGAACACCTCGGTGAACATCGAGGGCGGGTGCCCGACCTCGGCGGAGTCCAGCCCGATGCCCAGCACCGGGACGTCGCAGCGCAGCACGCCGTCGAGCATCTCCATCGCCTCGGCCGCGCTGTGGTCGCGCAGCACGCACGGGATCAGGCCGGTGCTGATCCCGTGCGCCGCGGGGGCCGCGGCGAGCGCCGTCCCGACCCCGAGCAGCACCTCCTCCACGGCGATCCCGCGGGAGGTGTGCGCCTGCGGGTCGAGGAACACCTCGGCGTGCACCACGCCCGCCGCGGCCGCCCGCGCCAGGTAGGCCTCGGTCATGTCCGCGAAGTCCTGCGCGGTGCGCAGCGTGGCCATGTTGGCGTAGTAGAGCTCCAGGAACGACGCCAGGTCGGCGAACTCGTAGCGCGCCGCGAGCTCGTCGACCCCGGTGTAGGGCAGCCGCACCCGGTTCCGCTCGGCGAGGGCCAGGATCGTCTCCGGCTCGAGCGTGCCCTCCAGGTGCAGGTGCAGCTCGGCCGCGGGCAGCGCGGTGCTCACTTCTTGCGCGGGCGCTTCTCGCGGATCCGCACCGAGAGCCGGATCGGGGACCCGGCGAAGCCGAAGTCCTCGCGCAGCCGGCGTTCGATGAACCGGCGGTAGCCCGGCTCCAGGAACCCGGAGGCGAACAGCACGAACGTCGGCGGGCGGGTCTGCGCCTGCGTCGCGAACAGGATCTTCGGCTGCTTGCCGCCGCGCACCGGCGGTGGCTTCGCCGCGACCAGGTCGGAGATCCACGAGTTCAGGCGCCCGGTCGGGATCCGGGTGTCCCAGGACTCCAGCGCGCGGCGCAGGGCGGGGGCGATGCGCGAGGTCGAGCGTCCGGTCAGGGCGGAGACGTTGACCCGCTCGGCCCACCGGACGCTGATCAGATCGCGCTCCAGCTCACGGGTGAGCTCGTGGCGGCGGTCCTCGTCGACCATGTCCCACTTGTTGAACAGGATCACCAGGGCGCGACCGGCCTCCGCGACCATCGTCAGCACCCGCTGGTCCTGCTCGGCGATCGGCTCGCCGGCGTCGATCAGCACCAGCGCCACCTCGGCGGCCTCGATCGCCGACGACGTGCGCAGGCTGGCGTAGTACTCCATACCGCTGGCCATCTTGACCCGCTTGCGCAGGCCGGCGGTGTCGACGAAGCGCCAGACCTCGCCGTCGAGGTCGACCAGCGAGTCGACCGGGTCGACGGTGGTGCCCGCGACCTCGTGCACGACCGAACGGTTCTCCCCGGAGAGCTTGTTGAGCAGGCTGGACTTGCCGACGTTCGGCTTGCCCACCAGGGCCACCCGGCGCGGGCCGGAACCGGCGCCGCCGAAGTCGTCGCGGGGGGTCTCGGGCAGGATCTCGAGCATCGCGTCGAGCAGGTCGCCGGAGCCCCGGCCGTGCAGGCCGCTGACCGCGTGCGGCTCCCCCAGCCCGAGCCGCCACAGCGACGCGGTGTCGGAGACCAGCCGGTCGTCGTCGACCTTCGTCGCGCAGAGCATCACCGGGACCTCCGCCCGGCGCAGCACCCGGGCAGCAGCCTCGTCGGTGGTGGTCGCCCCGACCGAGGCGTCCACGACCAGCATCACGGCGTCCGCGGTGCGCATGGCCGTCTCGGCCTGCGCCGCGACGACGCCCTGCAGCCCGGACGCGTCGGGCTCCCAGCCGCCGGTGTCCATCAGCTTGAACCGGCGCCCGTTCCACAGCGCGTCGTAGACGATCCGGTCGCGGGTCACCCCCGGAATGTCCTGCACGACCGCCTCGCGGCGCCCCAGCAGGCGGTTGACCAGCGTGGACTTGCCCACGTTGGGGCGTCCGACGACGGCCAGGGTCGGGGTCGCCAGCACCTCGTCCGGGTCCAGCCCGGCGATCGGGAGACCTTCCTCGTCGGTGGCGACGAACTCGGCCGGGTCCAGACCCAGCCGGTCCATCTCGGCGCGCTCCTCGTTGCCGAGGGCCACACCCGTGTCGTCAGTACTGCTCACGTCTCACTCGCGTCCCGGCCGGGTTCGTCCCGGCCTCTCATCTCGTCCAACTCCGCGACCAGCGCGGAGAGTGCGTCGCGTACCTGCTCGGTCGCCGCGGCCAGTTCGGCACGTCCTCGGCCCTGCGGCACCGGCAGCGCTCGTCCCACCAATACGTCCACTCGGGGGCGAAAACGCCGCCCCGCTCCCTCTGGTCTCCGGGTGCCCCGGCACACCACCGGCAGCATCGGCGCCCCGCCGGCGCGGGCCAGCCACGCCGCGCCCGCCTGGGCCGCGGCCACCTCGCCGTCGCCGCGGGTCCCCTCCGGGAACACCGCGACCATCCCGCCGCCGCGCAACACCTCCAGGGCCGCCGTCAACGGCTTCCGGTCCGGTGCGCCGCGCCGCACCGGGAGCTGCCCGATCCACGGCAGGACCACTTTCAGCGGCCCGCGGAACATCTCGTACTTCACCAGGAACACCACGCGGCGCCCGATCAGTCCCATCAGCAGCGGCCCGTCGACGAACGCGCTGTGGTTGGCCACCAGCACCACCGGCCCGGTGGCCGGGATGCGGTCCCGATGGTGCACCCGCACCCGCAGGATCGGGGTGAAGCACCAGGTCCCGATCCAGCGCGCCAGGTCGTGCATCCAGCCCAGCGTGCCCTCGGGCAGGTCGGACCCGGCCCGGGAGCCGGTGGTCCTCACCCGTCCAGCCCCCGTTCGGAGACCAGCGCGCACAGCCGGGCCAGCACGTCGTCCGCGCTGAGGTTGTCGGTGTCGAGCACCAGCGCGTCGGCCGCCGCGTAGAGCGGCGAGATCCGGCGGCTGGAGTCGAGCCGGTCCCGGCGCTCCACGTCGGTCAGCGTGACGTGCAGGTCGGTCTCGCGCCCGGCCTTCGCGTCCTGACGTCCGCGCCGCGCGGCCCGGACCGCGGGCGAGGCCGTCAGGTAGACCTTCAGCGGGGCGTCCGGGACCACCACGGTGCCGATGTCGCGGCCCTCCACGACCATGCCCCCGCCGTCGCGGACGGCCTTCTCGATCAGCTCGTGCTGGCGGGCGACCATCTCGGTGCGTACCTGCGGCAGTGCGGACACGGCACTGACCAGGCCGGTCACCTCCGGCCCGCGGATCTCGGCGCTGACGTCGGCACCGTCGAGGGTGATCGTCGGACCGGCCGGGTCGGTGCCCGAGACCAGGTCCGGCCCGATCGCGGCGGCGGTGACCCGGTCCTCCGGTGCGTCCTGGTCGAGCCCCGCCCGCAGGACGGCCAGGGTGGCGGCCCGGTACATCGCTCCGGTGTCGAGGTAGGCCGCGTCACAGGCCTGCGCGAGCCGGCGCGAGACCGTCGACTTGCCGGTCCCGGACGGCCCGTCCATCGCGACGACACCCCGCAAGGCCACACCAACCACCCCTCCGGCCCCACGACCGTCGTCCGGCACGAGCCCACCCCGGGCGCGCACCCGTCCATTGTCGCCGGTAGGGCCGTCCGGGTCGGCGCCGCCCCCTCGTGCGGGGGCGGGGCCCCCGGGCCCGCGGGCCGGCGCCCGGGGGGCGGGGGGCGGGGGGGGGGGCGGGGGGGCGGGCCGCGGCGCGGGCGGGGGGGGGGGGGGGCGCGCGCGCGGGGGGGCGTGGGGTGGGGCGCGCGGAGGTGCGGGGTGATGCGCTGCCGGGGGTGTCAGGGGTGC
>CBIHNM010000279.1:0-4480 GCA_966211265.1 uncultured Pseudonocardia sp.
AAGTCCCGCAGGAAGTCGCCGTGCTTCTCCAGGACGGTGACCTCGACGCCGGCCCGGGCCAGCAACAGCCCGAGCATCATCCCGGCGGGGCCGCCGCCGACCACGCAGCAGGTCGTGTGCTCCATCGCCACCATCTCCCCGGTATTCATCGCTTGATGAATTCAATGGGACGAGTGTGCTCCGGGCCGGGCGCGCCGTCAAGCCGGGCCGGGGTGCTCAGGCCCCGAAACGGCCCCTGGCCTCCTGCGGGATCAGCGGCCTCCGTGCCCGGACCGTCAGCTGCTGCACGGCCCAGGTGTTGCTGTCGGGGTCGGCGAAGCCGAAGAACGTGCCGCCGTCGCGGTCGTCGAGCACCGTGACCTCACTCGCCTCGACGCCGCGCGCGACGAGCTCCGCACGGGCCGCGGCGGCGTCGGCGACGACGAGTTGCAGCCCGCGCATCGAGCCGGGCGCCATCTCGTTCTGCGCCGGCAGGTCGCCGACCACGATCGAGCAGCCGGACCCGCGCGGCGTCAGCTGCGCGACGTGCATGTGTTCGGTGCGGGTGTCGTGGTCGAGCTCGAAGCCGACCCGGTCGCGGTAGAACGCGATCGCGCGGTCCAGGTCGGCGACGGGCAGGACGACGACCTCCAGGGTCCAGTCCACGGTGGTCTCCTCCGATGCGGTGTCGGGCCTTTCCGCTCGGGGGGACCGGGCCGGGCGCCCGAACTCATCGGCGAGGTCGGGCCGCCCGCCGCGGCACCGGGTCAGGGCTTGCGGCCGACCCCGCCCGCGATGCAGCGCTGGGCGGGCGCCATCGGCTTGAGCTGCGGGCCGTCCGGCCACCAGGTCGCGCACGGGACCACGCCCGGCTCGACGAGCTCCAGGCCGGGGAACATGGCCTCGATCTCGGTCTGGGTGCGGAAGCTGCCGCTGCCCATCGGGCTGTGGATGAAGACCTCCTCCATCCGGCGGGCGAGCTCGCTGTCCTCGTTCTCCGGGTCGAAGAAGTGCGCGAGCACGACGAACGAGCCCGACGGCAGCGCCTCGACGTACTCCTCCATGATGCTCTGCGGCGACCGCGCCGGGTCGGCGTAGTGGTGCAGGGTGCCGTTCTGGATCAGGACCAGCGGCTCCGAGAGGTCCAGGAACTTCTGCGTCGCCGGGTCTCCCAGCACGCGGGGCGGGTCGAAGATGTCGGCCGGGCTGAACATCGTCCGCTCGTTGTCCTCGAGCAGCGCCCGACCGTGCGCGATGACCGACGGGTCGTTGTCGACGTAGACGATGCGGGCGTCCGGCTGCAGGCGCTGGACGATCTGGTGGGTGTTCTCCGCGGTCGGCAGGCCCGACCCGCAGTCGAGGTACTGGTCGATCCCGGTCTGGGTGGACAGGAAGCGCAGGGCGCGGATCAGGAACGCGCGGTTGTCCACCGCGAGCAGCTCGACCTCGGGCGCGACCTTGCGGACCTGTTCGATCGTCTCCCGGTCGGGAGGGTAGTTGTCCTTGCCGCCCAGCGCGTAGTCGTAGACCCGCGCGATGCTCGCCTTCGTCGGATCGATGTAGCTGGGGACTCGATCGTCGGTAGGGGTCGGGCCCATCGTCGTCCTCACGTCGTACCGTCGGTGACCGGTCGTCACCGATCGTCGATCAGCGTAGCGGTAGCCCGAACGCTGCGGCACGCTCGTCCGGACGGTGGCCGACGATCGCCGTCACGCACCCGGGACGGGTGATCGCCGAGGCAGACACGTCGCAGGACAGCGGTGTACGGTCCTCTCGCCCGGTGCCAGGTCGTACACGGCCACCGGGCACAGTCATGCAGCGACCGACACAGTAGGAGCCCCGGTGGCCTCGAACCCGTCGCAGGAGAGACCGGCCGACGACGAGCTGAACGACTCAGGCCCCACCGCGCGCCGGATCCTGCTCGGGGTCCACCTCAAGCGGCTTCGCGAGCGGGCCGGCGTGTCCCGTGGGGACGCGGCGTACCACATCCGCGGGTCCGACTCGAAGATGAGCCGGCTGGAGGCCGGCAAGGTCGGTTTCAAGGATCGTGACGTCGCCGACCTGCTGACCCTCTACGGCCTCCCGGACGGGCCGGAGCGCGACCACGTCCTGGGCATGGCCTCGCAGAGCAACCGCACCGGGTGGTGGCAGCGCTACAACGAGGTCATCCCGACCTGGTTCGAGGACTTCGTCGGCCTGGAGGGCGCCGCGTCCCGGATCCAGACCTACGAGCTGCTGTTCGTGCCCGGTCTGCTGCAGACCCCCGAGTACGCCCGGGCCGCGGTGAGCGGGGGACGGCCCGACCAGGTCGACGCCGAGGCCGAGCACCGGCTGTCGCTGCGGCTCGGTCGACAGCGGCTCCTGCAACGCCGCGACGGGCCGACGTTCTGGGCCGTCCTGGACGAGTCGGTGCTGCACCGGCCGGTCGGTGGGCCGCGCGTGCTCAACGCCCAGATCGACCACCTGCTCGAGCTGGCCTCGACGCCGTCGATCGTGCTGCAGCTGCTGCCCTGGGGGATGAGCGGCTACTCGGCCGAGCACGCGTTCACGATGCTGCGCTTCGCCGAGCCGGAGCTGCCCGACGTCGTCTACCTGGAGGAGCACACGGGGGCGACCTACCTCGACCGGCGGGCCGACGTGGAGTCCTACACCCGTGTCATGGACCGGCTCACGATCGACGCGCTGACCCCCGACCAGACCAAGCAGCACCTGGCCAAGGTGCGCGCCGAGCGCTGAGAGACCCCCGTCCGTCGTCGCTCGACGGTCGCCCACCGGTGTCGCGAGATCCCGACTGTTAGCTTGTGCGCGACCGGAAGTCGATGCATATGCAGTTGGGGTGGGCGTTCGCATGAGTCAGATGCACCGAGCAGATGCCGATCGGAGCGAGCTCGCGTGGCGCAAGAGTCGCCGCAGTGGGTACCAGGGCAACTGTGTGGAGCTGGCGACGACCGAGGGGGCGGTCGCGATGCGCAACTCGCGCGAGCCGCAGGGCACGATCCTGGCGTTCCCCGCCGCCGAGATGGCCGCGTTCCTCGGCGCGATCAAGAACGGCGAGCTCGACGACCTCGCCTGACGACGGCCCCGGCGCGCGCGGATCGGCCCCGCGCGCGCCGGGTGCTCAGCCGCGGCCGGTGGTGGTGGCGGGGGTCGCGTCGGGCCCGCCGGTGATCAGCTCGAGCATCGGCGCCGTGCGCATCGGGACCACCTCGATCATCGAGATCACCGTCGAGGAGCGGACCACCCCGGTGCAGTCGAGCAGGCGCCGGGTCACCCGGTGCAGGTCGGCGTTGTCCGCGGCGACGATCCGCACGTGCAGGTCCCCGTCGCCGGTGATGGCGTGCATCTCGCACACCTCGGGCACCGCGGCGATCTCCGCGGTCGTGGTGTCGGACTCGCCCTGACCGATCGCGAGGGTGACGAACGCGAGCACCGGCCTCGCGGCGTGGCCCGGCCGGACGCGGACGCTCGGCGGGGCCAGGGCGCCGTCGGACTCGAGGCGGCGCAGTCGTGACTGGACGGTGTTGCGGGCCAGCCCCAGCGCTTCGGCGAGTGCGACCACGGTGGCGGCCGGGTCGTCGTCGAGGGCCAGCAGGATCCTCGCGTCGGTCCGATCCAGAGGACGCATCATGACCACTTCCGCTCTGCTCGATCGTTACCTGTGAAGCATTCTGCGCACTTCTGTCGATGAGTATTGCGCAGAACGAGGCATCGGCGTCCCCTGGGTGCATGCAGACCGTGACCGTTGCGCAGTACCTCGCCCGGCGACTGGGCGAGCTGGGCGTCGAGCACCTGTTCGGTGTCCCCGGTGACTTCAGCCTGACCCTGCTCGACCACCTGCTGGCCGAGGGACGTCAGGAGTGGGTCGGGTCGCCGAACGAGCTGGGCGCCGGCTACGCCGCGGACGGGTACGCCCGTACCCGCGGGATGGCCGCCCTGGTCACGACGTTCGGCGTGGGCGAGCTCAGCGCGATCGACGCCGTCGCCGGCGCCTACGCCGAGAACGTGCCGCTGGTCCAGATCACCGGCGCCCCGCCCTCGGCGCTCGCCGAGCGGGGCGCGCTGCTGCACCACACGCTCGGCGACGGCGACTTCGGGCGTTTCGCCCGTGCCTACGCCGAGGTCACCGCGGACGGCGCGGTGCTCGGCCCCGGACCGGCCCCGGACGCGGTGGCCGCCCGGATCGACGAGGTCCTGGCCACGGCGGTGCGCGAGCTCCGCCCGGTGTACCTGGCCGTGCCGGTGGACGTCGCGACCGCGCGCGTGCCCGCCCCCACGACCCCGCTGCCGCGCGTGGAGCCCGACCCGCTCGCCGTCGCCGAGTTCCGGCGCGCGGCCGCGGCCCTGCTCGCCGAGGCCCACAGCGCGGTCCTGGTCGCCGGGCACCTGGTCGAGCGTGCCGGTGCGGTGCCCGCGTTCGCCCGGCTCGTGGACGCGGCGGCGTCACCGGTGGTCACCCTCGTCTCCGGGCGCGGGGCCCTCGACCCCGCGTCGCCGCACTTCG
>CBIHNM010000280.1:0-4411 GCA_966211265.1 uncultured Pseudonocardia sp.
GGCCCCGTAGGTACCCGGCTTGGACCCGAAGATCCGGGTGCGGGCGCGGCGGTCGTCGCCGGTGCGCTCGGTGTCGGCGGCGACGTGGGCACGCACGAAGTTCTCCTCGTCGGGCTCGTCGAGGTGCGCGACCAGGGCGACGGCGTCGTCGAGCAGCGCCAGCACGTGCGGGAAGGCGTCGCGGAAGAACCCGGAGATGCGCACGGTGACGTCGATCCGCGGGCGGCCCAGCTCGTCGAGGGAGATCACCTCGAGGTCGCGGACCCGCCGGCTCGCCTCGTCCCACACCGGGCGCACGCCCAGCAGCGCGAACACCTCGGCCACGTCGTCGCCGGAGGTGCGCATCGCGCTGGTCCCCCACACCGACAGGCCCACCGAGCGCGGGTACTCGCCGTGGTCGGCCAGATAGCGGGCGACCAGCGACTCGGCCATCGCCTGCCCGGTCTCCCAGGCCAGCCGGGACGGCACCGCCTTCGGGTCCACGGAGTAGAAGTTGCGCCCGGTCGGCAGCACGTTGATCAGCCCGCGCAGCGGCGAGCCGGACGGCCCGGCCGGGATGAAGCCGCCGTCGAGGGCGTGCAGCACCCGGTCGATCTCGTGGCGGGTCTCGTCGAGGCGCGGCACGACCTCCTCGGCGGCGAAGCGCAGGATCTTCTCCACCACCGCCGGGTCCCCCTGCCCACCCGGACGAGCGGCACTCCCGTCGGAGAGGTTCCGACCGGGGTGCGGCTCGTCGGAGGAGGTGGGGGCGGGGAGGTGGGCGGCCACCACCCGGGCCGCGGCGTCGGGGGCCCAGGACTGCGCCTCCATGGCGGCGACCATCGCGTGCGCGACCCGCTCCACCTCGTCGGTGCGGGCGCCGGTCTCGGAGCCGTCCTCGGTCAGGCCCAGCGCCTCGCGCAGGCCGGGCACGCTCTGCTCGCCGCCCCACATCTGCCGCGCCCGCAGCATCGCCAGGACCAGCTCGACCCGCGGCTCGCCCTGCGGCGCCGCGGCCAGCACGTGCAGCCCGTCCCGGATCTGCACGTCCTTGATCTCGCACAGCCAGCCGTCGACGTGCAGCAGGAAGTCGTCGAACTCGGCCTCGTGCGGGCGCTCGGACAGGCCCAGGTCGTGGTCGAGCTTCGCGGCCTGCATCAGCGTCCAGATCTGCTGGCGGATCGCGGGCAGCTTGGCCGGGTCGAGCGCGGAGATGTTGGCGTGCTCGTCGAGCAGCTGCTCGAGCCGGGAGATGTCGCCGTAGGACTCGGCGCGGGCCATCGGCGGGATCAGGTGGTCGACCAGAGTGGCGTGCGCCCGGCGCTTGGCCTGGGTGCCCTCGCCGGGGTCGTTGACCAGGAACGGGTAGATCAGCGGCAGGTCGCCGAGCGCGGCGTCGGTGCCGCAGGAGGCGGACATGCCCAGCGTCTTGCCCGGCAGCCACTCCAGGTTGCCGTGCTTGCCGATGTGCACGATCGCGTCCGCGCCGAACCCGCCGTCGGCGGGCGGGGCGGCCAGCCAGCGGTAGGCGGCCAGGTAGTGGTGCGAGGGCGGCAGGTCCGGGTCGTGGTAGATCGCGACCGGGTTCTCGCCGAACCCGCGCGGGGGCTGCACGATCAGCGTGACGTTGCCCGACCGCAGCGCCGCGACGACGATCTCGCCGTCCGGGTCGCGCGACCGGTCCACGTACATCTCGCCGGGCGCGGCACCCCAGTGCTCCTCGACGCCCTCGCGGAAGTCCGCGGGCAGCGCGGAGAACCAGCTGCGGTAGCGGGCCGCGGAGATCCGGATCGGGTTGCCGGCGAGCTTCTCCTCCGACAGCCAGTCCGGGTCCTGCCCGCCGGCGGCGATCAGGGCGTGGATCAGCGCGTCGCCGTCGCCGTCCTCGACGCCGGGGAACTCGCCCGTGTCGTAGCCGGCCGCGGTCATGGCCTCGAGCAGCGCGACGGCGCTGGCCGGGGTGTCCAGCCCGACCGCGTTGCCGATCCGCGCGTGCTTGGTCGGGTACGCCGACAGCATCATGACGATCTTCTTGTCGGCGTTCGGGATCCGCCGCAGGTTCGCGTGCCGCACGGCGATCCCGGCCACCCGCGCCGCCCGCTCGGGGTCGGGCACGTAGACCGACAGGCCGTCGGCGTCGACCTCCTTGAACGAGAACGGGACGGTGATCAGCCGGCCGTCGAACTCGGGCACCGCGACCTGGGTGGCGACGTCGAGCGGGGACAGCCCGTCGTCGTTGGCGTCCCAGGTCTCCCGGGACGAGGTCAGGCACAGGCCCTGCAGGATCGGGACGTCGAGCGCGGCCAGCTCGGTGACGTCCCACTCCTCGTCCTCGCCGCCGGCCTGCGCGGACGCGGGCTTCGTGCCGCCCGCCGCGAGCACGGTGACGATCATCGCGTCGGCCGCGCGCAGCGTGTCCAGCAGCGCCGCGGGCGCCTGGCGCAGCGAGGCGCAGTAGATCGGCAACGGGGTCGCCCCGGCGGCCTCGACCGCGTCGCAGAGCGACTCGACGTAGGTGGTGTTCCCGGCCAGCTGCTGGGCGCGGTAGTAGAGCACCGCGACCGTGGGGCGCTCGCCGCGGCCCGTTCCGGGTGCGTCGCCCCCGGCCTGCGGGGACGCCGCCCGTTCCAGGTGGCCCCACTCCGGCAGCTGCACCGGCGGGGTGAAGCCCTCGCCGGTGAGCAGCACCGTGTCGGACAGGAACGCGTGCAGCTGCCGGAGGTTCTCCGGCCCGCCCTGGGCGAGGTAGGTGTGCGCGTCGGCGGCGACACCGGCGCTCACCGAGGACAGCTCCATCATCTCCGCGTCCGGGGCCATCTCGCCGCCGAGCGCGACCAGCGGGGTGTCACCGGCCCGCAGCAGGTCCAGGCCCTCCTCGAAGTACCGGTACCCGCCGAGCACCCGCACGACGACGACGTCGGCGCCGGCCGCCATCTCGGCGAGCTCGGGGAGCAGCACCCGGTTCGGGTTCGCGAGGCGGTAGTCGGCGCCGGAGGACCGCGCCGAGAGCAGGTCGGTGTCGGAGGTGGAGAGCAGCAGGATCACGTGTCGGCTCCGCCCGGGACGGCGGGGCAGGACAGGGCGCGAGGCATCGGCGAAGCCTTACTCGGGATCCGCGTCCCGGGTCGGAGGTGCCCGTGTGCCGGTGGGCGCACGGGCGGCGGGAGGGCGCAGTGTCCTGGCTCCCGGATCGGCGCTCGCCCCGGCCTTCCGGGCGTGGTGCCCGTGGCCCTGCGGTGGGGTCCGCTCCCCGGTGACAGTGGCGGGACCGCGCCGGACTCGCACCGGCTTCCTGTTCCCACCCGCCGTATGGAGGTGTCGGATCACTGTCCGCAACGCGCACACCCCGCGTCAAGCGGGGGTGGGACAGGTCGCGGTGCCGCGGTCACGTCTCGGTGCCGCTGTGACACAGCCCGCCACGTCCGGACCGGCCGGGCCGGCGCGGGGTGTGCCTACAGTGACCCGGTGCCGACCCCCGTCCGTTCCCGCGCCGACGCCTGCCCGGGTGTGCTGTCGCCGCACGACGCCGCGGACGGCGCGCTGGCCCGGGTCCGGCTGCCCGGCGGGGTGGTCACGGCCGCTCAGCTGCACGCGCTCGCCGACGTCGCGGCGCTGCTCGGCGACGGGGCGGTGCACCTGACCTCGCGGGGGAACCTGCAGCTGCGCGGCCTGGACCGCGACGACCCGGACCTGGTCCGGCGTCTGGCCGGGGCCGGGCTGCTGCCCTCGTTCGCGCACGAGAAGGTCCGCAACGTGCTGGCGTCCCCGGCGAGCGGGGTCACCGGCGGGCTGGCCGACGTCCGCGGCCTGGCCGGCGCGCTGGACCGTGCGCTGTGCGCGTCACCGGAGCTGGCCGGGCTGCCGGGCCGGTTCCTGTTCGCGATCGACGACGGCCGCGGCGACGTCGCCGCCGAGCGCCCGGACCTGTGCTGGGTCGCCACCGGGCCGGACACCGGGGCGCTGCTGGCCGCCGGGGCCGGCACCGGTCTGGGCTCCTCGCGCGCCGGGGCGCCGGCGCTGCTGTGCCGCGCGGCCGCGGCGTTCCTGGCGGTGCGTGCCGGGCACGGCGACTCCGCCCGGGCGTGGCGGGCCGCGGAGGTCGTCGACGCGGCCGGGCGGATCGGGGCCGCGCTGCGCGCCGACGGTGCCGGGCCCGCGGTGCACCCGGCCGGGCCGCCCGCGCCCGATGCACCCGCCGTGCACCCGCCGGTCGGCCCCGTCCCGCGCGACGACGGGGGTACCGCGCTCGGCCTGGCCCCGGTCCTGGGTGAGCTGCGCGCCGACGACGCGCGCCTGCTGGCCGCGCTCGCCCCCGCCGCCGTGGTCACGCCGTGGCGCACGGTGCTGCTGCCGCACCCGCACGACCCCGCCGCCGGGCTCGGACGGCTGCGCGCCGCCGGGCTCGTGGTGGACCCCGCCTCGCCCGCGCTGC
>CBIHNM010000281.1:0-4319 GCA_966211265.1 uncultured Pseudonocardia sp.
GGGCCGGCGCCGGTGTAGGCGCCGCCGTCGAAGCCCTCCGGTGGCTGCACGGTTCGGACGACAGGCAGCCCGAACTTGTCGGCGAACTCGAAGTCGCGGACGTCCTCACCGGGCACGGCCATGATCGCGCCGGTGCCGTAGCCCATCAGCACGTAGTCGGCGACGAAGATCGGGATCTGCTGCCCGTTCACCGGGTTCGTGGCGTGGGCCCCGGTGAACACACCGGTCTTGTCCCTGTTCTCCTGGCGGTCCAGCTCGGACTTGCGCCCGGCCGCGGTCCGGTAGGCGGTGACCGCCTCGGCCGGGGTCGCCGCGCCGCCGGTCCAACGCTCGTCGACGCCCTCGGGCCACGTGGCCGGGATGATCGTCTCGAGCAGCGGGTGCTCGGGCGCGAGCACCATGTAGGTGGCGCCGAACAGCGTGTCCGGGCGGGTGGTGAACACCTCGATGTCGGTGCTCGTCCCGCTGCCGCTGCCCGAGGCGCCCGAGGTGCCGAAACGGACCTGCGCGCCCTCCGAGCGGCCGATCCAGTTCCGCTGCATCGCCTTGACCGACTCCGGCCAGTCGACCCGGTCCAGGTCGTCGGCCAGGCGGTCGGCGTAGGCGGTGATCCGCATCTTCCACTGCTTGAGGCTGCGCCGGAACACCGGATAGTTGCCGCGCTCGCTGCGGCCGTCGGCGGTGACCTCCTCGTTGGCCAGCACCGTGCCCAGGCCCGGGCACCAGTTCACCGGCGCCTCGGAGATGTAGGCCAGCCGGTGACCGTCGATCACCTCGCGGCGCTGGGCCTCCTCCAGCGAGGCCCAGTCGCGGCCGTCCGGGACGGCACGGGTGCCGGCCTCGAACTCGGCGCGCAGCTCGGCGATCGGGCGGGCGCGCCCGGCATCGGTGTCGTAGAAGGCCTCGAAGATCTCCCGGAAGATCCACTGGGTCCAGCGGTAGAACTCGATGTCGGTCGTCGCGACCGAGCGGCGCGGGTCGTGGGCCAGGCCCAGCTGGCGCAGCTGCGCGCGGTAGCGGGCGATGTTGGTCTCGGTGGTGGCGCGCGGGTGCGTCCCGGTCTGCACCGCGTACTGCTCGGCCGGCAGCCCGAACGCGTCGAAGCCCATCGGGTGCAGCACGTTGTGCCCGGTCATCCGCAGGTAGCGGCCCAGCACGTCGGTACCGATGAAGCCCAGCGGGTGCCCGACGTGCAGCCCGGAGCCGGACGGGTAGGGGAACATGTCCATCAGGTAGACCTTGGGCCGCTCCGAACCGGGCTCGCCCGGGTTCGGGGCGTGGAAGGTCTCGTCGCGCTCCCAGACGTCCTGCCACTTGCGCTCGATCCGGCCCGCCATCTCGGCGTCGTAGCGGAACGGGGGCGTCTGCTGGCCGGCGTCGACCGACGACGCGGCGCTGTCGGCCTGGCTGATGTCGGTGGTCATGTCCGCTTCACCTCGAGGGAATGTCGTGACGGCCCGCACGTTCCGGGGCCGGAACACACGCGACCCCTCCTGTCATGGCAGAAGGGGTCGCCGCCGCGCCGGGAGTCGGGCTCAACTCGGTGCGGCGCCGGTAAGTCGCAGCGTCCGGCGAGCCGTGCACATGGGTCCAGGGTAGCGGGGGGTGCCGCGGGACGGAGCCGACGGGGCGCGTCGGCGGCGCCGGAGGGCGCACCGCGGCGGCGTCACGGTGGGCGGGAGCGCGCGCCGGGGCGGTGGTATCTAGGCTGGTGGGGTGCCCATGACCCTTCGCCTCGTGCTCGGCGTGCTGCTGGTGCTGGTCGGTGCAGCCCTGATCGCGGTCGCCGTCCTCGGCGGGCGCGCACGGCTGCCGAGGAACCGGTTCGCCGGTGTCCGCACCCGGTCGAGCCTGCACAGCGGCCCGGCGTTCGTGGCCGCGAACAAGGTCGCGGCACCCCTGCTGGGCGCCGCCGGAGCGGTCGGCGTGGTCGGGGGCGCCGTGGTGGCGACCGGGCCGCCGGTCGTGCTGGCCTGGGTGGTCACCGGGGTGTCGGTGCCCGCGGTGCTGCTGCTCTCCGCGCTCGGCGGGGCACTGGGCGACCGGGCCGCCGCGGCGCTCGTCGCGGAGTCGCCGGGCCCGCAGACGTGTGGCGGCGCGTGCACCGGCTGCGACCTGGTCGCCGGCTGCCGTCCCGACGCCGCGACCGGCGCCGACGCCGCGCACGCCGGCCGGGAGACCGGCACCGCCTGAGCGCCCGGACCGGTGACGGGGCCGCTACCAGCCCTGCGAGCCCGGAACACCCTTGAACGGCCCGACCACCTCGTCGGTCACCCACCCGCCGTAGAAGCCGCCGGGCTGCGGGCGCACCACCTCACCGGGACATGCGCCGTCGGGACGCGCATCGGCACTGCCCAGGCGGATCTCGTCGAACGGCGCCACGTACACCGCGACCCGGTCGGTCAGCTCCGGGTAGCGCGCGTCCGGCTCCGGGTACCACCAGCCGACCGACCGCAGCGGCGCCGCACCGGGGACCGAGACGTCGACGTAGTGCGCAATGCCCTTCCACTCGCAGAACGTCCGCCGCTCGACGGCGGCCAGCACGCCCTCGGTGAACGCGGTGCGCGGCAGGTAGTAGGTCGGCGGATGCGAGGTCTCCAGGACCCGCACCAGGTCGTCGCTGGACGCGACGACGACGCCCGCGTGCCGCAGCACGGCCCGGCGGTGCACCCGCTCGGCGCGCGGAGGGCGCGGGTAGTCCCACACCGACTCCTGACCGGGGCCGGGCCTCTCGGCGGCCGGACGTCGACCGAGCATGCGCGTGACCTCCGTCGATCCGCCGGGTGCCGACGGTACCGCGCCGGAACCGGCGCGCTGCTCAGTTGCGGGCCGGGTCGAGCGGGAACGTGGCCAGCAGCGCCAGCGGCAGACCCTGCCGTCGCAACACCCGCTCCCAGTGCCCGTCGTGCGCCGGACCCAGCACGTCGTCGGGCAGCCCCGGGACGACGAACCAGTCACCGCGGGAGATCTCCCCGGCCAGCTGCCCGGCGTCCCAGCCCGAGTAGCCCGCGAACACCCGCAGCCCGCGCAGGCGGGGGACCAGCGGTGCCGGGTCGGAGTCGAGGTCGACGAGCTGGACGGGCTCGCGCACCGCGGTCAGCCCCCGGATGTCACGGGAGGTCTGCCCGGTGCGCAACGCCGCCAGGCACAGCGCGGTCCCGTTGTCGACGGGCCCGCCGAGGAACAGCGAGCGCGGCTCGGAGGCCAGCGGCCCCCACGCCGGCAGCACCTCGCGGACCTCGGCCGCACCCGGCCGGTTCAGCACGACGCCGAGGCTGCCCTGCGGACGGTGTTCGATCATGTAGACGATCGTCCGTGCGAAGTTCGGGTCGGTGAGGCTCGGCGCAGCCACGAGGAGGGAGCCCGGCATCACAGGTGGAGGGGCGCCGGGGCCGGCGCGATGAGGCCGCACGAGCCCATCGTTGCACTCGCCCCGGCGACGTAGGCTCACCACCCGTGCCCGGTATCCCGACCGACCCGGACCTCGCGGCGACACGCCACGTCGAGGCCGCCGGCCGACCGCGGGCGGGTCTCGCCCACCTGCTGCGCACCGCCGCGTTCGCCCGTCTGCTGGCCCTGCGGCTCTGCGCGCAGTGGGCCGACGGCCTGTTCCAGGCCGCGCTCGGCGGGGCCGTGCTGTTCAATCCCGAGCGCGAGGCGGACCCGCTGCTGATCGCGTCCGGGCTGGCGGTGATGCTGCTGCCCTACTCGCTGCTCGGCCCGTTCGCCGGAGCGCTGCTCGACCGCTGGGACCGGCGCCGCGTGCTGGCCGGGGCCAGCGTCCTGCGGGCGCTGCTGGTCGTGTGCGTCGCGGCCGCGCTGGCCGCGGGCCTGGCCGGTCCGGCGCTGTTCGTGCTGGCCCTGGCCGTGACCGGGGTGAACAGGTTCGTCCTGTCCGGGTTGTCCGCGGCGCTGCCGCACGTCGTCGACGACCGGTCGCGGCTGATCCCCGCGAACACCCTGTCGGTGACGGTCGGGGCCGCCGTGGCCGCGCTCGGCGCGGCGAGCGCGGTCGGGTTCCGGGCGGTGTTCGGGTCCGGCGACGCCGGTTCGGCCCTGACCACGCTGATGGCCGCGGCCGGGTCCCTGCTGGCCGCGGTGCTGGCGATGCGCTTCGCCCGCGCGGCACTGGGGCCGGACGCGGTCGACCCGTCGGCCGCGCGCGGTCAGCGGTTGCTGCGCCAGGTCGCGGGCGGGCTGGTGGCCGGGGCCCGGGCGACCGCCACCACCCCGGCGGTCGCAGCGCCGTTCCTCGGGCTGGTCGCGCACCGGCTGGCGTTCGGCATCAACACGCTGCTGATCCTGATGCTGTTCCGCTC
>CBIHNM010000282.1:0-3855 GCA_966211265.1 uncultured Pseudonocardia sp.
CGGCGGCGCGGCGGCTCAGCGGCTGCGCAGGAGCTGGACGGATCTGGGCGGCAGGGTCAGGGTCGAGCCCGCCTCGACGGTCGTGGTGTCGGCGGGGCGGCCGTCGGGGGTGGTCGTGTCCAGGACCGGGTCGAAGCCGTGCTCGGCCGGCAGCACGCACTCACCCGGCTCGTCGCCGGAGTGCAGCAGCAGCAGCCAGTAGTCCGCCAGGAGCACCACGAGCGTCCGGGTGCTCCCGTCGTGCCAGTCCCCGTTGTCCATCGGCCGCCCGGACGGGTGCCACCACAGCACCTCGCCGTCGACGTAGAACTGGTCGCGGTGCAGCACCGGTGACTCCCGGCGCAGCTCGGCGACCCGTGCGGTGAACGCGGCCAGCGCCGCGCTCTCCCGCGTCGAGGTCCAGTCCACCCAGGACGTCTCGTCGTCGCGGCAGTAGGCGTTGTTGTTGCCGCCCTGGGTGCGCCAGCGCTCGTCGCCGCCGAGCAGCATCGGCGTGCCGACCGAGAGCAGCAACGTGGCCAGGATCGACCGGGCCGTCGTCAGCCGTGCCCGTTCGAGGCCGGGGTCCTCGCTCTCGCCCTCGACGCCGAGGTTCTGCGACCGGTTGTCGTCGGTGCCGTCCCGGTTGTGCTCGCCGTTGCCCTCGTTGTGCTTGCGCTCGTAGGAGACCAGGTCGCGCAGGGTGAACCCGTCGTGCGCGGTGACGAAGTTGACCGAGGCCCAGGGCCGGCGCCCGGAGGAGCCGTAGATGTCGGAGCTGCCGGTCATCCGCGAGGCCAGCTCGGCGATCCCGCCGTGCCCGCGCCAGAAGTCGCGCACGGCGTCGCGGTAGCGCCCGTTCCACTCCGACCAGGCGACGCCGAACCCGCCGACCCGATAGCCCTCGCCGGTCGCGTCCCACGGCTCGGCGATCAGCTTGGCGCCGGAGAGGACCGGGTCCTGGGCGATCGCGGTGAGCAGCGCCGAGTGCGCGTCGAACGCCCCCGAGCGCGGGCGGCCCAGCACGCTGGCCAGGTCGATCCGGAACCCGTCGACGCCGAAGGCCTGCACCCAGTACCGCAGGGCGTCGCAGATCAGCCGGATCACCGTCGGCGACCCGGTGTCGAGGGTGTTGCCGGTGCCGGTGATGTCGTTGTCGTGGCCGGAGCCGCCCAGCGAGTAGTAGGCCGGTGCGTCCAGGCCGCGGTAGGACAGCGTGGTGCCGCCGACGCCGCCCTCGCAGGTGTGGTTCGGGACCACGTCGAGGATCACCTCGATCCCGGCCGCGTGCAGCGTCTCGACCATGGTCGCGAACTCGGCGATCTCGGCCCCCGGCACGCTGGCGTAGCCCGGGTGCGGGGCCAGGAAGCCCAGCGTGGAGTAGCCCCAGTAGTTCACCGCGCCGCGTTCGAGCAGCGGCGGCTCGTCGGCGATCGCGGTCACCGGCAGCAGCTCCACCGCGGTCACCCCGATCCGGCGCAGGTGCTCGACGACGGCCGGGTGCGCCAGCCCCAGGTAGGTCCCGCGCTGTTCCGGCGGCACCTCGGGGTGCAGGCGGGTGTAGCCGCGCACGTGCACCTCGCAGATCACCGTGTCCGACCACGGCACGTCCGGGCGGGGCCGCACCGGGCCCCCGTCCGGGGCGACGACCACCGAGAGCGGCACGTGCCCGAGCGAGTTGACCGTGCTCGGGCGCCCGGTCATCGGGTCGTCGACCCAGCCGCGTGCGGCCTCGAGGTCGGTGACGCGGCCGGTGACCTGTTTCGCGTAGGGGTCGACGAGGATCTTCTGCGGGTTCGCCCGCACACCCTGGAACGGCCGGTACGGGCCGTGCACCCGGAACCCGTAACGCTGCCCGGGCGCCACGCCCCGGACATGGCCGTGCCACACCCCGAACGTGTGCTCGGTGAGCTCGACGCGCCGCTCGGTCAGCTCGCCCGGCCCGCCGGACCTGCCGCCGTCCTCGTCGGAGGGGCCGTCGACCAGGCAGACCTCGACCACCTCCGCGCTGGTGGAGGCCACGGCGAAGCGCGTTCCGTGATCGTCGGGATGGGCACCCAGGGGGAAGACCGGCACGATCGGCCAGGATAGGGGTGTGGCCACTCCCGGAACCCCGCCCGCGCCCGGCGTCACACCGACCGATCTCGACGACCTGGTGATCGCGATGGACGGTGTCGCCGTCCGGCGCGGTCCCGCGACCCTGCTCGACCGCGTCGACTGGCGCGTCGAGCTCGACGAACGATGGGTCGTGCTCGGCCCGAACGGCGCCGGCAAGACCACCCTGCTGCGCCTGGCCGGTGCCGAGATGCACCCGACCTCGGGCTCCGTGCACGTCCTCGGCGAGCGGCTCGGCCGGGTCAACCTGTTCGAGCTGCGGCCCCGGATCGGCCTGACCTCGGCCAACCTCGGCGTCCGGATCCCCGGCGACGAGATCGTCAGCGACGTCGTGGTCAGCGCCGGGTACGGCGTGCTCGGACGCTGGCGCGAGGCCTACGACACCGAGGACACCGCCCGCGCCGGGCACCTGCTCGCGGCACTCGGCATGGGGCGGCTGACCGACCGCGCCTACCGGACCCTGTCCGAGGGCGAGCGCAAACGCGCCCTGATCGCCCGTGCCCTGATGACCGACCCCGAGCTGCTCCTGCTCGACGAGCCCGCCGCCGGCCTCGACCTCGGCGGGCGCGAGGACCTGGTCGCGCGGCTGTCCACGCTGGCCCTCGACCCGGAGGCGCCGGCGTCGGTGCTGGTCACCCACCACGTCGAGGAGATCCCGCCCGGCTACACCCACGCCCTGCTGCTGCGCGACGGCGGGGTCGTCGCCGCCGGCCTGCTCGAGGACGTCCTCACCGACGAGTCCCTCTCCGAGACCTTCGGCCTCCCGCTGCAGGTCGCCCGCCGCCGGGGCCGCTACACCGCCTGGCGCCGCGACTGACCCCCTCACCACCCGACGCGTTGGTGGAGCCTCGCTGCTGCGCGACGGCGCCGCACCCGGGCGCGTCACGGTTCCACGACGCGAGCCGGCGGGGGAGGGTTAGGGTCCCGGGCGTGACCGAATTCGTGAGCCTGTCCGTGGACGACGGCGTCGGGACCATCCGGATCGACCGGCCGCCGATGAACGCGCTGAACCGCCAGATCCAGCAGGAGCTCCTCGCCGTCTCCGAGGAGGCCGACACCCGCGCCGACGTGCGCGCGGTGGTCGTCTACGGCGGCGAGAAGACGTTCGCCGCGGGCGCCGACGTCAAGGAGATGGCGACCATGTCCTACGCGGACATGGCTCCGGTCGCCCGGAAGCTCTCCGCCGGGCTCGGTGCGATCTCGACGATCTCCAAGCCGACCGTGGCGGCGCTGACCGGGTACGCCCTCGGCGGCGGCCTGGAGGTCGTGCTCGGGGCGGACCGCCGGATCGCCGGCGAGAACGCCAAGCTCGGCTTCCCCGAGATCCTGCTCGGGATCTTCCCCGGCGGCGGCGGCACCCAGCGCCTGGCCCGCCTGGTCGGCCCGGCGCGGGCCAAGGACCTGATCTACACCGGCCGGATGGTCACCGCCGAGGAGGCCCTGGCGATCGGACTGGTCGACGAGGTCGTCCCGGCCGACGAGGTCTACTCCCGCTCGGTCGCCTACGCCGCGCAGTTCAAGGCCGGCCCGGCGCTGGCGCTGGCCGCGGCCAAGAAGGCGGTCGACGGCGGCCTGGACACCGACCTGCGCACCGGCCTGGACATCGAGTCCGAGCTGTTCGCCGGCGTGTTCGCCAGCGACGACGCCAAGGCGGGCATGGAGTCGTTCGTGCAGAACGGCCCGGGCAAGGCCACCTTAACCCGACCCGAGGGCACCCCCACCACCGGCCCCCGGGGGGGGGCGCGCGCCGGCCCCCCCCCC
>CBIHNM010000283.1:0-3386 GCA_966211265.1 uncultured Pseudonocardia sp.
GTCGCGGATCTGCTCGACGGTCGCGATCTCGAGCGCCGTGCAGGCCGGCGCCGTGATCGGGAAGTAGGAGTCGGCGCCGACCTCGACCAGTCCGAGCCCGCGCAGTCGCCGGGGCAGCGTGCGCCCGTAGCCCAGGTCGGCGCCGCGTCCGGCCATCAGCTCGCGGAAACCGCGCCGCAGCCGGTTCGCGAGCTGCTGGGCGGGCCCGTACTCGTCGGGACACAGCAGCGGCTGCAGCCCGGGGTCGGCCTCCTCGACGACGAGCCATCCGCCCGGGCGCAGCGCGGCGACCATCGACCGCAGCGCATCGTCGCGCCGGGGAACGTGGGTGAGCACGAGACGGGCGTGGACGAGGTCGAGACCGTCGGCCGGGGGCGGCTCGGTCCCGACGTCGTGACGCACGACCCGCAGGTGGTCGGGCCGCCCGGCGGTCTCGAGCCACGAGGTGTCGATGTCGGTCGCGATGACCGCTCCCCCGGGTCCGACCCGGCCGGCCAACCAGTCCGGCACGCTGCGACCACCCGCTCCGACTTCCCAGCACCGCCATCCGGGACCCGCACCGCAGCCGAGGAGGTGGCGGAACGTGGACGGGTCGAACAGCTCGGCCAGCGCCGCGAAGCGACGGCCGGCCTCGCTCTGCCGGTTGTCGAGCAGATAACCCTCGTCGTCGACCACACGACGGATTCTGCCTCGCGGCCGGGGCGCCGATTTCCGCGCACGAGCTCAGACCATGCGGGTGACGGTGTCCATCAGGTTCTTGTAGCGCACCGGGGACACCTTGACCTCGGAGCCGGAGTAGGGCGCCTCGAGCATCTTGCCGTCGCCCAGGTAGAGCGCGATGTGGTAGGTCCGGCCGTCCTCGGCCCAGGCCAGCATGTCGCCACGGCGCATCTGATCGGTCGGCACCTGCTCACCGGCCTTGTGCTGGTTGCCGCTGTAGCGGGGCAGGTCGATCCCGATCCCGGAGAACGCGTAGAGCATCAACCCGGAACAGTCGAAGCCCTCGTTGGCGTAGTCGAGGTGCTCGTCACCGGCGCCCCCGTCGCGGATCCCCTTGGTCGGGCCGCGCGAGTTGCCCCCGCCCCAGGAGTAGCGGACGCCCAGCTGCGCCATCGCCCGGTCGATCACGGTCTCGATCGCGTCCGAGCCTCCGCGGCGCGGCGCGGGCGCGACGGCGGGCGCGGACTCCGACGACGAGTTCTCCTGCCGGGCACGTTGCCGGTTCCGGGCCTCGGCGGCCGCCTGTTGGGCCCGCTCGCGGGCCCGCTCGGCCGCGGCCTGGTCGGCCTGCCACTGCTCGAAGCGCGCCCGCTGGCCACGCAGTGTCGCGTCGGAGTTCTGGGCGGCGTCGAGCTGCTGCTGCACCTGGGCCTGCTCACCGGTGACGACGTCGAGGCGCGCCGACTGCTCGTCGGAGGCCTGCTGGGCCTCGACGAGGGCCTGGTCGGGCGCGCGGCGCGCGGCGGCCGCGGCCTCCTTGCGCCGGTCGGCCTCCTCCTGCGCGGCGCGGGCCAGGGAGTCGGCGTTGGCCCGGGCGACCCGGGCACGTTCGAGGGCGTCCAGGGCGTCGGCCTGGTCCCTGCTCAGCGCGTCGGTCAGGCGCGCGCGGTCCATCAGGTCCTGCGGATCGGTCGCGCGGCTGAGCAGGCCCAGCGGGCCCAGGTCCAGGCCGTGCCCGTAGATCCCGGCCACGAACTCGTCGAGGCGGGTCCGGGCGTCGTCGATCGCGGCGCTCGCCGCCTCGGTCCTGCCCCGCGCCGCGGCCGCCGTCTCCGCGGCCGTCGCCCCCCCCGCGCCCGGCCGGGGGGGCGGGTCGCGGGCGGCATTGGCCGACTCGCGCTGGGAGGCGACCTGGATCTGGAGCTCGTCGGCCTCCTGGGCCAGCTCGGACAGGCGCGCGGTCAGCCGTCCCACCTCGGCGGCGCGGGCGGCGACGTCGCCGCGGGCGCGCTCGAGCTGCTCGTCACCCGGGTTGGGCGGCGGGACCGGGGGCGGTGGCTGCGCCGGAACCGTGGCCCGGACCGCGGCCACCCGCGTGACCTCGACGGCGGGGCCCGGGTCGATCCCGGGCGTCGCGGCCAGCACGGCGGTCAGCAGGCCCAGTACGCCGCAGACGGCGGGGGCTCCGAACGATCGCCGGACCCTGCGCACCACGCCGCCTCCCTGCCGGTCGAACCGAAGACGCCACGGACCGTGGCCGAGCCCAGACTCTCACTCCAGCACCGACTGTCACAGTGCGACACACGGAACTCCGGCACAACTTCTGCCACACGAGCGATACCGCCGCCGGGAGGATCCGGCTGTGTCACATCCGGTCGCGCCGCCATATAGGACACGCGTACTATTTGCAGGTGAGGGGTCGTGCTGCCGCACACGACGCGGTGCGCGAGACTCGCGAACGACCCCACCGACCCGAACCAGCACGCGCCCACCACGCGGGAGGACAGCCAGTGGCCAGCACCGACAGCTTCGGCGCCAGAGGACAGCTCGACGTCGACGGCACCGGGTACGAGATCTTCCGTCTCTCCGCGGTCGAGGGATCGCAGCGACTCCCCTACAGCCTGAAGGTCCTGCTGGAGAACCTGCTGCGCACCGAGGACGGCGCGAACGTCACCGCCGACCACATCCGCGCGATCGCCGGATGGGACCCGAAGGCCGACCCGGACACCGAGATCCAGTTCACCCCGGCACGGGTGATCATGCAGGACTTCACCGGCGTGCCCTGCGTCGTCGACCTCGCCACCATGCGCGAGGCCGTCACCGAGATGGGCGGGGACCCGGCCAAGGTCAACCCGCTGGCGCCGGCCGAGCTGGTCATCGACCACTCGGTGATCATCGACGTGTTCGGCACACCGGACGCGTTCGAGCGCAACGTCGACTTCGAGTACGGCCGCAACAAGGAGCGCTACCAGTTCCTGCGCTGGGGCCAGGGCGCGTTCGACGAGTTCAAGGTCGTCCCCCCGGGCACCGGCATCGTGCACCAGGTCAACATCGAGCACCTCGCCCGCACGGTGATGGCCCGCAACGTGGCCACCGCCGACGGCGGCTCCGTCCTGTCCGCCTACCCCGACACACTGGTCGGCACCGACTCGCACACCACGATGGTCAACGGCCTGGGCGTGCTGGGCTGGGGCGTCGGCGGCATCGAGGCCGAGGCCGCGATGCTCGGCCAGCCGGTCAGCATGCTGATCCCGCGCGTGGTCGGCTTCAAGCTCACCGGCGAGCTGCCCGAGGGCTCGACCGCCACCGACCTCGTGCTCACCATCACCGAGATGCTGCGCGAGCACGGCGTGGTCGGGAAGTTCGTCGAGTTCCACGGCGAGGGCCTGGCCGCGCTGCCGCTGGCCAACCGCGCCACGATCGGCAACATGAGCCCGGAGTTCGGC
>CBIHNM010000284.1:0-3192 GCA_966211265.1 uncultured Pseudonocardia sp.
CCCAACCCCACCCCCTCGCGGGTGGCGGGGTCAGCGGCGGCGCAGGCCCAGGCGGCGGCGGCTGCCGCGTGGGGGGAGCGGGCCGCCGGTGGGGGCGCGGCGCGGCGACGTCGGCGCGGGGGCCCCGTTCGAGGCGGGTCGTTCGTCGTTGCCCAGCCGGCGGGCCATGCCGCGCGCCATCGCCCCGGCCCGTCCGGCGACCCGGCGGCGCAACGGCGGGCGCAGGCCCAGGCGCCGGGCCGAACGGGCCGCCCGGGCGACGGCCCGCCGCTGGCGCACGGGCACGTCCCAGGCCTCGGGGTGCCGGGACAGCCAGCGGTAGCGGTAGACGGTGTAGGGGACCAGTGCCAGGTAGCCCAGCGCCGCGATGGTGATGCCGAGGAAGGGCACGGTGAGCATCACCGCGGCGATCACGCCGACGACCACGAGCAGCGGCGCGATCATCCGCTGCGGCACCCGGACCGTCTTCAACGACAGCGTCGGCAGCCGGCTGACCATCAGCCCCGCGGTGAACAGCGCCCACGCCGCGACCACGATCGGTGACGACCACCAGCCCTGCCCGAGGTGCAGCCACAGGTAGAGGGGGATGCCGGCGGTCATCGCGGCGGCCGGCGCCGGGACGCCGACGAAGAACTCGCGGGCGAACGGCGGTGTCGAGTCGTCGTCGACCAGGGTGTTGAACCGGGCCAGCCGCAGCGCCATGCACACCGCGAACACCAGGGCGACGATCCAGCCTGCGCGGGTGCCCTGCAGGCCCCAGATGTAGATGACCAGGGCCGGTGCCACACCGAACGACACGAGGTCGGCCAGCGAGTCGAGCTCGGCACCGATCCGGCTGCTGGCGTCGAGCAGCCGGGCCAGCCCGCCGTCGAGCGCGTCGCAGAGCCCGGCGGCCGCGATCGCGCCGATCGCGAACTCGAAACGGCCACCCAGGGCGAAGTACACCGCGGACAGCCCGGCGCACAGGTTGAGCACCGTCACCGCGTTCGGCAGCAGTCGGACCCCGGCGGGATAGCCGCCCTCGGGCCGGCGCGGGGCCCCGGGACTCATGCCGCCGGCCCCCGTTCCGCGCCCGCCGGCGGGGGCAGCTCGGCCAGCACGGTCTCCGCGCCGACGCTGCGCTGCCCGGGCGCCACCAGTGCGGTGGCCCCCGGGGGCAGGTAGGTGTCCACCCGGGAGCCGAACCGGATCAGCCCGAACCGCTCGCCGGCCGCGACCTCGTCGCCGGCGGCGAGCGGGCAGACGATCCGCCGGGCCAGCAGCCCGGCGATCTGGACGACGCCGACGCGCTGCCCGCCGGCCGTCTCGAGGGTGATGGCGTTGCGCTCGTTGTCCTCGCTGGCCTTGTCCAGGTCGGCGGACAGGAACGCGCCCGGGCTGTACTCGACCGCGCGGACGCGACCGTGCACCGGGACCCACTGGACGTGCACGTCGAGCAGCGACAGGAACACGCTGACCCGCACGCAGGGCTCCCGCGGCAGGTCCAGCTCCGGTGGCGGGACGACCTCGACGACGGTCGCGACCGTGCCGTCGGCCGGGGCGAGCACCAGGCCGGTGCGGGCCGGCGGGGTGCGGTGCGGGGACCGGAAGAACGCGGCCACGGCCGCGGTCGCGATCAGTCCGGTGGCCGTGCCCCGCCCGGTGAGCAGGCGCAGGCCCGCCGCGGCGAGCCCGACGCCGGCGACGATCGGCCGGCCGCCGGGATGCATCGGCGGCACCGCCTCCCGCACCAGTCGGGCGATATGGGTCGGCGAGGTCCCGGTGGAGTCGGGCATGGGGGGTTGTCGGCTCCTCCGCACCGGCTCGGCGCGCAGGCCACCGTTCCCGGTGACCGGCGACGGCTGCGGCCGGTGCTGTCGGTCTACGCTGCGCCGGTTCCGGCCTCCGGGTCGAGGAGACGACCAGGACATGCGCGCCGATCCGGACTGTCGGCGACACGCTACGCGGCACCCCGGCGGCGCCGGGGCAGGGCCCGGGCTCGATGTGGTGGCGATGCGGAGACGATCCGGTGACGACCGGGGGGACGCAAAGGGCCGGGGCCGTCATCCCCCGAGACGACGACCCCGGCCTTGGAACCGCTCGTCCGCTCCCCAGCGACGGGCGGTGGGCTCTGTGCTGTGAAGGGACTACCCCTCACGACGAAAAGTATTCCTGAGCTGACGACCCGTCGTCTAGATCACCGTTGGCGGAACCACTGATCTACACCGATCGGCCGAATGTTCACCCTCTATGACGTCACGTGGCGTGGGATCGTTGCCCGGACAGCCTATGACATGGATCACATATCGGCAATACGGCGTACCCCGACCTGCGACGAGGTGTCCCCCACCTGCGGTGACCAGGTGCTCGTCCGATCCGGCCGGCCCGACCTCAGCCCTCCAGGAGCCACACGTCGACCGGCTCGCCGTCCTCGACGCGCTCGGTCCCGGCCGGGATGTCGATCAGGCAGTCGGCCCGGGCCAGTGCCCCGATCAGGTGAGAGGCGGGCGTCCCGATCTCGGAGACGGTGCCGGCGCGGGCGTCCAGGATGCCCCGGCGGAACTGCCGGCGACCGGCGGGCGACCCCAGGGAGCCGTCCAGCCGCACCGCCACGACCGGGCGATCCGGGCTCGGGTGCCCCATCGCGGCACGCAACGCGGGCCGGACGAACACCTCGAACGACACCAGGGAGCTGACCGGGTTGCCCGGCAGCGTCACGACCGCGACACCGCCGTCCCCGCTCTCGGGGGCGCCCGCGCCGTCGAACCGCAGCCGGCCGGCGCCCTGCGGCCCGCCGGGCTGCATCGCGACCTTGCCGAACTGCACGCCGTTGCCGGTGAGCGCGTCCTTGACCACCTCGTAGGCGCCCGCGCTGACCCCGCCGGAGGTGAGCACGAGGTCGACACCGGCGCCGGCCCTGTCCGCGAGCACCGCGCGGAACTTCTCGACGTCGTCCGGGACGAAGCTGAGCTGCTCGGCGGTGGCCCCGGCCTCGCGCACCGCGACGGCGAGCATCGTGCCGTTCGACT
This sequence comes from uncultured Pseudonocardia sp., assembly GCA_966211265.1. Classification (GTDB taxonomy): domain Bacteria; phylum Actinomycetota; class Actinomycetes; order Mycobacteriales; family Pseudonocardiaceae; genus Pseudonocardia. Next base: position 3,009 of record CBIHNM010000284.1, read on the forward strand.
CGTAGATCTGGCCCGGCTCCAGCGGGCTCCCCGGCGCGACCAGCTCGGAGCCGGTGGAGAGCACCAGCACGTGCGGACGGCGGCGCACCGCGAGCGTGGCCGCACCGCACGCGGCGGCCAGCCCGATCTGCGGCGCCCCCAGCACCGTCCCGGCGGTCAGCAGCACCTGCCCCGCCGCGGCGTC